>JANNNE010000148.1:0-2728 GCA_031398385.1 Ideonella sp.
ATGGCGCGATCGATCATTCATCTGCAGAAGACTGCGAAGCCCGGCGAGATCGTCTCGGTCCGGGTGCTGGTCCAGCATCCGATGGAAACCGGCTACCGCACCAGCGCAGTGGGCAAGGCATTGCCTCGCGACATCATCCGCAAGGTCGAGTGCCGATTCGAAGGCGAACGGGTATTTGCCGCCGATCTGTTCCCTGCCATTGCCGCCAATCCGTCGCTGGCGTTTTTCCTGCGCGCAACGCGCAGCGGCAGCTTGACCGTCGAATGGCGCGGCGACAACGGGTTCACGCAAACCGACCGTGCGACGCTGCAGGTGGCCTGAGTTCGGAAGCCAGGCGCACGCGGCTGGCGCACTCGCGCTGGCGCTGGCGGCCAGCCTGACGACGGCCTTTGCGCAGCAGCCGCCGACCACGCCGCGCCGCTCGGGTTTCGACGACATGAGCCCTGCCCTGCAGGCACTGCAGCGCGACGATACGCAGAACCCGGCCTGGCTTTGGCTGAAGGACGGCGAAGAACGTTTCGCCGCCGACTGCGCGCGCTGCCACACCAGCAGTCAGGTACGCGACGTGGCGACCCGATACCCGGCCTTCGACGCGTTGCTCGGCAAGCCGGTCACGCTGTCCACACGGGTCAACCTGTGCCGCACCCGACACCTCGCACGCCCGCCACTGGCAGCCGAAAGTGATGAGCTGATCGGCCTCGAAACCTATCTCGGCTGGCTAGGCCGCGGCCTGCCGATCAAGCCGCCGATCGACGCCCGACTGGCGTCGGCACGCGCCGAAGGCGAGCGGCTGTACCGGACCAAATTCGGGCAACTCGATTTCTCGTGTGCGCAATGCCACGACGACAACCCGGGGCGACGCCTGGCCGGCAGCACCATCCCGCAGGCTCATCCGGTCGGCTACCCGATCTATCGGCTCGAATGGCAGGGCATGGGTTCGCTGCAACGGCGGCTGCGCGGCTGCATGAGCGGCGTGCGTGCCGAGCCCTTCGCCTACGGCAGCGACGAATTCACGGCACTGGAACTGTTTCTGGCGCAACGCGCCACCGGGATGAAGATCGAGACACCGGCGGTTCGGCCCTGAAGCCGGCATTGCTGCACGCCTGCTCGACCGTGATCCTTGCCACGAAAGGGCGGACCATTCTCCATCTTGCGCCATTGCGCGCTTGAGTCCTGCGGCACCACCCTTCATACTGGGCGCTTCTGATCAACCTGCCCGCAGAGGCATGCCAGTTTTTCGGCCGCACCCCTCGCGCCCTTGGTGGCGCGACGCGCCATGGCAAATCGATCCGTGCGGCTGAAACCTTGTTGCCGGGTCTTCGGCGAAGCTGAAAGTAGCGACGCGAGCTGAGCCGTGCGGTATGCACGGCAGAGGCAGGCTGCCGGGGGTCGACTTCTTGCCGATTTGAACTTATCGTCTATGCCGCTTCGCCCGATCGTCAACACGCGGTGCCGAAGTGCCCAGACGCAAATCAACACGGAGGACCGCAGCATGAAGCCCTTCCAGCAGATGCCGAGCTACAGCAAATGGAAGTCGGAATCGAGCGCGATTTTCGCGCTGCGTTCATCGGACAAATTGCTGAAGCAGATAGACGGGCTGGTGAAGCTCTATCACCAGAAGCCGGAGTCTCAGCTGGAGGTGTCTTATCAACTGTACCGTGCGACCAGCTACTGGATGAAGCACATCGGCGGCAAGGTCAAGGGTTCGGATCGGCGGTTCGAGGCGATCGAAAACCTGCATCGATTCATCGGTGCCGAGTTCCAGCGCGTCTTCGATGTCGATCCCGGAGACATGGATCAATTGCTGACCCTGGTCTTCGGCAAACCGGTGCACGTGGCCTATGACGATGGCGAGGTCTTCAACGAGGCTCGCACGGTGGCCTACCTGATCGACGAAGAATTGCGTCGCAGCCACAAGCTCGTGTTCCGAAAGGGCCTGGCGTACAAGCGGAACAAGCAAGGCCTGGTGCTCTATGACACCAAGGACGAACAAGGCAAGGACTGCGTCGGTGAAGCGATTTTCGTGATGGACCGCGAAGGCAAAATCTACACCGGCAGTTATGCCAAATCCGAGTTTCACCACTCGAGCTTTCTGGCTGGCGGCTGGAGCATGTCGGCTGGCGTCATGAAGATCACGCGCGGCCAGATCGAAACGGTTTGCCCGGACAGCGGCCACTACCAGCCGGGCAAGCAGCAGATGCTCAATGTGGTCGAGCGGCTGAAAACCTACAACGTCGACCTGACCAAGCTGATCGTCAAGCTGTTCAGCTATGAAACCGAAGGCAATTTCAAAGGCCAGGCGAAGATGAAGGCGGGCAAATACCTTTGGGACACCAGCCGAGGCGACGTGTTCCTGAACCAGCGCTGAGGCAAGATCGTCCGGGTCTTGACACCAACTGGAACCATTTCCTGCCGGCAATCTGGCCGCAATGACAAACCCATCGAGCGCGAATGGCGCTGCAGACTCGGGCGCCGCGGCCGCAGCTCACGGCAGCCGATGCAACACCAGAGGCAATACCGCGGCAGTCCCCGCCTCGCGCAACAGCGCACCCGCCACGGTCATCGACCAGCCGCTTCGGTAAGAAGTGCCGATCAGCAGCAGCGGTCCGGGCGGCAGCGCCACTTCGGTCCGCAGCATCAACACCTGGTTGAGCACATCCACCTTCGCACCAGATGCCAGATCGGTGCCCGGCATTGCGCCGGCCAGCTGCAATGCATCGACCAATGG
>JANNNE010000266.1:0-9014 GCA_031398385.1 Ideonella sp.
AGTTCAGTGGTAGCCCGCATTGGAGTGGCCAACCACGAAGCGATTGCCGCTGCCAAGGGCGGCGTCGAAGCCCTGGTGCGCAGCGCCGCGGCCACCTATGCGTCACAAGGCCTGCGCATCAATGCCGTGGCGCCAGGCATGACAGACACCCCCATGACGGCCAACATGCTGAAATTGCCTGCCATGCGCGAGGGCGCTGCGCGGCAGTACCCGCTGGGCGGCGTACAGACAGCCGACCAGGTGGCCGATGTGATGGCATGGCTGCTCGGCGACGGTGCGGCGCGACTTACCGGGCAGGTGATTGCCGTGGACGGCGGTTTCACCACCGTGCGGCCGCTCGTGAAGTGATCTCGAAAGGGCTGCCGAAGGCAGCGAAGTGACATCGAGGAGTTGCAAATGAACGAAGACCCGCGCTGCTGCGGCAGCGGCACCTGCATCATCGACGCCGAAGGCCGTTGCTGGTGTGGCCAACGATGGGACGGTCAGAAGATGTGCCACCCTGACCCGATCCGGCTGGCCGAAACCGCCGCGCCGCAAGAGAAGGACGAAGATTGAAGAAGCCACCGGCAGGCCGCTCGCTTCGGTCCGACCATCGAGGTTAATGGCGGGCGGCTCCGTCCGAGACATGACCAAGCCGCGCGCCTATCCGGCGTCGGATGAACGGGATCGACCGGCAGCGGAGGTCTGGCCCACGGCCTTGTCCGGCTTGCTGAAGCTGGCGATGTAGTTGACTGCCAGACCGCGGGTCCACCAGGCCCGGTGGATGGCCGGCAGGTAAGCCATGCCGCGGCGCTCGCCGGCGGCCAGCCCGCAAGCTGCGGCAGCCTGCGCCAGCTCCTCGGGCCGCACGAACTGCGCCCAGTGGTGCGTGCCCCGAGGCAGCACCCGAAAGACCATCTCGGCGCCGACGATCGCGGCCAGGTAGCTGCGCAGCGTGCGGTTGATGGTCGATGCCAGCAGCAGGCCGCCGGGCACCAGATGCGCCACTGCATCGCGCACGAAGGCCGGTACGGCGTCGACGTGTTCGACCACTTCGAGCAGCAGCAGGACATCGAAGCGCTCACCGTCGTGCAGTGCGGCATCGGGCTCGCCGACCCGGTAGTCGATGGTGAAGCCAGCGGCCTTCGAATGCAGCCGCGCCGCGGCGATATTGTTGGCTGCGGCATCGACGCCGACAACCAACGCACCGCGGGCCGCCAGCGGTTCGCACATCAGCCCGGCTCCGCAACCTACGTCGGCAATGCGCAAACCCTGCAGCGCGCCGACCGGGCGTCCGAAGCGCCCGGCGATCTGTTCGAGCACATAGCCGAGCCGCAGATCGTTGACCACGTGCAGCGGTCGCATCGGACCGGTGCGGTTCCACCAGGTGGCGGCCAGGCGGTTGAAGCGTGCGACCTCGTCGCTGCGGATGGTGCTGGTCGGGTTCATGGATGGCTTGTCGATGGTCATGGCTCAGATCCGGCGGCAAATCTTCACCGCCCCGCGCGAGCCCGCGCCGACCGCCCAGATCCACAGACGAAGCACCGGGGACGCCGGGGCCGCCTGGCTGTCGAAGCGCGCGGCGGCATCGTCGCGGTGATCGATTTCGTCGGCCCGGAACGAATGCAGCTGCGCCCGCAATGCCTGCAGGGAGGCCTGCGTGCGAGCCGGATCGAGTCGGTCGATGGCCTCGATCTGTTCGGTGTAATGCTGGTCGACGAAGGTTTCGACGGCCTCGATGGTGGCGTACACCGCCCGCGGCCCGACCCACGCCGGCAGCGCGCCGGTCAGCCATCCAGCGGCGCGCCACAGCGGCAGCAGCCGGCTGCGGTGTTGCGGCGCCAGCAGCTGCTCGATCGCAGCAAGGTGCGCCGCTTCCGTGGCAAGGTGCCCTTGCGCAAAGCTCCTTGCAGCTGCGTCGCGCGTGGTTGCAAGAATGCCGCGGTAGATCATCACGGCACCCGTCTCGCCGGCGTAGTCGGTGCGCAGGTCGGCCACCAGCCTCGAGGGCAGCGGACGGGCATCGTGAGGTGCGGGCCTCGCCGGCCAAGCCGAGCCGACCGATTCGGCCATCACAGGTGCGCCTCCAATTGCTGTCCAAGATCTTGATCAACCGCGGTGAAACCGCTGTGTCCGCTGCGCTGAGTCAAACTCTCGGCCACTGCTCGCGCCATGTCGATCCCGCTGCGGTGGACCCGGTCGACCTGACTCGCAACAACACTGTCACCGCAAACGCCAAGTTGCACCCTGTCGTCCCACAAACACTCGGTTCGCCGGGGCGGGGCGGCAGGCGTTTCAACAAAGGCATGGCGCCACTGGTGCGCCTGGAGATAGTTGGGCGTCACCGGCCGACCTGCGTGCGCCCGAAAGTTTTCGAGCAGCAGTTCGGCCACGGTCTCGGCGTCCACATCCGCGTGCTGCAAGGACCACCGCTCGTCGGCTTCGACGAACCAGCGCTGGGGTCCGATGGCCAGGCGCCCCGGCTTGCTGTGCATGGCGGCGACGCGCTCGATGGGGCTGCCCTGGAATTCACGGTAGCCGGGCAAGGGGACAGGTCGTTCGGTCCCCAGCAGCAGCACCCAGCGGCTGCGGTAGCGCACCGTACGCAGGGCAGCGGTCAGCTCTGAAGACTCGTGCACGAGCTGCACTGCCAGGGGTGCCGGTATGGCGAACACCAGGGCTTGAAAGTCCTCTTCAATCTCGCCCACGGCGCTGCTCAACACCCACCTGGTGGCTCTGTGCCGGGCCTCCACGATGCGGGTGTTCAATCGAACCTGCAATGGCCGCGCAAGGGCATCGGCCAGGGCCACCATCGACGGCACGCCGACCGCGCCCATCAGTTTCAGGGTGCGCTCGACATCCGCTTCGTCTTCGTTCTGTTTCCAGGCTTTGCTGTTCCGTTCCTCTTCAGCGGGCGTGGCCGCAACGGTCCATGGGTGCAGTGCGGCCAGCTCGCCCGGTGCTTGAACGGCATGAGTGGCCAGACGGGTGGCCCCGCTGATGCACTGGGCCCCATCATCGAACAGTCCCACGCGGGTGCCGCGTGAACTGCAGCGCCCGCCCAGGCGAGCATCGGCTTCGAAGACGACGGGATCGCAGCCACGAAGGCGCAACTCCCGAGCGCAGGTCAAACCGGCGATGCCGCCGCCGACGACTGCGACGCGCGGTGGCGACTGGGCGATCAACAGGCTGTCCCAAGCGCTGCTTCTATGATCCTGCATGGCTCTCACCTCTTCTGCCGTGATTGGCTGGCCTCGTAGTAACGCCGCCGCATTGAAAAAGTTGCACCTGCGCGGCGAACGAGCGCAGGGGATTCACCCCGCGGGCCATCGAGGGTTGGTGTTGCGTTCAACGCATGAGGAAGTGACGCTGTCCTGCACAGGGCTCGCGCCCGGACCGCGGGGTCAGGGTCGGTACTCCGCTCTGGGCTGCCGCTGTCGCGTCGTTGACTTCGGCGGCCGGGCGGTCGCGGGGGCTGCGATGCCACACAATCTTTTTGCGGGCCTTGCAACTTTGGCGGCGCGCCTGAGTAAGGGTAGTGTTGCCGCCAGCGCGATCTCGCACAGTCGGTCGCGCAGTCGGTCGGTGCCGCGATGCCGGTTCGAGCGTGGTGCAAGGGGGGCCAGGTGAGCGAAGTCCTGCTCGCAGGCGCCATCGACGCGGTGCTGGTCGCGCGGGCTCAGCAAGGCGAGACCGTCGCGTTCGAAGTGCTGGTGGTGAAGTACCAGCGGCGGGTTGCGGCAGCGATCCGGCGCTTCGTGCGTGACGATCCGGTCACCGAGGAGTTGACACAGGAGGTTTTCTTGAGCGCCTTTCTTGCCTTGGCCAGCTTCAGGCCCGATGGTGATTTCGCGGCTTGGCTGTTCACGATCGCCCGCAACGCGGCCAGGAGTTATTTGCGCAGCGGGCAGAACCGGCAGGACGACCGTCCGGTTGCGGTGCTCGACAATCCGGGGGAGGACGACCGATTCGGAGCCGCTCCAAGTCCCGAGGAAGAGGCCATGGCGCAGCAGCTGTTCGAACGCATCGACGCCGAAGTTGCGGCCTTGCCCGAGGTCCAGCGCCGAGCGCTGTTGATGCGCGAAGTCGACGGGCTCGACTACAAGACCATCGCGGCGGCGCTCGGGCAGCCCGTGAACACCGTCAAGTCCCACATTTTCCGGGCGCGTGACGCGATAGCCCATCGCGTACGCCCGCTTCTTGCACCCACGCGCGACAGGCGCTGGTAGGAGCCATGCCATGAACGACGCCGCACGCCTGCTGGACGGCGAACTGACGGAAGCCGAGTTGACGACATTGCTCGAGCGCCTGAAGCAAGATGCCACGCTGCGCGACGAAATCTCGGCGCAGCAGCTGATCCGCGACGGCTTGGCTGGGCTTCGTTCACCGGACGCTGGCTACACGTTGCGCATCCTCGCCGCGGTGCGACGAGCTCAACAGCGCAAGGCTTGAACGAGGTCTTCGGCAGGTGCAAGCGTTGCCGGGCCACACTGCGGCCGCAGGTGCGGTTCAGGACTGCGTTGCCTGCCCCGGGCTACGGCGGGCAACGAGTTCGTCGATGCGCGCCATGACCAACGCGCCGGTCGCCGAGTAGGGATCGAACTCCGGCCAGACGATCTTCGTCTGCGGGTCCACGTCGGACAGGCTGACCCGTGCCATCGACCATCCACGGTAGCGCCGCTCGGTGGTGCTCTGATGCTCTCGCAGTGAAGCAGTTCGAGGTCCTTGTGGCGCGGGTCTGCATGAATGCGCGCATACAGACCCGTCACCTTGCTGCGCTCCTCCTCAAGCGCCTGCAAATACACACCCTGGCCCTCGCAGAGCATTCCGGTGATGTCGTTTTGCGTGTTCCAGGCTTGGGCCTTGCGCCAGATCGCCAGATCGAATCGGTGAGCGCAGCGGTCTCCGGACCTACGGGT
Organism: Ideonella sp.; assembly: GCA_031398385.1. Classification (GTDB taxonomy): domain Bacteria; phylum Pseudomonadota; class Gammaproteobacteria; order Burkholderiales; family Burkholderiaceae_C; genus Ideonella_A. The sequence continues at coordinate 4,899 of JANNNE010000266.1, forward strand.
CTGCTCAAGTAGATCAGGCGGACCAGCATACTTCGAATCTTAGAGTGTTGACGCCGACCTCGGATTGAGCCATCAGAAGCCCTTTCGCCGACGGACTGTCGAGCCAGCTGCATCGGCCGCAAAACTGCGCAGTCCTTGAACACTTGACGTGGGTACCTGGCTCAGTCGATTTTCGGCACGTGGCTCAGATCTCGGTCGGCGACAACAGCCCGGGTGCAGAAAGACGATCGAGCGTTCCAGCATGGCCAGCACCATGGGCTGCTCCGCCGTCGGGAATAGGTCGGCCACCATCGGGCCGACCTTTGCTCGGGTCAGGGCGGTGACATCCCGGTTGATGACCGGCAGGGATGCCATGCGATCGTGTGCGCTGAGTTACCGCGGACAACAAGGCATCGCGCAACGTCGCGGAACCCTGTCTGGCGGTTTCGAAGAGGTTCGAGCCCAGCCAGCCTCGAAATTCCGGGTCGTGGTCTCCGGCCTGCAGGTAGTGCTGGGCCGCGGCGTCCCATTGCGATAGAGGATTTGGTCATGGCAAGAGGTGCCGGGGTTTTCTCGCATTCACGGACAACCCTTGGGAGCGTTGCGTCATCACGTCCGCTCGAAGAGCGGCCCCAGCACATCGCGCAGACGCGCAACCACATCGCGAAGGTCTGCAGCCGGTCCCGAGAGGTTTCGTGCAAACGCCGCCCATTGCCGCAGCTTGGCTGGATCTTCGGCGAACGAGCTGCCGAGGCCTTCCGGGATCACCGCAGGAACTGCGGTGCCGCGACGTTCGAACGTCGCCACGATGGCCCTGCGCAGGAGGACGCGGTCGAAGTTGAATGCGTTCGTCAGCATCCAGAGGTCGTAGTAGTCCTTCATCCGGCTGTTCGCCATGCCGAGGATGACCATGGCATGCAGCTTTTCGGCGATGACGGTTTCCGGTGGGTAGGCGCGCAGGCGGGGCGACGGCAAGTCGAGCAGCACCGGCAGGGCGATATCCTTGACGCCCTGCTCGACGGCGTCGCCGAAGCCGATGTCGACGGTGATCGGTATGCGCGCGCCGGAGAGGGCCGCCGTGGTGCGCAGCCGCGACCCGCCGTATTCATCTCCCTCGCGGATCGGCCCGATTTGCAGGCCTTCGAGGTCGAAGCTCACGCCATCGTCGGCCTCGATCGCCATGATCTCCCGGAAATTGCTCAGCAGCGCGTCGTCTGCCGGGTCGCCGAAACCCAGCAAGTCGAGGTCTCGCGTCGCGCGGTGTGGCTCGTCGAACCAGGTCACCAGCAGCATGGCACCCTTCAGCACGAAGCGCTCGCGGTGGGGTGAGAGGCTCAGCCGGTGCAGCAGGCGCTCCAGCGCATAACGTGTGAGCAGCAGTTCCATCGGCTGCCCGTGCGTATGCGCCAGGTTCAGCAGCCGCTGGCGCACCGAGGCGCCGATGTTGCGCGGTCGATCAGGCATCGCTGGTCAGTGCCATCAGGTAAGGTTCCATCGTGCTCCACACGCCAGCAGCGTGAGCCTCGCGCGCGATCTGCGCGGGGGTCGCCTTGCGGTGCCGAAGCGCCTGCCGCAGGCCTTCGATGGCCAAGGCATCGCCCACCGTGCGGCGATAGCGGAACAGATCGGCCACGGTCTTGGCAACGCCGAACACCGGCACTCGCGTGCCGGCGATCATCCTGTATTCGACGCCGCGCCGAAGCAGTTCGTCCGAGAACCGGGCAACCCGTATCGGCGGGTAGCTGACCCGGGGCCGCCAGTCCTTGCGGCCGATCGCGATCCAGACCTTCGGCGGCATCTGGTCGGTCAGGCCGTGGCATGCCAGCGCAGACGCCAGGCAGATGACCCCCTTCGGCACCAGCCGCGCCGCCTCGGCAAGCGACTGCTGGGGATCGAGCGCGGCATCTGGCAGCTGATACAGGCCGCGGGCAAGGCGCACGATCTCGCCGGCTTGCTCCATACGGCTGACGGTTGTCGCTGTGATCCCATCCTGCAGAAATTCCGACATTCGGATCATCCCCCGCCGCTCCAGCAGCGCCAGCGCATGGCTGCGCTGGTTGGTACCGGCTTGGGTGGGCATGGTATGAATCCTAGGGCGAATCGATGTTACGTCCGAGGATTTATACCATGGTGAATCGGGCAGCGGTGGATGCGACACATCGCTGAATTAGAGCGGCCGGCACTTTCCCAGGCCTATCAAACAAAGGAGCCAGATCTACGCGGAGGACAACCTAGGAAATTTAAGCCAACAATCTACTGCAGGTCACCCGGGGTCACGTTTGTCAGATAGCGGTAGCCCCATGCTGTCTGATCAAACGGAACAGTTCGGCTTGGTACAACGCATCATCAAGAGCTACGTGAGTCCCGCGTGTTGCCGGATGCAGCACAGACGCCATCTTGCTTGAGCGAGTGTCGCTCCAGCTGCAACCCGTCCTACCCATGTAGTACGCCTTGATTGTCCCCAAGGTAGTGGAGCAGGCCGTCCACCAAGCCAAGAACTGGCACCAAACTGGCACCAGCCCCACCCGGAAAACAAAAAAGCCAGCAGGCGCTAACCTGTTGGCTTCGGTGTTTATTGGCTCCCCGACCTGGGCTCGAACCAGGGACCTACGGATTAACAGTCCGGCGCTCTACCAACTGAGCTATCGAGGAATTGAACAGCCTCGCATTATATACAGGGTTTTGGAGCGGTCAGAGCGACAGTCGTGCCTTCAAATCCGATCTGCGACACGACTTCATGGCTACCGCCCGGACAGGCGAGCGACGCATGTTGTCACCCAATCAGTTCGATGCCCGACGGCCTACATCGAAGCCTCGACCGACACCCTGAACGTGCGCGCTGCCTGCGGAAACAGGTAGGCGTGGCTGAACTGGTACGGGGATTCGCGCCAGGCTCGGCGATCGAGCAGGTTGTCGACGCCGGCGCGCCAAGTCAGGCGCGCGCTGGCGGTGGTCTGCACGAAGCGCAGCCCGGCGTCGATGCGGGCGTAGCCGGGGATGCCGATGCTGTTGTCGGGCAGCACCATGCGGTCGGATTCGGCCACCAGGCCGGCGTTGAGCGACAGGCCGGCGATCGACCGGACGTCGTAGCGCGTCTGCAGCTTCAGCGTGCGTGCCGGCACATTCGGCGGGCGCTTGCCATTTACGCTGTTGTCGACGCTGCCGTGGCGGCGCGCATGCAGCCACTGCGCGGCGGCCTGCAGGGTCCACGGGCCGCTGCGCCAGCCGGCTTCGATTTCGATGCCGCGGTGCACGGCGTTGCCGTCGGCTTGCCGGGTGCAGGTGTCACCCAGCGCATCGCTGAAGCAGTCGGGGCCCACGTCGTTGAACGCCGGGCGGTCGATGTCGAACAGTGCGAAGCCCCAGCTCAGTTCCTGGTCCGGCGCACTGCGCGTGCCCTTGATACCGATCTCGGCCTGTCGGCTGCGCAGTGTCGGCAAGGCTTCGCCTCGGTTGGTGTAGCGCGCGCGGTTCGGCGCGGCTTCGCTTTCGATGCCCTGACCCCAGCTCGCGTAGGCGGTGGTGGTTGGGTTTAGGGCGTAGCTGGCGGCCAGCCACGGGGTCGTGAAGCTCTGCTGATAACTCACAGGCCGCGAGCCATTGGTGCGCACGCTGTTCCGGGTGATCCGGCTGTGGCGCAGGCCGAGCCAGGCGGTCAGTTCCGGCGTCAGCGCGATGGCATCGCGAGCGAAGATCTCGGTCGCGTCTTCATCCCGGTTGGTGTTCTCATCGGTCAGTGTCGGGTCGGCCGGGGTCACCAGCGTGCCCTGCACATTGCCGGTTCCGACATAGTTGAAGGCCTGGCGTTCAAAGCGGTTGCGCACGCGGCTGCGCAACACGCCTGCCGAGACCTGATGGCCGATCGACGCCGTCTTGAACTTGCCGTGCAGCGCCAGCTCGAGTGCGTCGGTGCGACGGCGCTCGTTCTCGCTGCGGAAATCATACAGATCGAAGCTTTCGTCGCTGCAATAGCGGTCGTAGTTGTTCTCGGCCGAACAGCCGAACGGAAACGCGATGCGGTCATCCGATCGCAACTGCTGGGTGGCCAGGTGAGCGGTGGCGCGCCAGTCGCTGCCCAGCTTTTGCGTGATGCGCAACGACGCGGTATTCCCTTCCAGCACCACCGGCAGTGACCAC
>JANNNE010000215.1:0-8053 GCA_031398385.1 Ideonella sp.
CCTCGACCCTGACAACCGGCTCAATCCGGGCAAGATCGTCGATACCCCGAAAATGGACGACGCCTCGTTGTTCCGCTTCGCGCCGGGCTACAAGACGATCCCGCTGACACCGGTATTCGACTGGTCGGCCTGGGATGTGCAGAACGACCCGGTCACCGAGCAGACCACGCCAGCGGGCAGCGGTGGCGACCACACCGGCGGCCTGGCCAAGGCGGTCGAGATGTGCAACAACAACGGGCACTGCCGCAAGTTCGACGCCGGCACGATGTGCCCGAGCTACCGCGTCACCCGCGACGAGCAGCACCTGACCCGTGGCCGTGCCAATACGATCCGGCTGGCGCTGTCGGGGCAACTCGGCAGCGGCGAGGACTTCGCCGGCGCTGCGGTCGCAGAGGCGCTCGACCTGTGTGTGGGTTGCAAAGGCTGCAAGCGCGACTGCCCGACCGGCGTCGACATGGCCAAGATGAAGCTGGAACACGCCGCCCAGCGTGCCGCGCGACATGGCGTGTCGCTGAAGGACCGGCTGATCGCCCGCCTGCCCGACTATGCGCCGCTGGCCGGCCGGTTGCCGTGGCTGTTCAATCTGCGCGACCGGATCCCGGGTGTTGCCGCGCTGAGCGAGCGCTGGTTGGGTTTGTCGGCAAAGCGCAGCTTGCCGCGCTGGCGTAGCGACACCTTCAGCGCAGCCGCAGCCGGTCTGGGTCTGTTCTCGCGCGACGCAGCGATGGCGTCGAGCAAGGCCGTGGTCCTGTTCGTCGATACCTTCAACGGCGCCTTCGAGTCCGAAAACGCAGTCGACGCCGTGCGTGTGCTGCAGGCCGGGGGCTACGGCGTGCATGTTGCAAGCCGCGCGGATGGTGGCGGCGCCTTGTGCTGCGGCCGCACCCTGCTGGCGGCCGGATTGATCGCTGAGGCCAAGGCCCGCGCCTCGCAATTGCTCGACGCGTTACTGCCGCTGGTCGACGCCGGGCTCAGCGTGGTCGGCCTCGAGCCTTCGTGCCTGTTGACGATGCGCGACGAGATGCTGGTGATGGGCCTGGGCGAGCGCGCGCAGCGCCTGGCGGCCAAGGCCGTGCTGTTCGAGGAGTTTCTCGCCGCCGAGGCGACGGCAGGCCGCTTTGCGCCGACATTCGTCGCCGCTGCCAAGCCGATGCTGGTTCACGGCCATTGCCACCAGAAGGCTTTCGGTGCGATGCCGACGGTGCTGGCCGTGCTGCGTCTGATCCCGCAGGCTGACCCGCGATTGATCGAGAGTTCATGCTGCGGCATGGCCGGCAGCTTCGGCTACGAAGCCAGCCACCACGAGGTATCGATGCAGATGGCCGAGCTCAGCCTGCTGCCTGCGGTGCGTGCCGCGCCCGACGCGATCATCGTCGCCGACGGCACCAGCTGCCGCCATCAGATCGCCGATGGCGCGCAGCGCGAGGCGCTGCACGTGGCGCGGGTGCTGGCCGCACACCTGGCGCCAGCCGGCCGCGGCTCCTGAGGTCCTGATCCGCCCGGCGTCGCAATGCGCGGGGCCGGGCAGGCCGCCGAGCCGGGCGCGGTGGCGAGGTTGGCCGTCGGCTCCGGCGCGGCATTCTTCCAAGAGCTGGCGGGCACCCGCGGCCGGCGATGCGATTGAACTGATCGCGCCGAGCTTGTCGCCGACCACCGAGATGCCGGTGGCGGTCGTCGATCCGCCAGGCGCGCCGGGCAGTCGATCCGCAGCGGAATTCGTGAACGCGGCCCGTCTATCACCCCAAGGCAACCGTTCATCGGGACGATCAGCGAGAGCACTAAAGGAAACGCGCCTAATGCCGACAATCCGAGCTATGCTAAATCTTGTTACATGTCTGGAGGGTTTGAAATGGCGTCGGAGCCGGTGTTGGTCAGGGTGCGGGGCGTGACACTGGTCGAACTGCTCATCGTCGTCGGGGTTCTCGCAATCCTGGCGGCCGTGGTTGCACCAGGGGTGATGGGTTTCGTCACCTCGCGTCAGGTCGAAGACGTCGCCAGACGGCTCAATGATTCGATTGCCCAGGGCCGAATCGAAGCCGTCAAGCACAATGCGCCGATCCTGCTGTGTGCCGATGCCAGCGTCGCCGATGGCAGTTGCAATCCCGCGCCAGCCAGCACAGACTGGGCCAAGGGCTGGCGGTTGTGTTACGACGTCAATGCCGATGGTGCCTGTGACGCCGGTACCGCGAGCAATCCGAATCCGATTCGCCAGCAGGCCGCGGTCAGCGCGTCTGTCAAACTGACAGGACCCAGCAGCCGCCTGCGCTTCAACCCGAACGGCAGCCTGACTGCGTCAAGCTTCACCGATTTCGAGTCCCGCCCCGGCAACGCAGCAGCACCGCGATGGCTGGTGCGATTTGCCGCGTCGGGCGCCTTCTCCGCGCGCAAGGTCTGAGCAAATGACATACAGGGGTTCGATGCCTCCCCGCACGCGGGTCACCGGTTTCGCGATGATCGAGATCCTGATCGCGATGTTTCTGATCGCGATGTGGATGCTTGCCAGTGCCGGCACCCAGATCAGCGCGCTGAAATTTCAGAAGAGTGCCGGCAACCGGGCCATCGCGGTGGCGCTGGCAGGTGAACTGAGCGAGCGGATCGAGGCCAATCAGCCGGGCGCAAAGAGCGGTGGTTATGCCTTGGCGTCGACCGCCAGCGCGGTTTCCTTGAGTACCGATTGCACCGCCGTGTTCTGCACCCCGGCGCAAATGGCGGCTTTCGACCTGGCGCAATGGACCGGCCGGGTGGCAACGATGCTGCCGCTGATCAACGTCAGCGTGGTACAGGGAGCGACTGCCTCGGGGCTGGTCAGCTATACGATCACCTTGAACTGGAGCGAGCGCCGAGGCCGCCAGACCTACGTCGACACCGGCGATACCGAGACGCTCAGTTATGTGCTGACCAAGACGGTGCGAAATGTCGGCACTTGATCCCACCGCGCACGCCTGCACACGCTGCCTGGGCAACGGCCCGCGCCGCATGCGCGGGCTGTCGCTGATCGAGCTGATGATCGCGATCACCATCGGCCTGGCGCTGATCGCGTTCATGATCCGCGGCTTTGCTGCATCGAGCAGTGTCTCGGCAGTCAACTCGCTGGTCAGCGAATATCAGACCAACGGTCGTTATGCGCTCGAAACCTTGTCGCGCGAAATCCGCCACGCGTCGTTGAGCCCGCTGCTGTGGGACGCCTCGCAAATCGATGTCAGCGCAAATGCGGCGGCCAAGGATTTCGGCTGCGGCGCGGGGATGACCACATTGGTACGGCAAGGACTGAGCGCATCGAATGACAGCAATCCCTTTGCCGGAAGTTGCTTGGCCGCCGGTTCCGACCGCAAATACGCACGCGGCGATGTGCTGACGTTGCGGCGACTCGGCTTGAATCCGGTCACCACCTTCAATGCCAATGCGCCATATGCACGCACGTCCTACGGCGCGGGCCGGGTATTCCTGGGCGGCGAGACGCCTGCTGCGCTGCCGGCGCCGACCTTTGACTACCCAGCGGTGAGTGATGTCTATTTCATCAACGAATTCACCAATTCGGCCAACGAGTCGCCCAAGGTCCCGGCCTTGTACCGGCTGACACTGAGCGCCGGAACCAACCCCGTGCTGATTCCCGAACTGGTGGCGTCGAATGTCGAACACCTGCAGTTGCAGTTCGGCATCGTCGACGCCTCCGGCAATGTGCGCTATGCCGATCCGAGTGGTGTGACCGACTGGACCCAGGTGATCACCACCCGGGTCTGGCTGCTGCTTCGCGCCAGCACGCCGGAAGGTGACCATGAAAGCAGCAGTTACACGATGGCCGACATCACCTACACGCCGGCAGACCGCTTCCGACGCGTTGTGCTGAGCAGCACGATCCAGGTTCGAAACCGCTGAGCCGCGCGATGCACCGACCAACCAGACGCAACACCCTTCGACCGCCTCGGCGCAACCAGCGCGGCACATCGCTGCTGGTGATCGTCGCCTTGCTGCTCGGCATGGGCCTGATGTCGTTGACTGCTTTTTATCTGTCGCGTGGGCAATTTCAGCTGGTCGGCAACATCCAGCATCTGCAGCAGGCATTTACGCAGGCTGAAGCGACCGCGGCGACCGCCGAACAGTGGCTGACTGTCCCCGCCAACGCACAGTCGCCTGGATTCACCACCTTCGACAGCGGCCTGAAAGGTGTCTATCCCGCCGGCCAACTGGCGGCGCTCGGGCGCGATCCGTCCACCATGACCTGGAACGACAGCAACTCGATCGCAACCGCCGATGGCCGGTATCTCGCCGAGCAGCTCGCACGCGGCGTCAAGTTGCCGGGTGGCAGCGTGCAAGTGGGCCAGCGCAACAGCGGCTCGTGCACCGCGGTCGATCTGTACCGGGTGGTGTCGACCTCGGCCTCGGTTCGTGGCGCTTCGCGAATGATAGAAACATTTTTCGCCACCGATGGCTGTTACTGAAGACTGCAACGGGAACATGACCATGTCGTCCACCCTTCGATTGCGTACGGCGCCGATGCTGCTGGGCCTGATCGCCTTGCTCTCAGCGGGCTTGTACATGGCGCGTTCCTATGCGCTGATCGCGCTCGACCAGCAACCGGTGGCCTGGGTCGCTCCGCTCGAGTTCAGCAACTACAACCTGGCCAGCGGAACGGCAGTCGCATTCCGGGGCGACCACGTGCGGGCCACCTGGGACGGCGATCTGGTCGCCTACGACATCGCCGCAAGCGGCGCCTGGACGGTCAAATGGCGTGCCCGTGAGCAATTGCCGGCGGCCGGCAGCCGCAGGATCTTCACGTCGACCGCTTCCGGGATCGGCAAGGCCTTCCGCTGGAGCGGCACGTCGGCGATCAGCGCCACCCAGCAGGCAGCACTCGGGGACGCCACCGATGGCCCGAAGGTGCTCGATTTCCTGCGCGGTGATCGCAGCAACGAAACCAGCGACAGCGTGCCGGACAACCTGTTCCGCCGGCGCTTCTCGCCGATTGGCGGCGTGATTCACAGCCGGCCGTATGTCGATGGCAGCACGGTATACGTCGGAGCCAACGACGGCATGCTGCACGCCTTCGACGCCGCGACCGGCGTCGAACGGTTCGCCTACGTGCCGTCGATGCTGTTCACCGGCGGCCGGCTGAAGAGCCTGTCAACGCGCTACTCCAGCGGCTTGGTCTACACGGTGGATGCTCCGCTGACGATCGGCCGGGTCGGCAGCGCCAAGCTGCTGTTCGCCGGGCTCGGCGCCGGCGCTAAGGGCTTGTTCGCCATCAACATCACGAATCCCGCACCGGCAGACGAAAGCGCCGCCGCGGCGATGGCCAAATGGGAACTCACGGAAACCTCGACGGGTTATGCCAATCTCGGCAACGTGATGGCGCCCACCCAGCTGGTCAAGCTGAACAACGGCGAAACTGCCTTGCTGGTGCCCAACGGCTTGAACAGCACGGCCGGCGTCTCGTCGCTGTTCGTGATCCGCGCATCCGACGGCGCGCGGCTGGCCGAGATTTCCGCCGGCAGCAAGCTGGCCGATGGGACCGAAAATGGCCTCGGCGGGATTGCCGCGGTCGACAAGGACGGCAACGGCACGGTCGACCTGGTCTACGCCGGCGACCTGAAGGGGACGCTGTGGAAGTTCGATCTCGGCGGCACGACCCTGCCGACCAGCGGCACGGCGCTGTTCACGCCGGACGCGGCGGTGGCGCGCCCGATCACCGCGGCGCCCAGCGTGTCGCTTCATCCGGCCGGCGGATTCCTGGTCAATTTCGGCACCGGTCGAATCTATTCCGATGCCGACCTGACCTCGACCGTCAGCGACTACCTGTACGGGGTCTGGGACAACGGCACGGTTTTCAGCTCCAGCCTGGTCAACCAGACCTTGACGACACACGTGCTGACATCGCCTGCGGCAACCGTACGCACCGCCAGCAGCAACGCCGTCAGCTACAGCGGGTCCAACAAAGGCTGGCGGATCACGCTGGGTACCGGCGAACGCCTCGTCGGCGGCGATACCCTGACCGACTCGGGCCGCTATACGGTAACCACGACGGTGCCAAACAGCGGCCCGACTCAAGGCGCCTGGCTGGTCGAAGTGACTGCGCTGACCGGCGCAGCGCCGAGCGCGCCGTTTTTTGATCTGAACGGTGACGGCGCGATCAAGACCGACAACAGCGATCGCGTGGTCATCGGCGCTTCGACCGCGATCCCGGTGGCCAAATTTCTCGGCGCAGGCGTCTATTCACAACCGGTCCTCGCGCAGTACAACAGCACGCTCGACCTGCCGTACCTGAACTACAACCCGAATATCCCGCTGCCGTCGTATACCACCGTCGTGACCTCAACGCCAACCACCTCGGGCGTCTTCGGGGGCCACTTCGATTACGACATTTTCTACAACTGCAATGCGAACAGCGAGATCACCAAGGGCAACTGCGGCGGCCACCAGCATACGCACGAATACGACGACAAATACAACGTCGTCGGCGTCAACATGCTCAATCCCAGCGATCCGGAGTTCCTGCTGTCGAATGCGATCCCGTCGACCAGCACACCGAGCTTCAAGATCCTGGTTTCCAATACCTTGTGGTCGCCCGCTGCCACGCTGGTGATCGGCGACAAGATCAGCGGCCAAGGCTGGAAGCTGCCGGTTTCCCCGGAAGGATTCCTGTCGGAAACCCCGGGGGGGGCTGCGAAAGTCTTCACGCGCGATCTGTCCAGCCTGAGCAAATTCATCTACGTGTTGCCCTTGACGGCGTTCGGCGCACAGGACTGGGGCACCGGCCAGGTTCGCGCCGGGCTGATTCCGACCACCACCGGTTGTATCCAGTCCAACGCCAACCCGGCGGCGGCCTGGATGGACGGCGCGTTCACGATCCAGGTCGTCGATGCGTCGGCCACCGGCGCCCATGCACAGGCCAATACGTCCAGCCTCTACCAGGCCAGCGATCCGCCCGGCGGCTATCGATTGAAAGACAACGTTGCGTCACGCGGCAAGCTGCTGGCGCAGTACTCCACCTTCTGGCACGCGGGCAAATGCCGCACGCAAGCCGGTTGGTCGATGGCCCCGCCGATCGATTCATCGAGCGACGGCAGTGGCTCGTCGCCGGCCGGAACCGACGACCCGAAGGGCCAATATGCCTCGGGCGTCACCGGCGGGCCTGGCTCGCAAGGAGGCCCGACCACGGTCAAGCAGTACTACAACAACAACGGCACGACGGTCGAGGTGACCGTTACGACAAGCTACGACAGCGACGGGATCCGCCAGATCATCCAGCCCACGTCGGGTGGGCTGCCGATCGATGTCAAGTCGACCTTCGGCGATGTCAACAAGGCCAACTTGCAGGTCGGGCAGCGCGCCCGGCTCGGACGCCTGGGTTGGAAGGAGATCGTCCGATGAGTGCACTGTCGGCCTTGCGCCCGATCTACGCACGGGCGTCCCGTGGCTTCACGCTGATCGAACTGATGATCGTCGTCGTCGTGGTGGCGATCCTGGCCGCCATCGCGCTGCCGAGCTACCGCGAATATATCCGCCGCAGCGCCCGGGAAGCGACCCAATCGCAGTTGGTCGAGATCGCCGGCATCCAGGAGAAGATCTTCCTCAATTCGAATGCCTACGCGAGCAACGTCGCAGCCGCCTACAACGGCAATGCAACTGGCGGCCTCGGGGTGACCGGTAGCAAGTCGCTTGACGGTCGTTATACGATTTCAGTCGTCGTTTCCGGCGCTTCCTATTCATTGACCGCGACACCGGTGGTCGGCAGCCCGCAGGAAGGAGACGGGTTGCTGACGATCGCATCCAACGGCACCAGAACCTGGGGCAGCAAGAGCTGGTGAGGCGGACCTTCACCATTCGTGTCGGCGCCACCTGATCGACACCTCGCAGCGATGGCGGCTCTGCCAGCCGACCCCGACCCGCGTCCCCAGCCGCCACCGCCGCTGGACGACGACGCCTGCTGCGGACAGGGTTGCGACCCCTGCGTTTTCGATTTGCATGCCCAGGCCGAGCAGCGCTATCGCGTGGACCTGCAGACCTGGCTCGAGCGACACCCGCCATCGGGCGACTGAAACCGGATCAGCCTTCG
>JANNNE010000304.1:0-1703 GCA_031398385.1 Ideonella sp.
TTTCCGCATTGGGTGCCGGCGCCGGTCGAAGCGGATCAGTCCCGATCGGGTGAAATCAACGGGCCGCTGGCGATCGACGGTGAAATGCTGCTGCTGGCACGCCGCGACAGCAACTGGTTTGCCGTCGATGCGGCATGCCCGGTCGACGGCGCCGACCTGTCGGGGGCCAGCCTGAGCGGCTTCACGCTGAGCTGCCCGGCGCACGCCGGCTGCCACTACGACATCCGAGCCGGTAAGCGCATCGGCGGCGGCCCCGACCTCGGCTGTCATCCGGTCAAGACCGACGAGCGCGGCCGCGTGCTGGTCGGGCTGGACATGGATTTCCAGCCGGCGTTGCCGAGTTTCTGACGGTGGCCAAACGAATCCTCGTCGCCGGTGTGGGCAACCTGTTGCATGGCGATGATGGTTTCGGCGTCGAACTGGCCTGGCGCCTGGCCCGTTGCCCGCTCCCCGAAGGCGTCAAGGTGATGGAAACCGGCATCGGCGGGATGAGCCTGGTGCAGGAACTGATGCTCGGTTACGACGCCCTGCTGGTGCTCGATGCCCATCAGAGCGGCGGCGAGCCCGGCACGGTCAGACTGCTCGAACCCAGCCTGCCCGATCTGTCTGCGCTCGATCCGCACGAATTGCGCGACTATTTCGCCGACACCCACTACGCCACGCCGATGCGCGCATTGGCGCTGCTCGAAAAGCTCGGCAGCCTGCCGCCGCGGATCGCAATCGTCGGCTGCGAACCGCTGCGCCATCAGGATCTGTTCTACGGCCTCAGCGAGCCGGTGGCCGCGGCGCTCGACCGGGCCGCCGCAGTGGCGCTCGACTGGATCCACGAACAGTCGGCCGCCCACCACGAGAGTGGCAAGGTGCTCGATAAGGGCGTAGGCTCTCTCACCTGACATGGAGGCGACGATGCACAGCATGCAAACCAGATCCCTGACCAGCCTTTCCCTGCGTGCGGTCTTGTTTGCATCTGCAGCCACGCTGGCGCTTTATATCCCGTACAAATATGCAACCCAGTTGCATGCGATCACCGGCTTGTATGCCTTCCTGTTTCCGTTGTCGGGCCTGCTGGCGGCCGCCGGCCTGATCCTCTCGGTCAAGCCAGCCAAGGGCTGCGATTGCAGCCTGATGACGCGCAGCGGCCTTGGCGTGCTGTCCGGCCTGTGGCTGGCGACTGGCCTGATGTGTGTCGGCAGCCTGAACCAGACGCTGATGGCCGACCCCGTGCATGGCTCGATCGCGACCATACACATGCTGCTCCAGCATGTTTTGCTGTCGCTCACACTAATCGCTTTTGCAGTCGCGCCGCAACGGATGGCGGCACTATTTGGAAGCGCTGGAGGCTCGACGGACGATGGCCCTGGCCGCGCCGTCGCAGCCTGACAGCGCCGGAAGGAGAGCTGACCCGCGGCTTATTTTCAACGTCGGCAATCTCGCCTGGACGCACGGCCCCAAACAGAATCTCCTGATCGTCTACGCCGACGCCGTCGCGTGGACCCCATGACGTAGCGCAGGTAGCCGCCTGAGCGACGACCAGGCCACGCCTGTTCGGTTATCTTGCGAAGCAATGCTGAACCCCGCCTGCCCCATCAGTGCCCTGCGCTATCGCGGTGCCGCGCGCCGCGTTGATATAGAAAAGAGGCTGTCTTCGACCACCATCCCGATGGCTGAACTGTCTGCCAACGTGACTGCGACGGCGCGCTCGA
>JANNNE010000327.1:0-1939 GCA_031398385.1 Ideonella sp.
CCTGGAAGCCGATCTTCGCGTAGGCGCTGCCACTGCCGCCTGGCACTGGCGCATAGACCAGCAGCCCGGCGTCGAGCTGGGCGACCGTCACCTCGGTCGGCGCGCTGATCAGGGTGCCGGCCAGACGCAGGCTGCCAGCACTCGGCACCTGCAACAGCACCGATGCAAAGGCATTGCTTTCGCCACCGGTATAGCTGAATCCGAAGTCGGTGCGCTGCAAGGTACGGCTGGCATTGCGATCGACCGCCAGCGTCGAATCGCTGCCGCGCGGCGGGTCGTTGATATTGAGAATCGCCGCGGTCGGTGCGCTGGACAGCATTTCCGCGCTGCCGTTCGCATCGGTGTAGCTGACCCGCACGCTGATCACCTTGCCGACATCGGCATCGCCCAGCAACAGCGTCGAGGAGGTGGCGCCACTGATTGCGACGCCGTCACGCAGCCACTGGTAACTGAAGGCGCCCAGTCCGTCGTTGTCGGCAATCGCGCTGACCACCGCGGACAAGGTCCTGTCCTCGATCGCGCTGCCGCTGATGGTGGGCAAGCCGGTCGGGATGTCGTTGACATTGACCACCGCAGCCGTCGCTGCGCTCGTCAGGACCTCGGCCGTGCCGTGGGCGTCGACATAGCTGACCCGCACCCGGATCGTCCGCCCTACATCGGCGTCCCCGAGCAGCAGGCTGGTGCCGGTTGCGCCGCCGATCGCCACGCCATTGCGCAGCCACTGGTAGCTGAAGCTGCCGAGCCCGTCGTTGTCGCCGATACCGCTGGCGTCGACGGTCAGGGTCTGGTCCTCGATCGCGCTGCCGCCGATCACCGGCAAGCTGGTGGGCACATCATTGACGTTGGCGACCGGCGCAGTCGGCGCGCTGGTCAGGGATTCGGCGGTCCCGTTCAGGTCGACGTACGAGACCCGCACGCTGATCGTCTGGCCGACGTCCGGGTTGCCGAGCAGCCATGTCGAGCCGGTTGCGCCGGCAATCGCCGCGCCGTTGCGCAACCATTGATAACTGAAGCTGCCCAGGCCGTCGGCATCGCCGATCGACGCGGTCACCGCGCTCAAGGTCTGGTTCTCGACCACGCTGCCGCTGATGACCGGTGCACCGGTCGGGTTGTCGTTGACATTGATCACGGCGGCGGTTGCCGCGCTGGTCAGCGTTTCCAAGGTCCCCTGGCCATCGACAAACCGAACCCGGACGCTGATCGCCTGGCCGACATCGGCATCGCCCAGCAGCAGCGTCGAAGCAGTCGCACCGCTGATCACCGATCCGTTGCTCAGCCACTGGTAACTGAAAGTGCCCAGGCCGTCGTCGTCTGCGATCGCCGAGACATCCGCACTCAGCGTCTGGTTCTCGATCACGCTGCCGATGATGGTCGGCAGGCCGGTGGGCACATCGTTGACATTGGCCACGACCGCGGTCGACGCGCTGGTCAGGATTTCATCTGTGTTGCCGCCATCGCGGTAGCTGACACGTACGCTGATGGTCCGGCCGACATCCGCATCGCCGAGCAGCAGCGCGGCACCGGTTGCGCCACTGATCGCCGCACCGTTGCGCAGCCACTGGTAGCTGAAACTGCCCAGGCCGTCCTGGTCGGCGATGCCGGCCACTGAAACCGACAGCGTCTGGTCTTCGATTGCCGAGCCGCTGATCACCGGCAGCCCGATGGGCGCGTCGTTGGCGTTGAGCACCGTCACCGTGAGCGCCTGGGTGGCGCCGAGCGGGCCGTCACTGGCCCTGACGACGACCTGGTAGAGGTTGTTGGCAGCCGCGCTGCCAGGCGCTTCGAAATTCGGCGGCAAGACAAACGACAACACGCCTGTGCCGGCATTGATCACGAAGCGGGCTGCATCGGCGCCGCCGCTGATCGAATAGACCAGCGTCTGCGCCGGCAAATCGGCATCGGTGGCGGTGACGGTGGTCACCGCCGTCGTATTTTCGGC
>JANNNE010000278.1:0-5114 GCA_031398385.1 Ideonella sp.
GCGCCCCGAAAACTCGTTCTTCGCGAACACCTCACGTTGCAGCCCAGTGCCGTGCGCCATCAGCAGGTTGGCGTTGCCGCTGGTCAACATGTGCCCGCCGCCAATCCCGATGCCGGCTTTCGAGAAGAAGCTGTTGGCGGCCATCTCGACCACACACGGCAGCTGCATGCCGCCGTGGTCGTAATCCTGCGCAGCCGCCAGCATGCCCGACGCCACATAGGCCTGCGCCGCCGCATGGCTGCTGGCGGGCAGGTGCACCTTCTCGCCGTCGAACCACGGCTCCTCGGTATCGGCCACGCGGTTGTACGGCGCGAACTTGTCGGCGGCCAGCTTCTCGCACAGGTCGAGCACGGCGTCGAAGGTTTCGCGGTTGTGCTCGGCGAAACGCGGACGGGTCTGCAGCGAATCGATCTGCAGCCAGTCGTAGAGCAGGAAGTCGATGGTCTGGCGGAAGCTCATCGAGAATTCAAAGCACTTCGAACACGCCGGCCGCGCCCATGCCGCCACCCACACACATCGTGACCAGCACGCGTTTCGCGCCACGACGCTTGCCTTCGATCAGCGCGTGGCCGGTCAGGCGCTGGCCACTGACGCCGTACGGATGGCCGACGGCGATCGCGCCGCCGTTGACATTGAGCTTGTCCATCGGGATGCCCAGCGTACTGGCGCAATACAACACCTGCACCGCAAACGCCTCGTTGAGTTCGAACAGGTCGATGTCGTCGACCGACAGTCCCAGCCGCTTCAGCACCTTCGGAACCGCGAAGACCGGGCCGATGCCCATCTCGTCTGGCTCGCAGCCGGCAACGGCAAAGCCGAGGAAGCGGCCCAGCGGCTTGATACCGCGCTTCTCGGCCAGCACCTCGTCCATCAGCACACAAGCGCCCGCACCGTCGCTGAACTGGCTGGCATTGCCGGCAGAGATCGCGCCGCCGGGGATCGCCGGCTTGATGCCCATGATGCCTTCGTAGGTGGTACCGGGGCGGATGCCTTCGTCGGCCTTGATCGTCACTTCCTTGGTGCGCATGCCCATGGTCGCGTCGGCCACGCCGGCCAGCACGGTGCAGGCGACGATCTCGTCGTCGAAGCGGCCGGCCTCGAGCGCAGCGGCGGCGCGTTGCTGGCTTTGTGCGCCGTAACGGTCCATCCGCTCACGATCGATCTGGTAGCGCTTGGCCACCTGCTCGGCAGTCTGCAACATGTTCCAGTAGATCTCGGGCTTGTGTTCGAGCAGCCAGGGGTCCTGGAACATGTGGCGATTGGCCTCGTTCTGCACACACGAGATGCTTTCGACGCCGCCGGCCACCATCACCTCGGCATCGCCGGCGATGATGGCGTGGGCCGCCATTGCGATGGTCTGCAAGCCGCTGGAGCAGAAGCGGTTGACCGTGACGCCGGCGGCCGTGATCGGCAGGCCGGCGCGCAGCGCGATCTGGCGCGCGATGTTGCCGCCGGTCGCACCTTCGGGCGTCGCGCAGCCCATCAGCACGTCCTCGACTTCGGCCGCATCGATGCCGGCGCGTTCGACCGCCGCCTTCACCGCGAAACCGCCCAGCGTCGCGCCATGGGTCATGTTGAAGGCGCCTTTCCAGCTCTTGGCAAGCGGTGTGCGGGCGGTCGAAACGATCACTGCGCGGGTCATGGGGTACTCCTCGTGGATGTCGGCTATGGGTCTGACAGGGGTTCGACGCTGCGGTCAGCGCCGGGACTGCAATCGAATCAGCTGAATGTCTTGCCAGCGGCTGCCAGGCGGGCCAGCAATGGTGCGGGTTCCCAGAAGTCCGCGTCGTCGAGCGGGTTGGCGGCAAAGCGCTTCATCGCCAGCACCACCTTGTACAGCCCCACGGTATCGGCATAACACATCGGCCCGCCGCGGTGCAGCGGGAAACCATAGCCGGTCAGGTAGACCATGTCGATATCCGATGCGCGCATCGCAATGCCTTCGTCGAGCAGCTTGGCCCCTTCGTTGACCAGTGAATACACCAGCCGGTGCACGATCTCGTCGTCGGAAATCTTGCGCGGGGTGACACCGATGTCGGCACGGTGTTTCTCGATCATGTCGTTGACCGGCTTCGACGGCAGCGCGTCGCGTTTGCCCGGCTGATAGTCGTACCAGCCGGCGCCGGTTTTCTGGCCGAAGCGGCCCATCTCGCACAACAGATCGGCGGTCTTGCTGTAACGCATCTCGGGCTGCTCCTGATAGCGCCGCTTGCGGATATACCAGCCGATGTCGTTTCCGGCCAGATCGCCCATGCGGAACGGGCCCATCGCAAAGCCGAATTTCTCGACCGCGCGATCCACCTGTTGGGGTGTGCAACCTTCCTCGAGCAGGAAGCCGGCCTGCCGCGAATACTGCTCGATCATGCGGTTGCCGATGAAGCCGTCGCACACACCCGAAACCACGCAGGTCTTCTTGATCTTCTTGCCGAGCGCCATCACGGTGGCGAGCACGTCCTTGGCCGTCTGTTCGCCGCGAACCACTTCCAGCAACTTCATCACATTGGCCGGGCTGAAGAAATGGGTGCCGATCACATCCTGCGGCCGCTTCGTGAACGACGCGATCTGGTTCAGATCGAGTGTCGAGGTATTGCTGGCCAGGATCGCGCCAGGTTTCATCACCTCGTCGAGCGCCTGGAAGACCTGCTGCTTCACCGTCATGTCCTCGAACACGGCCTCGATCACCATGTCGGCGTCTTTCAGGTCGGCGTAGTTCAGCGTGGTCGACAACATGCCCATGCGCGCATCGAGCTTGTCCTGCTTCAGCTTGCCCTTCTTGACCTGCGCCTCGTAGTTCTTGCGCATCGTCGCGACACCGCGGTCCAGGGCTTCCTGCTTGGTCTCGAGCATCACCACCGGAATCCCGGCGTTGAGGAAATTCATTGCGATTCCGCCGCCCATCGTGCCGGCGCCGATCACCGCGATCCTGGCGATCGCGCGCAAGGGCGTATCGGCCGGCACATCGGGAATCTTGCTCGCCGCACGTTCGGCAAAAAACGCATGCCGCAGCGCCTTCGACTCGGGCGTCATCATCAGTCCGATGAAGATCTCGAGCTCACGCTTCATGCCTCCGTCGAATGTCAGCTTCAGCGAATTGGCGACCGACTCGATGCATTGGGCAGGCGCCGGGAAATTGCGCGCCTTGGCCGCGATGCCGTTGCGGACGAACTGCAGATAGCCATCCGGATTCGGATGCGTGACCGGCAGCCTGCGGACCAGCGGCAACGGGCGCTGCTCGGCGACTTCATTCGCAAAGGCAACGGCGGCCGGCAGAAGATCACCTTCGACCAGCCGATCGAACAATTTTTGCCCCGGCAGCGACGCGAGCAGCTCACTCTTGACCGGCTCGCCGCTGACGATCATGTTCAGCGCCGTCTCGACGCCGAGCACACGCGGCAGGCGCTGCGTTCCACCGGCGCCCGGAATCAGACCGATCTTGACCTCGGGCAACGCAATCAGCGCACCGGGCGCTGCCACCCGGTAATGGCAGCCGAGCGCCAGTTCGAGGCCACCGCCCATGCACACGCTGTGCACCGCAGCGACCACCGGCTTGCTGCTCGCTTCGACCAGTTCGATCAAGGTCAGCAGATTTGGCTCGGCGGTCGCCTTCGGTGAACCGAACTCGGTGATGTCGGCGCCGCCGGAGAACGCCTTGCCGGCGCCGGTCAGCACGATCGCCTTCACCGCCGGGTCGGCCTGCGCTTTTTCAAGCCCGGCGGCGATGCCCTGTCGGGTGGCAAAACCAAGGCCGTTGACCGGCGGATTGTTCAGGGTGATGACGGCAATGCCGTCGCGAACGTCGTAGCTGGCGGTCATCTGGCTTCCTCTGCAGCAGGAAAATAAAACACTCGTTCGATTCTAGGCAATGCCCCGGGCGATCGGTTGTCCCTGGCGTGACAGCATCCGACTTCGCAGCCAGACGCGCTCCCGGTGCCGATCCGATCCAGTTGATGCCCCGATTCCGGCTCCCGGCACGACCACACGTCTTGCCCTGCCAGGGAAAAGCGTGGCGTTCGGGCGGCCCTGCGCAGACATGAACGGCTCGCGAACCACGCTAGCTAGCGCCGGAGGGCGCCCGGAATGCGCCCGGAACGCGCCGCAGTCTCTTACGAGCGGTCACACCTCCAGCCACTCCTTGCGGATATCGGCATCGGCGCGCAATTTGGCCGGGCTGCCTTCGAAGACGATATGGCCGTGGCCCATCACATAGCAGCGCTCCGAGATCTCCAACGCGATCGTCAGTTTCTGCTCGACCAACAGCACCGAAACGCCCCGGTTCTTCAGCGTCTTCAGATATTGCGCAACCAGTTCGACGATCTTCGGCGCGAGCCCTTCGGTCGGTTCGTCGATCATGATCAGATCCGGGTCGCCCATCAGCGTGCGGCACAGCGTCAGCATCTGCTGCTCGCCGCCCGACAACACGCCGGCAGCAGTGTGCTGGCGCTCGCGCAACCGCGGGAACATCGAATACATGTCGTCGAAGTTCCAGCGGGTCTTGCCGCCGGCGCGCTTTTCGCCGAGCATCAGATTCTGATGAACGGTCAGCTTCGGAAAGATGTCGCGGCTTTCCGGCACATAACCGATGCCGCGGTGGGCAATCTCGAACGGCTTCTGGCCGATCAGCTGCTGGCCGTTCCAGCTGACATGACCACGGGTGTCGACCAGACCCATGATGGCCTTGACGGTGGTTGAACGGCCCGATCCGTTGCGCCCGAGCAGGCTGACGATCTCGCCCGGTTTCACGTCCATGGTGACACCGTGCAGGATATGGCTCTTGCCGTAGAAAGCGTGCACATCGCGGAGTTCCAGCATCGCTCAGGCCCCCGCTGTCTGTGAAGCCGGCGAAGCACCAGCCACCGGCTGGGCTGCGGCTTCGTCGTCGAGCAGCGAGCCGAGATAGGCCTCTTTGACCCGCGCATCGGCCCGCACCGCATCGGGTTCGTCGAAAGCGATCACTTCGCCATAGACCAGCACGGCGATCTTGTCGGCCAGGCCGAACACCACACCCATGTCGTGCTCGACGGTCAGCAGCGTCTTGCCGACCGTGACCTCGCGGATCAGTTCGATGAAGCGGCTGGTTTCGCTGCGGCTCATGCCGGCGGTCGGTTCGTCGAGCA
>JANNNE010000375.1:0-4891 GCA_031398385.1 Ideonella sp.
GGTCAGGGGCCCCAGGATGTTGAAGATGGTGCGAATGCCAAGTTCCCGGCGGATCGGCGCGACATTTTTCATCGCAGGGTGGTGAGCCGGCGCAAACATGAAACCGATGCCCGTTTCGGTGATGCACTTCGAAATTGCCGCAGGCGTCAGATTCAGCGCCACACCCAGCGCTTCCAGCACGTCGGCGCTGCCGGATTTGCTCGAGACGCTGCGGTTGCCGTGTTTGCTGACACGTGCCCCGGCCGCAGCCGCGACGAACATGCTGCAGGTCGAGATGTTGAAGGTGTGGGATCCGTCGCCGCCGGTGCCGACGATGTCGACCAGATTGGTGCGGTCGGCCACCTCGACCTTGGTCGAGAACTCGCGCATCACCTGCGCGGCGGCCGTGATTTCGCCGATGGTTTCCTTCTTGACGCGCAATCCGACCAGCATCGCCGCCATCATCACCGGCGACATCTCGCCGCTCATGATGCGGCGCACGATCGCCAGCATCTCGTCGTGGAAGATCTCGCGGTGGTCGATGGTGCGGGTCAGGGCTTCGTTATCGGTGATCGGCATGGCCGGCTCCTACAGGGTGGCACGCAGGATCCGGATGGCCTGCTCGATATCGTCGCTCGATACGTCGAGGTGGGTGACCAGACGCAGGCGATACAGGCCGGTGCACAACAACCCCGCCTCGCGCAGCCGATCAGTGACACCGTCGGCGCGCTCGGGCGCCAGATCGATGAACACCATGTTGGTCTGCGGCGCTTCGACCGTCACACCCGGCAGATCGGCCAGTCCGTCGGCCAGACGGCGCGCGTGGCGGTGATCCTCGGCCAGGCGCTCGACATGGTGATCGAGTGCGTACGAAGCGGCCGCCGCGAGAACCCCGGCCTGGCGCATGCCGCCGCCCAGCATCTTGCGGATCCGCAAGGCCCGCGCGATCAGATCGGCCGAGCCGCACAGCGCCGAGCCCACCGGTGCGCCCAGGCCCTTGCTGAAGCAGACCGACACGCTGTCGAACGGCTCGGCCAGTTGCCGGGCCTGCGCCAGCGGATCGGCCCCGCTGGCCACTGCGGCGTTGAACAGCCGAGCGCCGTCGAGGTGCGTCGCCAGACCGCGCCGATGCGCCAGCGCGCAGGCCTGGCCCACATAGTCGGCCGGCAGCAACTTGCCACCCCAGGTATTTTCCAGCGCCAGCAGGCGGGTGCGTGCGAAGTGGGCGTCGTCGGGCTTGATCTGCGCGGCGATCTCGGCGAGCGCCATCGTGCCATCGGCGCCTTGGGCGATGGGCTGCGGCTGGATGCTGCCGAGCACCGCAGCGCCACCGGCCTCCCAGCGGTAGGTGTGCGCCATCTGCCCGACCAGATACTCGTCGCCACGCTGGCAATGCGCCATCAGCGCGCACAGGTTGCTCTGCGTGCCGGTCGGAACGAACAGCGCAGCCTGCTTGCCAAGCAGACCGGCGATCTGGTGTTGGAGCGCGTTGACGGCTGGGTCGTCGCCGAACACATCGTCGCCGACCTCGGCCGACGCGATCACCTCGCGCATCGCCGCGGTCGGCCGCGTCACGGTGTCGCTGCGCAGATCGATCAGGCGGTTCATGCCGTCTGCCGCGACAGGTCGAGAAAATTCTTCAGCATCGCATGGCCATGTTCGGTCAGGATCGATTCGGGGTGGAACTGCACGCCTTCGAGCGGCGCCGCGCCGCCCGCCAGCGCGCTGTGCCGAACCCCCATGATCTCGCCATCCGGCGTGGTCGAGGTGATTTCCAGTTCGGCCGGAAGGCTGGCCTTCTCGATTGCCAGAGAGTGGTAGCGAATCACGCTGAAGCGCTGCGGCAGGCCTGCATAAACCCCCTTGCCGTCGTGCGAGACCTCACTCGCCTTGCCGTGCATCTGCACCTGCGCGCGAATCACCTTGCCGCCCAGCGCCGCGCCGATGCTCTGGTGGCCGAGACAGACGCCGAGGATCGGCAGCTTGCCGATGAAGTGCCGGATGGCGTCGATGCAGATGCCGGCTTCGGCCGGCGAACACGGCCCGGGTGACAGCACCAGCTGGTCGGGCCGCAAATCCGCGATGCCGTCGAGCGTGATCTCGTCATTGCGAAACACGCGGACTTCTTCGCCGAGCTCGGCGAAATACTGCACCAGATTGAAGGTGAAGCTGTCGTAGTTGTCGATCATCAGCAGCATGGCGTTCTATCCCTGATTGGATTCCGATCGTGGGCCGAAATCCGGATGCAGTGCGCCCCTCGGCAGGCTACAGGAACGGCGTTCGAGCCAGCCAGCACGGTGTGCGAGGCGGAGGGCCAGACGCTGTATGGAGGTTCGAGCGCCCGGGCGTGGGAAAGGTCAGGCTGATGGCTTGCGCCAATGCCAACCGGAACGCGCTGCAGTGATCGGGCAAATCGCAGACATGCTTGCCATTATGCCGCCAGCGTGAATCCGATCCGCGTCCGACCTTCGGTCGATTCGGCCATGGTCCGGCCTGCATGCATGCGTGCAATCGCAGCGACGATCGCCAGGCCGAGGCCATGGTGCTGCTGGTCCTGGTCGCAGCATCGGGCATCGTCGACCCGGAAGAAGCGGTCGAACAGGCGCGTCAGATGATCTGGCTCGATCGCCGGACCGGCGTTCTCCACCACCACGCGGACATGCCCGGGTGCGTCCTCCTCGAGGTGGATCTCGACCCGCGAGCCCGGCTCGGCATAACGGATCGAATTGCCCAGCAGATTGGATACCGCGCGCTTGAACAACGGCTCATCAACGGCGGCACTGAAGTCGCCGATGACGGCCACCGTCAGCCGCGCTTCGGCGATTGGTGCCTCGTGGAAATCGACCACCTGGCGAGCCAGTTCGCCCAGGCTTGCGCGATCGCCACGCCGCGCTGAAGCGCCGCGGTCGGCCCGCGACAGGAACAACATGTCGTTGACCATCAGCGACAGCCGCTGAAGTTCCTCCAGGTTGGACGACAGGACCTCGCGCAGCGCGCCGGCCGGACGCTCGCGCGACAGCGCCACCTCGGTGTGACCCATCAGCGCGGCGATCGGTGTGCGCAGTTCATGCGCGACGTCGGCATTGAAGCCCTCGAGCTGGCGGTAGCTCAGTTCGAGCCGCGCCATCATCGCGTTGAACTGCTCGATCCAGGGCAACAGTTCCTCGGCCGGATCATCGAGCGACAGCCGCTGATGCAGCGCATCCGGCGAAATCGAACGGGTCTGCTCGGCCAGTTCGCGCAGCGGACGCAAATGGCGCCGCATCTGCCACCAGGTCAAGGCCCCGACAGCGCCGCCGGCAACCAGCGTCAGCAGCGTCAGGGAGATCGCCCAGAGCTGCCCGAGGCGCGCATCGGCGCCAAAGTCCATCGTGTAGTCGACATGCAACGCACCGCCAGCGTTCGGGGTATCGATCTTGAACGCACGGGTCTGCACATGTTGCGACAGGGCATGGATGCCGGTCGACGGATCGGCGTAGAGCAGCCGGTTGTCGGCGGTGGTGACCCGGATCCGCGAATTGGCACGCATCGGAGCATCGGCCTGCAATTGCGCCACGCAGGCCGCTTCGCCGCCGATGCGCGACTTGGCCTCGAGCACACGCGCGGCGACGGCGCTGCGAAACTCGAGTTCCCGGGTGTTCTTCTCGATGATCAGCATCTGCATCGAGCACCAGCTCGCAAAGAAGACGGCACCGAGAACCGCCATCGTCAGCAACGCCAGTTTGCTCGACGCGCGGCGGCTGATCGAATGGCTGCAAGGTGTCGAGGCGGCCACGCAGGTCATCGTTCACGCTCCTCGAGCACATAACCCATGCCACGCACCGTGTGCAGCAGCTTGAACGCAAAGTCGTCGTCGATCTTGCCGCGCAGACGCCGCACCGCGACTTCGACGACATTGGTGTCGGAGTCGAAATTCATGTCCCACACCTGCTCGGCCAACGTGGTGCGCGAAAGAATCTGGCCGCGTCGACGCATCAGCAGCGTCAGCAAGGTGAATTCCTTCGCCGTCAGGTCGATGCGCCGGCCTTCGCGCCACGCCTTGCGGCTGGCCAGGTCGATCTCGAGATCGGCGAGTTGCAGCCGTGTCAACGGCGCGGACGAACCATTGGCCGGGCCGCGCCGCAGCAGCGCCCCGACACGCGCCAGCAGTTCCGAGAATGCAAACGGCTTGATCAGGTAGTCGTCGGCGCCTTCCTGCAGGCCGCGCACCCGATCCTCGACCTGATCTCGCGCCGTCAGCATCAGCACCGGCATGCGCCCGGCAAGCGCCGGCTGCTCGCGTATGGCCTTGAGCACGGCGAAACCGTCGAGACCGGGCAGCATCACGTCGAGCAGCACCAGGTCGTATTCGCCCTCCGTGGCGAGGTGCCGCCCGTCGATGCCGCTGCGGGCGACGTCGACCACGTAGCCGTTCTCCGACAGGCCCTTGTGCAGGTAGTCGGCCAACCTCGAATCGTCCTCGACGACGAGTACACGCATGATGAAACATTCCTCCGTTGACCGGTGAATGTTCTCATGTCCGGGCGATGACGTGGATGACAAATTTGTCATCTTGGTGTCCGCTTCACGGCGGGATCGGCTTCCTACAGTACATCCCATGCCGACGCCAGACGAAGGCATGCAAACCACCTCTCACCCACTGTTCAAAGGAAGTCATCATGTCAGTCAAGTCCACCCTCATCGTTGCCACGCTTTCAATCTTTGCTGCGGCCAGCGCATTCGCTGTCGAAGCCACACGAGACTTCGAAAACCTCACGCTGTCGACCAAGAGCCGCGCCGAGGTGGTTGCCGAATTGCGCAGCGTCGGCGTGATGGATACCCACACCGCCTGGCCGACCCAGACTGCCCAGTCGACACTGACCCGCGCGCAGGTGGTTGCCGAGACCCGCGAGGCACAGCGCCTCGGCCTGAT
>JANNNE010000377.1:0-6257 GCA_031398385.1 Ideonella sp.
GCCGCCGGCAGGTTGAACTCGGCCTTGCAGCGCAGGCCGGCCGGCAATGCGCCGTCCGGATTGGGCAGTTCGAGGTGGACGCGAAAGGTGTTGCTGGCCGCGTCGATCACCTTGTCGACCATCGTGACCTGCGCGGTCAGCGCAACTGCACCGGGCAATTCAGGCATGACCTTGGCGCTGCCACCGATCGCGACCTGCTTGTAGAGCGCGACCGGAACGACCAGTTGCACCCGCAGCGGATCGACCTTGGCGATGCGCAGCAGCGGTTTGTCGTCGACCCGTTCGCCGGCCGATACGAAGCGCTCGGCGACCACGCCGTCGATCGGGCTGCGGATCGTGCGCTGGCCGAGCTGGGCCGACGCCACATCACGCTCCTGTCGTGAAACTTCGCGCTGTTCGCGGGCCTGGATCAGCTTCTGCGCCGCAAGGTCGGCCTCGCTGCGCGCCTGATCGAGCGCCTGCTGGGAAATGAATTTCTGCCGGAACAGGTCTTCGGCACGAACCAGGCGCTCCTGGTTGAACCTGGTGGCAGCGGTCGCCGCCTGCAGTTCGGCATTCGATTGCGCGCGCGAACTGGCGACGCTGAGCGTGGCGCGCTCGACTGGCGCGCGCAGTATCGCCAGCACTTGGCCTTTCTTGACCGTATCGCCGCGTTCGACCGCAACCCGGTCGATGATGCCGATCACCGGGCTGCCGACATCGGTGATGCGTTCAGCTTCGATCAGGCAGCCCAGCGGCTGCGCGGCGTGGCCGCTCGACGCCCAAAGCAGCAGCGCCAGCGCAGCGAAGCAGCCTGCGAAGCGGCTCCGCGCGGGCCCGTGCATCGACTGGGTGGAAATCAGGTGTTTGAACATGGCTTCAGGTTGTGAAGGGAATGCGATGGCGGGACAACAGGTCATTCGGCAGCGCCGCCGAAGCCGAGCTGGCGTTCGCTGCGTTCGTCGTGGGCGATCAATCGACGCCGTCCGGTGTGCTGTTTGGCTTCTTCGAAGCGTTGCGGCCAGCGTGCGATGCCGCGAACCACGAACGACGGCAATCGAGCCGAGCTGCAGCGCAGCAGCGCCAGCAAAGGCGCCGGGAAAAATCGTGCGATCAGCGTTGTCTCGAGCGACAACAGCGTCTCGACCGAACCGGCATCGCCTTGTCGGGCGGCCCGGCCGGCCAGTTGGCGGTCGATGCGCCGTGCGCTGTTGAGCTGGCAGCAGATGACGTGCAGGCCACCCAGATCGCCGACCCCGTCACCGAGTTCGATATCGGTGCCGCGGCCAGACAGGTTGGTCGTCACCGTGATCGCGCCGCGCTGGCCGGCCTGCGCGACGATGCCGGCTTCTTCGCGGTCGTTGCGCGCATGCAGCACGGCATGCGGCAGGTTGCGGGTCGCGAGATGGTCGGCCAGCGCCTGCGCTTCGGCCACTGAGTCGGTGGCGACAAGCACGGGCCGTTGACTGGCGTGCAACTGGCTTACCCGATCGGCGACCGCCTCCCACAGCCTGGCGTGGTCGGCATACAGGCGAGTCCGCCCGACCTTGCGGCGGTCGGGGCGGCGCAACGCGATTCGACGCACCGACCTGCCGTAGGTCGACATCAACTCCGAACGCGCTTCGAGCAAGGTGCCACTGAGGCCGCCGAGCCGGACATAGCGTGGGAAGAAGCGCTGATAGGTCAGCTGGGCCAGCGTCACCATCGCCGGGCTCGGCTCGCAGCCTTCCTTGATCTCGATCGCCTGCTGCAGGCCTTTCGACCAGACGCGGCCTTCGGCAATCCGGCCGGTGGTCTCGTCGATGATCGCGACCTTGGCGTCGCGCACCAGATACTGCCGCTCGGCTCGGTACAGATGCAGCGCGGCGAGCGCCGTGCCCACCGCATGCTCGCGGTGCAGCTTGTTGCGCCAGGCCGCGGAGGAACTCGGATCAGCCAGCTCGAAGACGATCCGAGCCAGGCGCAGCCGGCCGGCCTCTGTCAGCTCTGCCGTCATCGTGTCGGTATTCAGTTCGAAATCGGCGCCCGCTTCCAGGCTGCGCGCGAACTCGAGCGCCTGCCGGGCATGCCGGTGTTCATCGGCGTTGTCGGCGCGCTGTGACAGGATCAAGGGAACCCGTGCTTCGTCGATCAGGATCGAGTCGGCTTCGTCGACGATCGCCATGCACAGGCCACGCAGCATCGGCGGGCTTGTCGGATTCGATTGCAGGCGTGCCAACGGCCGCGCCAGGGAATCGCGGCGCCGCTGTTTAGGCTGGCCGGTCAGGGCATCACGCAGGTAGTCGAAAACCAGCTCCTTGGCCGTGACGTAGGTGATGTTGCAGGCGTAGGCTGCGCTGCGCTCGGCCGTGCTGTGCGGCTGCGTGATCCAGCCCACCGTCAGGCCGAGCGATCGATACAAGGCGCGCAGCTTGAGCGCATCGCGTTCGACCAGATAGTCGTTGGCCGTGATCACGTGAACCGGAATACCAGCCAGCGCACCGACCGCCGCCGCCAGTCCGACCGCCAGGGTCTTGCCCTCGCCGGTGGCCATCTCGGCCAAGCGGCCGTCGAGCACGGTGCGTGCGGCAATCAACTGGGTGTCGAAGGGCGCCAGGTCCAGGTGCTGGCGCGCGGCCAGCGCGACCAGTCCGAAGGCGCGCGCCAGCGCCGGTCCACGCAGGCCTTCGCGCAGCATGGCGGCATGCACCGTTGATCGCGCTGCATCGATGCCGGTGATCGCAAACGCCGACTCGGCCTGACGAACCCGCTCGAGCCAGCGGGCGTCACCGTTCCTCGACAGGCTGCCAGCGAGGTCGACCAGCCGGTCGCCGGTGGCGCGCAGCACCGCCGTACAACGCCGGGCCAGCCGACGGGGCTCGACGCGACGCTCCGGGTAGTCGCCCCACAGCAGGCCGGGGATCGGGATATCGAGGCGGGTCATGACGGGCCGACTCACGCCGCGGGGGCGAAGTGACGCAGGAACAATTGCGAGGCATGCCGCCAGGCCTGCATCGCCAACGGTTCGTGGCCATGATCGAAGCGCACCCAGGCACGGCCGCCGACGCGGTCCAAGTGGTTGCCGACCAATGTCAGGTCGACCAGAAATACCGGGTCGATGCTGCGCAGTTCGCCGTTGGCGGCCGGATCGATGGCATACGGGCCGCCGCCGCGATCGCTCAAGGCCGCGCTGGGCAACTGGTGCGTGGCCGCGGGCATGTCGCCGCTGCGCCTGGCCGCCAGGATGCGGCCGGGCGAATCGGCGAGCCGAACCTCGGCTTCGCGAAAGCGGTTGCGCACCAGGAAGGCGTCGCTCTCGGCGACCGCGGCGCGGACTCGCAGATCGTCGGCCGACAACACATGGCCGATCGTCTTGCCCTGCTGCAGGTAACTTCCGATCAGGTCGGCTTGGCGCGGCATCGCCAGGCGTCCCGCGGTCGCGGCCCGGACCTGCAATCGCGCGATTCGTTGATCGAGCCGGTCGATCTCGGCCTGCATCCGGTCGATCTCGAGCAACTGGTTCTGGGCCGCGTTGGGGTCGCGCAGCATCTGCAGAAATTGCTCGACCCGCAAGCCTTCGAGCCGGCTGGCGATCTGCTCTCGGTTGGCCAGCAACTCGGGGTTGTCCAGCCTGACCAGCAGATCGCCGGGCGCGACCTGCCTGCCATCGGCGACCGGCAGTTCGGCGATGAAGCCATCGACTTCCGGCCTGACCTGGGCCTGTTCGGGCAGCCAGACCACCGCGGGTGCCACGGTCGAGAACGGCAGCGGAACGATGAACAGCAGTGCCGCCGCGGTCGCGCCGACCACCGCGAGGCGAAGTTTCAGGCGGGCCAGTTTGGCGCCGGGCTGTGCCTGCGACATCGCCTGCCGCGACCACCTGACCAGCGGCTGCGCAATCACCGTGACAAGCACATAGACCAGCGCCAGCAGGCCGAGCAGCAGCCATTGGCCACCCAGCCAGAGCACCAGCGTGGCCGACAGGACGATCCGGTAGATCAGCGACAGCGGCGCGTAAAGCCACAGCCAGCCTCGTTCGCTGCGGGCGTGGGCCGGCTGGTCTGAGCGGCTGCCGAGCAGCCATCGTCCCAGGTGGTGGCTCCACCAGGCGCCGCTGCGTGCCGCCAGGTTCGGCACGTCGAACAGATCGCACATCACGTGGTAGGCGTCGAAGCGCAGCAGCGGATTGCCGTTGAACAGCAGCGTCGAGGCGCTGCCGATCAGCATCACGGCGAACGCGATGTCATGAATCAGTCCCGGTTGGGTCAGCAGCCACAGCATCAGGCCGATTGCGGCCAGGCTGGTCTCGACGATCACGCCGGCCGCACCGACGGCAGCGCGCTGCCTGCTACGGCTGAAGGCGGTCGCTGCCGATGCGTCGACATACGGGGCCGGAATCAGGAACAGCAGGCCGATGCCCACCTCATGCACCTCGCCGCCCCAACGCCGCACCGCCATCGCATGCGCCAGTTCGTGCAGCAGTTTCATCAGCGGGTAGATCACCCAGGCGATCGCCAGGCTGGCGGCAGTGAATGTCTGCTGCGCGGCCTGGACGCGAATCGTCGGCCATTCCATGGCGGCCAGCAGCACGCAGCCGAGCATGGCAGCCAGCCAGAGTGCAAAAGCCGCCGGCGTGAACAGCAGGCGGCCGAGTGGCTCGAGGTGGTTCAGGATACGGCTCGGATCCCCCATCGGTAGGCGGAACGAAAACGGGTTGAGCATCTCGCGACGGCGACGCTTGCGACGTGTATCGCGGCGTTCGAGCAGGGTTTCGGTGCTCGCCGACTGGTCCGATTGCAGCAGTTCCAGCTCATTCAGCTGGCCGAGCAACGCCAGCACCTCGTCCTGCGACGGTGCGGCGTCGGGATCGGCGTCGAGCAGCGCATTCCAGACCTCGTGCGCCGTGTGCCGGCCATCACAGCGACCGATGAACTGGTACGAGGCTTCGTTGATCCGGTGCTGGCGCCCGGTCGCCGAATCCGACAGCAGGTACCAGCGCTGATCCCGCCACTCCTGGCGTTGCACCCGAACCTGGGCGCGCAGCCGGGGTCGCAGCGCGGCGACCCGATACCACTCGGCACTGAACAACGATGCGGTCATCGCTACGGCGCCAGCGACCAGAAGGCCAGGCGGAGCCAGTCGATGGCGCGGTGGGTCAGGATCCAGGCAGTCGGGCGTTCGCCGGCTTCGATCTTGGCAACGCCCTGCAACCCGGGCCGTAGCAGCGGCGCAGCGGCGAGCAGCCGGGCTTCGACCTCGAAGGCATTGCGGCCGTCCTGCACTGCGGCAACCGGGGTCACCCGCTCGACCACGAAGGAGAGCGGATCGGCCGGTGATGATGAAAGCGCCATCTGTCCGCGCTGCCCGGGGGCGACGCTGGCGATGTCGCGTTCGTCGACATTGAGGATCAATCGGTATTGCTCGGCCGGCGCGATCGTCACCAGCGAATCGCCGCGCTGCACCGGAGCACCCAGGCCCTGGCTCAGGTCGCCCTTGATCACGATGCCGTCGATCGGTGCAAGCAGCCGGGTACGCGACAGTTGCTGGCGCACCAGATCGAGCTGGGCGCGCGCTTCGCCGGCCTTGCCCTGGGTGATCACGAATTGCGCACGGTCCGAGCGGGCGAGGGCGGCGGCAAAGCCGTTTTCATGCTGGGCCAGCGCGCCTTCCCAGCGGCGCTGCTCGAGCAGCAGATCCTGGTCGGCCAGTTCGACCAGCAGATCGCCGGCTCGCACCGAATCGCCCGGGCGCACATGCGCCTTGGCCAGATAGCCGTCGAGCGGTGCCGCGACGATGCGCTGCACCGCACCTTCGATGCGCGCCGGTGCACCGATGCGGTAGGACACCGGAATGAACAAGGCGGCCAAGACGGCCGCCAGCAGCGTCAGCGCCAGCGCCTTCGGCAGCGGATCGTTGCGCCTGGTCACCTGCTGCCAGGCGGCGCCGAGCCGCTCGCCGACCCGCGTCGACCAGCCGCGTTCCGCACGCTGGCGCAATGCCAGCAGCGGACCGAGCGCGCAGGCCAGGCTGTCCAGCAGGTCGAGCCGGGTCTGTTCGGGCGGGGCTGCGCTGCGCCACTCTGCCAGCAGCGCACCGACCGCCTGGCCGCCACTGACCAGCGCGACGCTGGCCAGCGAATGGCCGCTGCGTTCATGCAGATCGGCATGGGCCAGCACGATGCGGATCGGCTCGGTGCCTGCCGCCGGGTAGACGATATGCTTGCCCTGATCGACTGCCTCTTGCATCGCCGCGGCGATCTGGCGCAGCAACTCCTGCTGGGGTTTGAATTCCGCGCTGTT
>JANNNE010000378.1:0-6926 GCA_031398385.1 Ideonella sp.
ATCCGCGACAGCGTGCAAAGCTGGCTGCAGCGTCAGGCCCGTGCGCTGTTCGAGGAGCGCTGCAAACATTACGCCGCGCAGCTCGGGGTTCGCTACACCCGAATCGGGCTGTCGTCGGCGCAGACGCGCTGGGGCAGCGCCCGCGCCAGCGGCGCGATCCGGCTGCACTGGCGGCTGATTCATTTCGGCCTCGCAACGGTCGACTACGTGATCGCCCACGAACTCGCCCACCTGCGAGAAATGAACCACAGCCCACGCTTCTGGGACATCGTTCGCTCGTTGATGCCCGACTATGAATCGGCCATGAGCCCGCTGAAAAGCGAGGTGTTGCCGGTTTTCGATTGAGGGGCGGCCACCATCGCACGGTGCCTCAGCTCCAAGGCAACCGGTTCGATGTTGCTGGCCTCGTGACGAAACTGGCGTGGCGTGGCGTGGCGTGGCGTGGCTTGGCTTGGCTCGCGTGGCATCGCGCGTGCGCGGCGACCGTGCATGCCAGGCGTTGGAGTGGGAAGCGGGCGTGCGGCCGGCTGCCTCCATGTCCTCCGCCGCTGCGCTGCTCCCCCTTTACTTCCGGCAGCCGGCCGCCCACCCGCTTCTTCACCGGCGGGGTTTCGGCGACAGACCGTTCCGTGCATAGCGGGGTGGCGGACGGAGTGTCTTCAGGCCATCGCTTGCGCCGCAACTGCTCCCGCGGCTACGTTCCAACGTCGGATCCGCGCATGCAGTGCATCGTCGGACTGATCCAGGAAGTCGACCACGCGTAAGCGATCAAAAAGCAGGCCGGCATAGACGCTAAAGCCGCTCCAGCGAGCCGGATCCGTCGACTCGGAAACGCAAAACGCCCGCACTGGAGTCAGCAGAAACGAACGAGCCGACATCCAGCGATGGATGAACGCATCCGGCTGCAACTGCGACACCTGCTCCTTCCAGTTCGTGCCGGTCTTGCATTGGCAGAAGATGACGACCTTGCCGACCCGGCCATCCGTGAATGGGATCCACGCGACCGCATCCAGCTTATCGTCGTTCGCTTGGACTGGCGCTGGGTCGATGCTGCTAAATCCGCCGCCCTCCCCAAGCACCGCGCAGAGCGCGTCCACCTTCTCGCGGAAGCCGCCGCCCATAGCAGTGCCGAAGACGATAGATTGCGCGCGTCTGGACCCCAGATAGCAGCGAAGCACCAAGGCCGCGAGTTCCTCCAGCAGGCCGGTCCCGTCGATGTCGTTCTGCAACTTGTCCTGCGCCATGTTGAGGCGCGTGCTGAGAAGTAGGTAGCGGTAGGCGTCCGCCCGCACAGAGGTGTCCGCTGCGTCGTGGCGAAGCACCGTTCCATGGTGTTCCAGCCGGAACGGATACCCCCCAGCGCACGAACGGCCACGTCGATCCATTTCCAAGAAGACGTCATCCAGCACATCCGCGCTTTGGTCGTCCTCGTCGTCGATCCCCTCGTTTGGATCGTTCTCGCTCACTCGACCAAGATAGGCCAGGATCTCGCGAACGGACACAGTACCCTGCTGCAGGGCCAGCAGTTCGGCAAAGTCGGCGAGTTCGTGGATCTGGGAGCGCGGGGACGGCAGGGCGGGGAGCTTGAACATCTCACTCCGCCACGCGTGACTTCTTTGGCGTCGCGTTCACCTTACGCTCCATCTCTTCGTACAGATCGTCCGCAAGATTGGCGATGGTGCCAGCTATCTTCAGCAATTCCTGCGAATTGTCGTAGCCGTCGGACAGTGAAGCTCGAGCAGTAGTCAGCTCCCGCTTCGCGGCAAGCAATGCTTCCTCAAACACCGAATCCGCAGGTCGAGAAATCTCAAAGGCCTTGCTCAGTTCCTCACCGGCCCGCAACGCGGCGACCGCCTCGCGACTGGCGACGACGGCATTCAAACGCCGGAGGTCGGGATTCTGCGTTTGGACGGCAGGCTTCTCGCCCCTCGCCTTGTCGCCGTACAGCCAGACCAGTAATTCCCCAAGTTCTTTAAGTCGGGTCGCCGGCACAGGGCTATCCGTCTCCTGCTCCTTGGGGGCGACCTCTATGAAAGTGCCGATGCCTTCATAGTCCAACCCTGTGTAGAGATGCGAAAACGCCAGCCGGTCTCTGAAAACGTTCAAGCGATCGTAAATCCCCTCACGTTCCGCCTGCTCGAGCACCATCAGCCCTCGATAAAGCCGCTGCACGGTGTTGTGGCGATCCCCGATCTGGTTCGCGATCTCGGCGAGCGAGATGCCAAACGTTTTATGGACGTTGGCGATGTACGCAGCTTTGGCGTAGCTGCTCCACTTGGCGGGCCCGTTGACGTGCTTGAAGCCCCAAAAACCGCCACGCCTCTTCCCGCGACGCAAATATGACCGGCAAGGTCTGCAGCGATCCGCGAGCGTCAGCCGACAGCGCCGGGATGGGCCACCCGCCTTCGATGCCAGACGTGCCCGCCAGGAGCACTTTAACCGCCGCGAGTCGTCGATTGCCCTCAATCACGAGGTTCTCGCCTTCCTCCACCGCGACGATAAGGGCCTCCTGCTCAAAAAAGCCGCTCGCCGAGATCGACTGAACGAGCTCTCGCACGTCCATCGCTTCCCAGAGGATTTTGAGAATTTCCGCGTCGGATGTTGCGCGTGTGATCCCGTATTCGGCCAACCGTGGGTTAGCGTAGTCGAAATGCAGGTCGCTCACCGCGACCTGCGAAACATTCACATTTCGAGTCACGCTTCGCTCCTCGCAACGATTTCCTGGCGTTCGAAGCTTTTCGCGCCGATCCGCAGCGTCCGGGGCAGGCGGACCCAGTGCGGGGCGATGACAAGCTCTCCCGCCCCGCGCTTGTCCTGCAGCGAGTAGCGGATCGGCAACTGCGCGATCTGCTCTGAGGCATACAGGTGCCGAACCAATTTGGCATCGTCGTACGACATCACCCAGGGCAGGATGTTTTGAGCGCGGACATACCGGGCAATCTCACCGTGGTCGCCAGGTTCATAGGAATTCATGTAGAGCCGCTGCCCTTTGATAACGTAAGGGGGATCCAGGTAAACAAACGCATTGCGCCGGCCACGCCCGTGCGGCAGCTTGCATTTTAGAAACTCGACAGCATCCAGGTTGGTGACGAAGATGCGCTCGCGCAACCTAGAGACCTCGAGAACGCGCTCAATAAGAGCCTCTTTCGTGAACCGCACGTGGAGGCGCCATTCTCCAGCCTGCCCATATCCTCCAATCGGTCCGCCGTTCACGATTCCCGACCGATTGCAACGATTCATGTAGAAAGCTGCGAACCCAACGTCTGCCAGCGATTGGCCGTCCGGTGACGTGCAAATCTGGCGATAAACTCGCCATTCTTCAAGGTTGAGCTTCGCGGCCCCGATCCTGTCGACGAACAGCTGGGGCTCATTCAGCATCGTGGTCCAGAAAGCGTAGATTCGGATGTCGGCATCGTTGATCGAGATTGTGTGCACGACATCGTCCGAGAGCAGCCCTAGGGCGGCGCCAGCGCCGCCCGCGTAGGGCTCAAAATAGTCGACCCCGCGCAAGTCGTTTAGGTCAAGCACGTCTGTCAGGAAAGGCGCGAGTCCCGCTTTGCCGCCCGGATACCGCAAGGGACTCAGCAGCTTCATTCGGCGTTACCTGAGCGACGAGTCGAGTTTTTGCCACCGTGGTGCGGACGTTTGTGTGGCCCGATGCCTGCGCCCATTCCAAGTTCCACGAGCCGGCGCACGGCCTCCGGACGCGTCGGCAAGTCCAATTGACTCTTACGCCAGGAGTCGATCGCCTCGAGAAGGTCAGCCTGAAATCGCGTGCCCACGAGCATGCCTGTAGTGGTCGCACGCTGCTTAGGAAACCCGACGGCTTGGTTTTTTTTCACGTTAACACGATACCACGTCGCGCTGCGCGGCCGCCCTTTCCTAAAGCAGCGGCGCGATGCTTGGGGACAGGGTGGCGGACATTAGGTGCGACGGCTCGCACGCCTCGCGTTGCACGCGCCCTGGACAGCGCCCGTCCGTCAGATGTCGCTTGCCCTCCGAATTGCAGTGGTAGCTGAACACCCGTCTGAAGCGCCAGAGCTCGGCTCAAGCACAACTGAGTGGCCCGAGAGCACACGTCCGGGTCCGCTCATGTTCAGCTACCACTCGAAGAGACAAGGGAGACGCTCGCCGGTCAGGCGGCCGGCACCACGCAGGTGAACCGGAAAATGCCTTCGCCTTCGTCGAGGCTGCGCCGCAAGCGACCCTGATGCCACAACAGGTTCAGGTGGGCGATCGCCTCACCCATCGCGAAGCTGGTCTGGTGCAGATCGAGTTTGCGCGGGAACATGACCGCCAGCAGGTCGGCGGCCGTTTGCGGCGCCTCGGCGCAGGCTTTCAACACCTCGGCGAGTCGTTCGTCGTGGTGGGTCTTCAATTGCCCGATGCGGGTATGCAGACCGCGAAACGGCCGGCCGTGCGACGGCAGGATCAGGGTATCGGCCGGCAATGCGAGCAGGCGTTCCAGCGATTCGAGGTACAGGCGCAGAGAATCGGCCTCGGGCTCCATCGACATCACGCTGACGTTGGTGGAAATGCGCGGCAACACCATGTCGCCGGAAATCATCACGCCGGCGGGTTCACAGTACAGCGAGATGTGTTCGGGCGCATGGCCATGGCCGGCGATGCAGCGCCACCACCGGCCACCGATCTCGATCCGGTCGCCGTCGAGCATGCGGCGATAGCTGTCCGGAACGGCCGGAACCATCGACGCGTAGTAGTTGCTGCGCCCGCGGATCCTGGCCACCGACTCGGGGTCGCTCAATCCGTGGCTGGCCATGAAGCGCGCCGCGGCGTCGCCGCCGACGCCGGTATTGGCCGTGGTTGCCAGGCGCGCGGTGTTGTAGTCGGTGGCGCTGATCCACATCCGGCATTCGCGTTCCGGAGTCGACCAGCGCCGGGTCAACCAGTCGGCCAGCCCGATGTGATCCGGGTGCATGTGGGTGACGATCAGCCGCAGCACCGGCAAACCGTCGAGCGAGCTCGCAAAGACCTGCTCCCAGGCGCTGCGGGTGGCGTCGTCGGCGATGCCGCAATCGACCAGCGTCCAGCCTTCGCGGCCATCGATGCAGTCGCGCAGCATCCACAGGTTGATGTGATCGAGGGCGAACGGCAGGCGCATGCGCAGCCAGCGGATGCCCGGCGCGATGTCGATGGTCTGGCCGGGCGCGGGCAAACGCTCGTCGAACGGATAGTGCAACTGCTGTTCGAGCGCGTTCATGGCCGGCACCCGGCGGGCGGACGGGTCGAGTCGGTCAGAAGCCCCACAGCAGCCCCTTGGCGATCCAGCCGGTGCGGCCGTTGTCGAGCTAGACATGTACCCATTTGCCGCACCGGCCGAGTGTGCGCACCGTGTCGCCATAGTCCGCCTTGGCGACGATCGGGTTGGAGGTGGCCGGGCCCTTGCGCACATTGGCGGTGGTCGACTTGACCACGTGATAGGGGGTCGAAGCGGTCAGACTGCGTGCCACCCAGCCGCGATCGCTCTCGAAATCGACCACCTGCAGCCAGCGCCCGCGGCGCTGCAGCACGCGCAATGGATAGCCGCGCTTCAATTCCCACAACACATCGGAGCGCAGACCGGGGCTCGAGCGCATGTTGACCGTGCTGCCACTGACACTCACCATCGACTGAGCCATCGCGCTGGACAAGGTGGCCAGACCGAGGGCGAGGGCAATCAACAATCGAGGTGTCGAGATGGCTTTTCCGAACATGCGTACGAACTCCTTTTCCGAGTTGGGGTAAAAGCTCGATGCTAGAGCATCGATCGAAGCCGGTGCTCGTGGCGCGTGCATCGCGGCCGCTGGTCGGCCCCTGATCCAGCCGGCGAGCGCCCGACGACGCCAGTGGCCCGGCGCGGTTTGAACAACTTTCAAGGAGATGGCTCGATGGGAAAAACCGTATCGTTTCAACGCCCCGACGGCGGCACGATCGAGGGTTATCTGGCCGAAGCGGCCACGCCGGGTGCACCCGGCCTGGTCGTGATCCAGGAGTGGTGGGGGCTGAATGACCAGATCCGCGGCGTGGCCGATCGCTTTGCAGCCGCCGGCTACACGGCGCTGGTGCCCGACCTGTACCGGGGCAAGGCCACTGTCGAGGCTGCCGAGGCCGAACACCTGATGAGCAGCCTCGACTTCGGCGACGCCGCCGGGCAGGATATTCGTGGCGCGGTGCAACATCTGAAAACCGGGCTCGGATGTGCCAAGGTCGGTGTGACCGGCTTCTGCATGGGCGGCGCATTGACCGTGCTGTCGGCCGTGAACGTGCCGGAGGTCGATACCGGTGTGATCTGGTACGGCGTGCCGCCGCTCGAGTATGTCGACGCGTCCAAGATCAGGGTGGCGCTGATGGGCCATTTCGCGATCGACGATGTGCCGTTCCCGATCGCAACCGTCGATGCACTGGAGCAGAAGCTGCGCGCTGCCAACGTCGACATCGAGTTCCACCGCTATCAGGCCATGCATGCGTTTGCGAACGAGACGCAGGTCGGCGCGAACCGGCTGCCGATCACCGAATACAACCCCGACGCCGCAGCACTGGCCTGGACGCGCACGCTCGGTTTTCTCGAGCGCCAGCTGCACTGATCCGTGCCGAAGCGCCTCGCGGCGGGCGCGAGTTGCGCCGGCCCGCGACGCACGCTTTCAACCGGCGAGGAAGCGATCGATCAGCGAGAACTGTTCGGGTGTGTTCAATGCTGGCGCATGGCCACAGCCGGCAATCGTCGCGACGACCGCGCGCGGGCCGCGTTGTCGCATCTGCTCGGCGGTGCTGGCCAGCAGCAGGTCGGAATGTTCGCCCCGCAGGCACAACACCGGCAGTGTCAGGCTGTCCCAGGCGTCCCACAACTCGTAGTCGTGCGGGTGGTGGATGAACTGCATCACCATCGCCGGATCGTAGTGCGGCGTCACGCGGCCGTCGGGCAGACG
>JANNNE010000023.1:0-9791 GCA_031398385.1 Ideonella sp.
TCGTCCATCGCCTGCGCGGCCATCTCGAGCCGCCAGGCGGCATGGCTGCGCTCGGCGCCGGG
The DNA here is from genome assembly GCA_031398385.1 of Ideonella sp. Lineage (GTDB taxonomy): Bacteria > Pseudomonadota > Gammaproteobacteria > Burkholderiales > Burkholderiaceae_C > Ideonella_A. The sequence goes on from JANNNE010000023.1 coordinate 63, forward strand.
CGGATAGGCGGCCATCAGTTCGTTCAGCAGCGCATCGTCGCCGGGTGAATCGGCGCGGAAGGCGCGCGCCGCCTCGATCAGGCGTTTGCGGATGCGATCGGACAGCTCGCGCGTGGCCGCTACCGTGAAGGTCACCACCAGGATTTCCGACGGCTGCAACGGCCGCAAGAACGCCGACTCGCCGCCATGGCCGAGCACCAGCCGCAGGTACAGCGCGGCGATGGTCCAGGTCTTGCCGGTGCCGGCGCTGGCCTCGATCAGGCGGCTGCCGTGCAGCTGCAGGCTGGCGGGGTGCAGCGCTTGCGCGGTCATCGATCAGCCACCGCTTCAGCGGCCGGCGCTGTGGCATGTTCGACGACGGTCACGTGATCGTTCACCCAATCCAGCAGCGGCTGGAAGACCGCTTGCGCGAGTTCCATGAAGCGGCCATCGGCCGTCAGCGCGTCGAAATCGGAAAACACCCGCGCCAGGCAGGCGTCGTTGCCGACCTCGCCGCGCAATGAAAAGCTGCCGTCGTAGACATCGGCCGGCCTGCCTTTTCCGAGCACCACAGCGAGCGCGGTTTTCAGCGGCAACGGCAGCGGCGCACGCATGCCGTCGCGCCAGACGCTCAGCAGGGTCGCCAAGGTTTGCTCCGCGGTGTCGCGGTCGATCGGGCCCACGGTCACAGTCGCATCGCGGCCGACGACGATGCCACCCGCCGGATGGCCCGCAGCACTGGCAAGCAAGGTCGTGATCCAGGCGCGCAGCAATTTGTCGACGCGCAAGCGCTCGGCGTTCGCGGCGTTCTTTTTCGGATCCTTCTCGAGCAGACGACTCGGCGTCAGCTCGATCCAGCAGGCGTCCTCCACCACATCGGGTTCGGCCACGCGCACGCCGGTCAGCCAGTCGGCAATGGCCGTGCCGCCGGACTCGAACTCCAGGCGCAGTTTCGGCAACTCGTGCGGACGGTGCGCCAGCGCGCCGACCCAGCCGCGCAGCATCGGCAGCAGCGTGTCGTGCATGGTCTGCGCTTCGCGGCGGCCAAGTTCGACCATCGGCAGATCGCCCGACAGCCGCAGCTGCTCGATGGGCGCGGCCAGCAGCTGGGCGAGTTGGTCGTCATCGGTCGGCTGACCATGGTCATCGCTGGTGGAGAGGCGGTCGAGCACCTGTTTCAGCGACGCGTCGAGCAGTTGGTACTGCTGCAGCCCGCCGATGCCGAAGGCTTCGTCGTCGGGCGCCAGCTCGTCTTCTTCCGCAAAGACCACGGCCAGCCGGTTGCGGAAAAAATCTTTCACCGGATTGCGAAGGAAGCGGGCGAGTGTGGCGATGCTGAGCGCCGTGTCAGCATCGAGGTCGTCGTCGTCGTTGTGATCCGCCAGCGTCCGCGCCGGCGTCGAACCCGCCGCGCTGGCGGCAGCGAGATGCGCCACGCGCCACTCGCGCGCAAACGTGAACAGCGGCGGCTGATCGGCGTCGCCCTCAGCGGCAGGCGGTGGCTCAAGAAAATAGCGGCGGCTGAACGGTTGCAGCGGGTGCTCGGTGGTGCGCTGTGCGGCAAGCCCGTCGTGCCAGCCGGCATCGAGGTAATCGCGCAACTGCGACACCAGCACCGACGGCGGTTGCACGCTGTTGTCGCGCACGCTGCGGCCGGTCCAGCTGACATACAACACGCGCCGCGCCGACAGCAGTGCCTCCAGCATCAGCTGGCGGTCGTCGTGGCGGCGCGAGCGGTCGCCGGGGCGCGCCTGGCCTGGCAAGGCCATCAGGTCGAAATCGCTGCGGTTGCCGCTGCGCGGGTAATCGCCATCGTTCATGCCGAGCAGGCAGACCACCTCGAACGGAATCGAGCGCATCGGCAGCAGCGTGCAGAAGGTCACGCCGCCGGCTCTGAAACGGCGGCCGACACCGGGCTCGTCGATCGCCGACAGACAGGCCTCGCGGGCGACCGCCAGCGGCACCGGTTCTGCAAAGCCCGCCGCATCGCAGGCATCGAGCCAGGCCCGCACGGCGTCTTCGAAGGCGGCGACTTTGAGGCGTTCGCGGTCGTCGGACGGATCGAAGATGGTGGCGATCAGCGCGCGCAGCCGGACTGCCCACTCGGCCGCTGTGGCGTCACCGGCCGACAACTCGGCCCAACCGAGCAGCGCGCTGACGAGGTCGGCGAGCGAGCCGGCAACGGCGGCCTCGAGACCGCCGACTTCCGGATACGGCGCGATGCCGTCGAACGCGGCGGCATCGCCGCTGGCATAACCGAGCAACATGCGGCGCAGGCCGAACAACAGGCTGTTCTGTTCACCACAGGCGCCGAGCCCGAGCGCCTCGCGCTGCCGCTGGTCGAGACCCCAACGCATGCCCGAGCCCTGCATCCACGCCGCCAGCCGCGGCAGTTCGTCTTCGGCGATGCCGAAGCGGCGCAGCACGGCCGGCACATCGAGCAGGTCGCGCAGCTCGCTGAGCCGGCAACGCTGCTGTGGCAGGCTGAGCAGCCACTCGATCGCCAGCAGCAGCGGGTTGTTGCCACGCTGGCGCAGGTCGGCGATGTCGAACGGGATGAAGCGGGCATCGCTGCGCGCGTATTGACCGAACACCGAGCGGATCGCCGGCGCGAAGGTCTCGATGTCGGGCACCATCACGACGATGTCGCGCGGCCGCAGCGGCGGCTGGTTGCCCGTTGGCGCGGCCAGCTGATCGAGCAACTGGTCGTGCAGGATCTCGACCTCGCGCTGCGCGCTGTGGGCGATGTGGAAGACGATCGAACGGTCGGCTGCGTCGACCGCCGGATGTGGGTGTTCGGCTGGCGGCAGCAGATCGCGGATGTGGGCCTGCACCTGCCCGAGCAGCGTCACGCCCGGACCCTCGCTGAACAGGTCGATGCGGTTCAGCGCAAAGCGTTGCTGCGCCGCCAGCGCATCGTCGAAGGCATCGAGCTGGCGGATGAAATCGCGCCCCTGGCGGCCCCAGGATGCCAGCAGCGGATGGGCCAACGCATGCATCTGGTCGAGATCCAGCGCCGCCAGATCGCGCTCGCCGCGCAGCGCGTGACGGCGCCGGTCGAAGTGCAGCAGCTCGCGGCCTTCGATGATGTCGGCCCAGTGGAATCGACACGGGTTGGGCACCGCCATCAGCACCTGGCTGTGTGCCGACAAGGCTGCCAGCGCCTGCAGCGTCTGCATCGGCAGGTGGCTCGTGCCGAACAGCACGACGCGGCGCGGCAGCGGTGATGCGGGCGATGCTGGCGGCGCGCCGGATTCGAGCGCCTGCAGAAAGCGCTGGTGCAGCTGCGGCCGCACCGCGGCACGTGCAGTTGCATCGAGCGGCGCGAGCAGTTCGCGCCACAGGCCCGCCTGCCATTGTTGACCGCCGGGCAGCGCGAGGCCCGGGCCTCCGTCCGCGGCCGGCAGTCGATCGTTGCCGGCTGCCCAGGCGCCGAGCCAGTCGCTGCGGTAGACCTGATACTGGTCGAACAGGTCGGCCAGTTGCTGCGCGAGCTGCAGCCGACGGTCGAGCCCGCCGCGTTGCAGAAAACCCGCCAGCGGTTCGTAACCCGGGCGATCGAGCAGGGTCGGCAACAGGTGCATCAAGCGCCAGGTGAGTGGCAGCTTGTCGAGCGGCGACTGCGCGGGGACAGCCTCGCGGCCCAGCACCTGGCGATAGGTTCGCCACAGGAAACGTGCCGGTAGTTCGACGCGGGTCGCGGCGCAGATGCCGCTGTGGCCGGCCAGGCTCATCTTCAGCCATTCGGCGACACCGTTGCTTTGAACGAGGAAAATTTCTTCTTCGAGTGCACCCAGCGGATTCGCACCCAGCCAGTCGAACACCGCCTCGGCCAGCAGCTCGAGGCGATTGCCGTGCAGGACCAGCAGGCCGGGGCGGATGGGCTTGATCATCGAGAGTGATGATCGCTTGTCAGAGGCTCAGGGGGTGAGCTTGTTGACCGAGCGAGGGCATGAATCGCGGCTGAAGCCGCTCCTACAAAGCGAAGGGCGGCTTTGGATGCGGGTCACGCGATCCCGATCACCTTGTGGGTCTGGATGCTGAGCCGCCATTGCGGGTGCGCCAGGCAATACTCGACCGCCAGGCGGGTGTTGCGGCGCCCTTCGAGGCCATCCATCGGTTGCAGGAAAAAGTGCTCGAATTGCAAGTCGACAAAACGATCCGGCATCGCGGTCTTCTGCGGGAAAACCAGCTTCAACTCGTTGCCGCGTGTCAGCACGACTTCAGCATCGGCTTTCGGACTGACGCAGATCCAGTCGAGTCCGGCCGGCGCGGGTTGGGTGCCGTTGGTTTCGACGGCGACCTCGAAGCCGGCCGCGTGCAGCGAATCGACCGCAGCCAGATCGAGTTGCAGCAGCGGCTCGCCGCCGGTGCAGACGACCAGCGGCTTGCCACCGTGTCCAGCCGGCCAATGACTCGCCACCGCCTCGGCCAGCGTCTGGGCGGTCTTGAACTTGCCGCCACCCGGCCCGTCGGTGCCGATGAAATCGGTGTCGCAGAACTGGCAGACCGCCGCTGTGCGGTCTTCCTCACGGCCGGTCCACAGGTTGCATCCGGCGAAGCGGCAGAACACTGCCGCCCGCCCGGCCTGCCCGCCTTCGCCTTGCAGCGTGTAGTAGATCTCCTTGACCGTGTAGGTCATGTCAGCGTCGCCCGCAATGCCACGAAACCGCCGAGGGCCGCCAGGCAAACGAACCGCGCAATCGATGTGGGTCTGAGTTGCATGTCAGATCGGCAGCGCCGGCCCCTCGCTGCCGATGCTGACAATGGCGCCGCAGCCGCGTGTCTCGTACAGATCGACGCGATCGAGTGCCGGCAGCCGCTCGCGCGCCTGGCGCAGGATCCAGCGCGCGATGCTCGCGGTGTCGCAGTCGTCGAGATCGGCAATCTCGTGCAGCGGCTGATGATCGAGCGCGCCGAAGATCGGTTTGAAGATTTCCTTCACATCGCCGAAATCGACGGTCCAGCCCATCACTTGGTCCAGCGGCGCCGAGAGGTGCAGGCGCAGCGTATAGGTATGGCCGTGGATCCGGCGCAGCGGGCTGCCGTCGGGCGCACGCTTCAGCCGCATCGCACTGTCGAGCGTCAGCTCTTTCCAGATCCGGTATTGCCGGCCGTCGAAATTGGCACCGCAGGATCCGGTCTCGTAAACCGTGATCCACGACAGCTCGGGCAACTGCGGCTGCAGCCGCTGCCACAACCAGCTCGACAACATCTCGCTGGTCGGATTGGCAAGCCCCGGCAGATCGTTCAGGCAGGCGTGGTGCAGTTCGCGCTGCAGCGGCGCCCAGAGTGTGTCCAGGTGGTCGTAGTCGATGCTCAGGTCACGCTCACCGACGTCCTGATTCGCATGCACGATTACCTCGAAACCATGCCCATGCATGCGACCGCACTGATGACCGGTCGGCACGTTCGGCAGCCGGTGCGCCGACTGGAATATGTAGCGGCGCCAGACATGGGCATGCCCGGCCAGGTCGAGGTCAACGCCTTCATGAGCCGTGCTCTGGATGCCGACCTGCTCGATGCCGGGCACCTCGATCTGCCGGGCGACCCAGCGCGCCAGGTTCTCGTCGGTCGGCTGCTCGATTTGCTCGTTCAGCAATCGATAGTCGAGCCGGGCGATTCGCGATTGCAGCTCGTCCCTGAGCCGCTCAACCTCGCCGCCCGGAAAGGCGGCCCAGCCTGGCGGCAGTTCGCAGCGCAGCTTGGCCAGAAAGCTGTGGCCGTGCATCCGCCGCGAACGATGGCCCTCGGGAAGGATATCGACATGGCGCGCGGCTTCGAAACCCGCCGACGCGGCATACAGGGTCCGGACTGTCATTTCGTCAGGCCATCCCGAAGCGAAGGTACAGCGGGTCGGCGACGCCTGCTTCTGCAAAGCCCTTCGCGCGCAGCACACACGAATCGCAGCCGCCGCAGGGCCGGCCGTCTTCGCCAGGGTCGTAGCAACTGCTGGTTTGCGCATAGTCCACGCCGAGCCGCAAACCTTCCTGCACGATCTGCGCCTTGTTCATTTGCATCAATGGCGCATGGATCTTCAGTCGCTGCGTGCCTTCGACACCGGCCTTGGTCGCGAGGTTGGCCAGGGTTTCGAATGCGGCGATGTATTCGGGTCGGCAGTCCGGATAGCCGGAATAGTCGAGCGCATTGACACCGATGAAGATGTCGGAGGCGCCGAGCGTTTCGGCCCAGGCGAGTGCAAAACTCAGGAAAACCGTGTTGCGGGCCGGCACATAGGTGATCGGTATGCCACCGCTCATGTCCTGGGCGCTGCGGCCCTTCGGCACGGCGATATCGGCAGTCAGCGCCGACCCGCCAAATTCGCGCAGATCGATCTTTGCGACCACGTGTTTCGCAGCGCCCTGTGCACGCGCCACCGCTTCGGCCGCGGCCAGTTCGTGAACGTGGCGCTGCCCATAGGAAAAACTCAGCGCAAACCGCTCGTAGCCGCGCTCGCGGGCGATTGCCAGGACCGTCGACGAATCGAGCCCGCCACTGAGCAGCACGACGGCCGGCCGCCGGGTGGTTTGCGCATCAGACATTCAATAACTCCTGGATCGGTGCCGGGCTGTGGACGTGCAGTTTAGGGCAAGGCGCACAACCTTCTGGCGTCAGGAAATGAGGTATGTTCTTCGCCGTCATGGACACCGTCACACCACGCCGGGAATGGACAGGCGACACCGCCGGTGCGGGGGTGCTGCTGGTCGACAGCATCACGCAGCTGGAAGCGAGCGACGCCGGCGCGATCGTGGTTACCGGCTCGCATGGCGGATCCAGTTCGGCCAGTTATGCGCTGCAGTATCCGATGGCCCTGGTGGTGTTCAACGACGCCGGTGTCGGCAAGGATCAGGCCGGCATTGTGGCCTTGCAGTTGTTGCAGCAACAGGGCCGCGCAGCCGCTGCGGTGGCTCACCACAGCGCGCGCATCGGTGATGCGATGGACGGTTGGCAGAACGGCGTGTTGTCGCATGTCAATGCACTGGCCGCTGCGCTCGGGCTGCGGCCGGGATCGCTGCTGCGCGACGTATTGCGTTGAAGTTGGCGTCGAAGTTGGCTTTGAAGTTGCGGTGATGGCTGCGTTGATGGTTTTGCCGGCCATTACGGCGACCGGATCAACCCTTCGGGCGCAGCGCGTTCAATTCGACGAGCAATTGCTCGACCTGTTGCGCCGACAGGCGATCCTTGCCCTGCGCATAACCCGCGGCGATCTGCGAATAGAAACGCGCGTTCATCAGGTTGGCTGCCGAGTTGTCGCGCGTCGCCACCCGCTTGCCCGGCACGCCGGCAATGATCGAGTTGTCCGGAAACACCTGCCCCTCGGTCACGATGGTGTGGCCCGCGACGATCGAGTTGGCGCCGATCCGCACCCCATCCATCAAGGTGGCGTTGATGCCGATCAGGCAGCGGTCGCCGATTTCGCAGCCATGCAGGGTTGCGTGATGGGTGATCGAGCAGTCTTCGCCGATCAGGGTCGGCGTGGTGTAGCCGACATGGATCATCACGAAATCCTGGATGTTGCTGCGCGCGCCGATGCGGATCTCGTGCATCTCGCTGCGCATCACGACATGGGGCCAGATCGACACGCCGACGCCGACATGGATCTTGCCGTACAGGCAGACACTCGGGTGAACGAAGGCGGGTGAATCGAGCACGACGCTGGCGCCGATGGTCGACTGCTGATTCGGATCGATCGGCTGTGGCATGGGGCCCCTCCTGCTGACGGCGCGGAGGTACGTCGGTCCCGCGCCGGCCGGTGGCGTGAACGGCATCAGCGAGGCCACGTGCATCATCGTCTCCGGCGTCTCGGTCCACAGGAACATGGCGTCCTGCGGCGGGACCCGCCTCTTGGTGCTCATGGGCTGATCCTGCCCCACGCGCAGGCCCTGCGTCCCGAGTCCGCCCGATGGACACCACCGATCCTATGAAGCGCCGAAGCACGACGAGGCCGCAGCATCATCGCGAGTGGAGTCCGAGGGGGCGAGGGCACCCACCTGCTCGGTGCGCGGCAACGGGGGCGGGATCTCCTCGAGCGTGGGGAGTCATGATCGCGGTCCCGAACAAGTCCAGCGGCAACGGCGTTCCGCTTCGACGGGTGAAGGGCGCATCGCCGAGTTGGACCGTCGTGACAGGCTCGAGCGGTGAGAGACCATCGCGTCAACCCGGTCGACGCCATCTGGTTGAACATGGATCGGGTCCAGAACCTGATGGTCATCGAGTGCGTCATGTTCCTCGAGGGTCCGCTCGACCGGACCAAGTTCGACCGCGTGGTGCAAAGCCGGCTGATCGACGCCTATCCCGTCTTCTCGCGTCGCCCCACCGTCGCCTCGGGTCGCCGAGCGAAGGCGCGCTGGCGCGACGTCCTCGGCTTCGACTTCACGCAGCACGTGCGCGAGGTGCGGCTCCCTGCGCCCGGGGACGCTGCTGCCCTGCAGGCGTACGTCGGCAGCTTCCTCGCCACGCCGCTGCCGCGCGACCGCCCGCTCTGGGACATCCACCTCATCAACGGCCTCGACGAGGGCTCGGCGATCTACGTGAGGCTGCACCACGCCCTGGCCGACGGCATCGCGCTCACCCAGGTCCTGCTGTCGCTGACCGACGCGACGGCCGACGCGGAAGGCACCGCGGTGGACGGCGGAGGGGCACGTCATCACGGCGTCGGTGACCTCATCGACGTCGCCCGACGCGCCGCCCCCGAGGTGACGAGCGCGCTGCGGCCGGCTCGGGTCCGTGCCGCGACCGTCGCGGCGATCCGGACCGGCCTCAGCGGAGCCGGTGTGCTCGGCAAGCTGATGGTGACCCGCAACCCGCAGTCAGCGCTGGCCGGTTCGGCCGGCACGCACAAACAGGCGGTCTGGTCCGACCCGATCGACCTGCAGCTGATCAAGGACATCGCCAGGACCTCGGAGGCGACCGTGAACGACGTCCTGGTCTCGGCGCTGGCCGGCGCCATCGAGCGCTACCAGGTCGAGCGGGGTGGTCGCGCGGTCGACATCCCGACGATGATCCCGGTCAACCTGCGCCCGATGCACCTGCCTCTTCCCCGCGAGCTCGGCAACCGCTTCGCGCTCGTCCTGCTCCTGCTGCCCTCCGGGCTCACCACCGCGGCCGAGCGGCTCGCCGAGACCAAGCGCCGGATGGACCGCATCAAACGCTCCCCGGAACCGGTCATCACGTTCGCGCTGATCCAGGGGATCGGCCGCCTGGGGCGACGCCTCAGCAGCGCCCTCGTGACGTTCTTCGCCGGCAAGGGCATCGGTGTCACCACCAACGTCCCCGGCCCGCGAGAGCCGCGCTACCTCGCGGGCACCCGGATCACCAGCCTGCTGGGCTGGGTGCCCGGATCGGCGGACCAGACGCTCGGGACGTGCATCTTCACGTACGCCGGCACGGTGCGGATCGGCTTCAAGACCGACGCCACCGTGATCGCGGACCCGGGTCACATCCTCGCCGCCTTCCACGCGGAGATCGACGAACTGTCCCAGGCACTGAGAGTGGCCGGCCGCCGCTGATCGAGTGCCAGTCCCCCGAACGCGCGACGACAAATGCTCGGATCTCACGGACCTGGCTCGGCCCCATTCTGAGTCCTCTCGAGGCCTCGACCACCTGCGGCCTGCACCCCGTCCACGAGGAGGCGCCACATGCCGGTGACCCGAGGATTCTTCCGACGCCGACCCGAGGGCCCCGCGGGCCGCCTGCCTCCCGGGCAGTACGACGTCGGGACCGGCTGGCCGGTGCAGCCTGCTGACCGCC
>JANNNE010000029.1:0-6951 GCA_031398385.1 Ideonella sp.
CGTGCTGACCTATTGGCTGAGCTACGAATATGTGCGTGATCCGCGGCGCGCACTCGAACCCGAAAGTGCCGGCGCAGCGATGGTGCGCGGCGCGTTCCACGTCTTGAGCCTTTTGCTGCCCTACCTCGAACCGGCCCAGAAGGCGCACCTGCTGGGGCTGGTCGGCCCGTATTCGGCGCCCGATTGATGATCGCGCCGGGCAGGGGCGCGCCCGCCATCACGCTTTCACCGTCACGCCTTCAGATAGTCGGCGCGCACGTTCTGCCAGCGTGCCATCTGCCGGCGGGCCAGCTCGGGGTGTCGGTCGAGAAGGGCTACGGCGACCTCGCGGGCCTGTTGAACCAGTTGCTGGTCTTCGGCCAGGTCGGCGAAACGCAGCAGCGGCACACCGGACTGGCGGGCCCCGAGAAACTCGCCGGGGCCGCGGATCTCCAGATCGCGGCGCGCGATCTCGAAGCCATCGGCCGTCTCGGCCATGGCTTTCAACCTCGACTTGCCGGTGTCGGACAGCGGCGATGAATACAGCAGCACACAGACACTGGCAACCCCGCCCCGACCCACCCGGCCGCGCAACTGGTGCAACTGGCTGAGCCCGAAACGCTCGGCATGCTCGATCACCATCAGGCTGGCATTGGGCACGTCGACACCGACCTCGATCACCGTGGTGCTGACCAGCAACGCCATCTGTCCGTCGCCGAACAGCGCCATCACCGCGGCCTTTTCGCCAGCCGGCATGCGGCCGTGCAACAGACCGACCCGCACCTGCGGCAGCGCCTGTTGCAGCTGATCGTGGGTGGCGGTCGCATTCTGCAGATCGACGTGTTCACTTTCCTCGATCAGCGGACAGACCCAATACACCTGTCGACCGTCGGCCACGGCATCACGAATCGTGCGGATCACTTCCTCGCGCCGGGCATCGCTGAAGATCTTGGTCAGCACCGGCGTCCGGCCGGGCGGCAGCTCATCGATGGTGCTGATGTCGAGATCGGCAAACAGCGTCATCGCCAGGGTGCGCGGGATCGGCGTCGCGCTCATCATCAGCAGGTGCGGTTCCAGCCCTGCCGTCCCGGCGCCGTCGACCAGCTTGGCGCGCAGACTCAGGCGCTGAGCGACCCCGAAGCGGTGTTGTTCGTCGATGATCGCAAGCCCGAGTCTGGCGAACCGCACATCGGCCTGGATCACCGCGTGGGTGCCGACCACCAGCAAGGCATCGCCGCTGGCCACTGCGTCCAGCATTTGCTGCCGGCTCTTGCCTTTGCGGCTGCCGGTCAACCACGCGACCTGAATGCCCAGCGGTTCCAGCCAGCCGACCAGCTTGCGAAAGTGTTGTTCGGCGAGGATTTCGGTCGGCGCCATCAGCGCGCACTGCCAGCCCTGCGCCATCACCAGCGCCGCCACCAGCGCGGCGACCACCGTCTTGCCGGACCCGACATCGCCCTGCAGCAGGCGGTGCATCGGCACCGCGCGTGTGCTGTCGCCGGCTGCGAGGCGCGCCATGTCGGCGCCGATCTCGTCGACCACGCGGCGCTGGGCCGGCGTCAGCTCGAACGGCAGCGCCGCCAGCAATTGCGTCTGCAAGCCGTCGCGCAGCGGCGCAAAGCGAGGTGCGCGCTGCAGCGCCCGCGCGCGACGCGCCTGCGCCTGCGAAATCTGCTGCGCCAGCAACTCATCGAACTTGAGCCGTTGCCAGGCCGGCTGAGTCCGATCTTCCAGCATTTGCGGCAACACCTCAGGGGCCGGATGGTGCAGATGGTTCAGGCTGCTTTGCAGGCTCGGCAAGCCCGGCGGCAACAGGTCAGCCGGAACGATTTCGGACAAATCAGCCCGCTGCAGCGCCGAAGCCACCGCCTTGCGCAGATACCCCTGCGGCAGCGATGCCACGCTCGGATAGACCGGCGTCAGCGACTGTGCCAGCGGAGTTTCATCGGTGACGGCACGGAACGACGGATGCACCATTTCAAGACCGAAAAAGCCGCCGCGCAGGTCGCCGCGCACTCTTAAGCGCTGCCCGGCAGCCAGGCTCTTGCGATGGCTCGGATAGAAATGGATGAAGCGAAGCACCAGCTCGCCGCTGGCATCACGCAGGCGCACCACCAGCTGACGCCGGCCGTGCGCCTGGATCTGGCAATCTTGAACCACCCCTTCCACCTGCGCCGTATCGCCGTCGCGCAGGTCGGCCACGCGCCTCAGCCGGGTTTCGTCCTCGTAGCGCAGCGGAAGATGCAGCGCCAGGTCGACGTCGCGGGTGAGCCCCATCTTGGCGAGCGCGCGCTGCGGTGCAGATTTGACGCCGGCAGTCGGCCCGGTCGGCTGGCGTTTCGCTGTGGCGGGCGATGGCGGCATGCTGCAATTCTGCCCGCAGCGCACCCCGGCAGGTCCGGCCCACGCCGAAGACGTCATACATTCACGCGCCGGACCCGGTTTCAGGTTACAAAATCAGGCATGCTCCTAATCCCTGAGCGATGCCGAATCGCGCCAGCCTGCCGCGGAAGGAATGCCGTTTGAGTACACCGACCAAGACAACGCCGCCACCCGGTTTAGGCATCGTGCGCCCGCCGTGGCGCTGGTTGTTGCTGGCCAGCGGCCTGGCACTGGCCGCGGCCGTGCTGGCCTGGTTCGGTTTTGGCGTCCAGGCTGCAGCGCCCGCGCTGGCAGCCTCGGCCATCGGTGCCTTCGGCGCGCTGCGCTCGAAAACTGCATCGCGCAGCGTCCGGGCCCTGCAGCGCCGCACCAGCGAGATCGCGACCCAGAAGCAGCATGAACAACGTCTGCCGGCCACCGGGCCGGATGAAATCGACCTGGTTACGCCGATCAACCTGCTGCTCGACGACATCGAGTCGCTGGGCAATGCGGTGGTCGCCGCACGCCGCGAAGCCGATCGGCGCACCGCCGAAGATACCCGCACCCTGCAAGACGAACGCGACCACGCCGAAGCGGCGTCGCTCGCCAAGACCCGCTTTCTGGCCAACATGAGCCACGAACTGCGCACCCCACTGAACGGCGTGATCGGTGCGGCCCAATTGCTGCAGATCGGCGGCCAAGGTGCAGAGGAGCAGGCCCACCTGATTGATGCGATCCGGGGCAGCGGCACCAACCTGCTGGGGCTGATCGAAAACATCCTCGATCTGTCGCGCATCGAAACCGGCGCGCTCGACCTGTCTCACGTCGATTTCAATCTGGTCGACTGCGTCGAAAGCGCGATCGCCACCACCGCCGTTGGCGCGCGCATGAAGCGTCTCGGCATGGCCTGCATCGTCGATCCGGTGCTGCCGGCGTGGCGCAACGGCGATTCCCCGCGGCTGCGTCAGATCCTGCTGAATCTGCTGGGCAATGCGGTCAAGTTCACGCAACGCGGCGACGTCGTGTTGACGGTCGAACGCGGCCACACCCACGACTCGGTCATCTTCGGGGTTCGCGACAGCGGCATGGGGATCGCGCCCGAAGCCCTGAAACATGTCTTCGAGCCCTTCCGCCAGGCCGATGACGGGGTCAACCGCCGCCACGGCGGCAGCGGACTCGGATTGACGATCACGCGCCAGCTGATCGAGGCCATGGAGGGCAGCATCAAGCTGAGCAGCGAACCGGGTGTCGGCACCTTCTTCGAGGTCGAAATCGCGATTCCGATGGCGGTGGTGCCGGTACCCGATCCGCCCCCGCTGCAACATGTGGTGTTGTTCTTCGAGCCGCACGAGGCCAGCGCCCGCGCCGTCGATGCGCAACTGAACCGGCTGGGTTGCCGCACCAAGCGCTGTCGATCGCCCGAGGACCTGCGCGACTGGATGAATCGGGGGGCTGACGAATCCCCACAGCCCTGGCTGCTGGTGGCTGCCGATGCCGAACAGACGCTGGAGTTTCTCGAAGCGTCGATGAACCTGATCGATCCGGAACGCGTGATCGGGATGACACAGCTCGAGTCGTATGAAAGCGAGGTCGCGCGCGAGCGTTTCCAATTGTCGCGCAGCGTCGTCAAGCCGGTGCTGCGCGCCGCGCTGGTCAGTCGCCTCGGGGCCGTTCCGCGCGCCGCACCCAGCCTGCGGCAACCGCCTCCGGTTCCGTTCGAGTCGTTCAGCAGGCCGGCTGCGCTCGGCTCGAAACACGTGCTGGTGGTCGAGGACGATCGTCTGAACCAGACGATCGTCTGCAGCATGCTGCAGAACGCCGGCTATCTGACGACAGCGGCCGAAGACGGCCGACAGGCGCTCGAACTGATGGCACGGCAGATGTTCGACCTTGTGTTGATGGATTGGCAGATGCCCGACATGGATGGCCTGGAGGTGACACGCCGGATCCGCGCCGGCGAGGCGGGGCGTTATGGACGCATCGTGCCGATCGTCGCGCTGACAGCCAATGCCTTCGCCGAAGACCGCGCCGCCTGCCTGGACGCCGGCATGAACGACTTCCTGACCAAGCCGGTGCTGGCCGCCAAGCTGAGCGAGACGGCTCATCGCTGGACTGCGCTGCCTGGGGGGGACGACGAAGCCTTTGCGAGCAGCAGCTTTGCCGATCTGTATCAATCGGTGGGCGATACCGGACGCTGAGCTACGGGGCATGACGCCCGCGTCGTCCATCGGTCGTGAAACAATCGCGGCCCGATGGCGCATACCGACCCCATTTTTTCTCTCGCCGATTTCGATTTCGCGCTGCCGCCGGAGCTGATCGCTCAGCACCCTGCGCCCGAGCGCAGCGCATCACGCCTGCTCGACGGCCGCAGCCTGCCGCCGACCGACCAGGTATTCCGGGAGCTGCCCGGACTGCTCGACACGACCGATCTGCTGATCTTCAACAACACCCGTGTCATCAAGGCGCGTCTGCTCGGACACAAGGCCACCGGTGGCGCCGCCGAGGTGCTGGTCGAGCGCCTGCTGCCCGGAGCCGGGCATGAGATACATGCGCAGATCCGGGCCAGCAAATCGCCCAAGCCGGGAAGCCGCCTGCGCTTCACGGCCGCCGATGGCAGCGGGTTCGAAGCCGAGGTGTTGGGCCGCACCGGCCGCGGCGATGACCTGTTCCATCTGCGATTTCCGTCCGATCCCCTGCCGCTGCTCGATCGCTTCGGTCACGTCCCGCTGCCGCCCTACATCGAGCATGCCGACGACGCCGATGACGAACAGCGCTACCAGACGGTATTCGCCAGCCGTCCGGGCGCCGTGGCCGCGCCGACCGCCGCACTGCATTTCGACCAGCCCCTGCTCGATGCACTCGACCGGCGCGGTCTGGCACGCGCCGAAGTGACCTTGCATGTCGGCGCTGGCACCTTCCTGCCGGTGCGCTCGGCCAATCTCGCCGAACACCGCATGCACAGCGAGTGGTTCGACATCCCGCAAGCCACCGTCGACGCCATCGCCCATACCCGCTCGGCAGGCGGGCGCATCGTCGCCGTCGGCACGACCACGCTTCGCGCACTCGAATCGGCCGCGCTGAGCGGCATGCTGCTGGCCGGCGCACGCGAAACCGACATCTTCATCACGCCGGGATTCGAATTTCGGATGGTCGACCGGCTGATCACCAATTTCCACTTGCCCAAGAGCACCTTGATGATGCTGGTCAGCGCATTCGCCGGCCATCAACACATGATGGCCCTGTACCAGCAAGCGATCGACCGCCGCTACCGCTTCTTCAGCTACGGCGACGCGATGCTGCTCGATCGGGCCTGAACGGCCTTGCTGCGGCCAACCGACAATTCTCAGATGCTCGATTTCAAGCTGATCACCACCGATGGCCAGGCCAGGCGCGGCCGCATGACGCTGAATCATGGCGTGGTCGAGACGCCGATCTTCATGCCGGTCGGCACCTACGGCACGGTCAAGGGCGTGATGCCGCGCTCGCTCGAAGAGATGGGCGCGCAGATCATTCTCGGCAATACCTTCCACCTGTGGATGCGGCCCGGCCTGGACATCGTGCGCCAGTTCGGCGGCCTGCACCGTTTCGAGGGCTGGGCCCGGCCGATCCTGACCGACAGCGGCGGTTTCCAGGTCTGGAGCCTCGGCGGCGCCGACGGCAAGGGCCGCAAGATCACCGAAGAAGGCGTGCGCTTCTCGTCGCCAGTGAACGGCGACAAGCTGTTTCTGACCCCCGAGCTGAGCATGCAGATCCAGCAGCTGCTGAACAGCGACATCGTGATGCAGTTCGACGAATGCACGCCCTACGATGTCGCCGGCCGGATCACCACCGAAGCCGAGGCGCGCCAGTCGATGGAACTGAGCCTGCGCTGGGCAAGCCGCTGCAAGAACGAGTTCGAACGTGGCGCCAATCCGAATGCCTTGTTCGGCATCGTGCAGGGCGGCATGTTCGAATCCTTGCGCGACGAATCGCTGGCCGGCCTGAGCGCGCTCGACCTGCCCGGTCATGCAATCGGCGGTCTGAGCGTCGGCGAACCCAAACCCGAGATGCTGCGCATATTGCGCCACATCGGGCCGCGGCTGCCGGCCGCCAAGCCGCGGTATCTGATGGGTGTCGGAACCCCCGAAGACCTGGTCGACGGCGTGCTGGCAGGCATCGACATGTTCGACTGCGTGATGCCGACCCGCAATGCGCGCAACGGCCATTTGTTCACGCGTTTCGGCGATCTGAAGCTTCGCAACGCGCGCCACAGGACCGACGAGCGACCGCTCGACCCGACCTGCGGCTGTTATGCCTGCAAAGGCGAAGCCGCCGCCGATGGCGCGGTGTCCGGCGGCTTCAGCCGCGCCTACCTGCACCACCTGGACCGCTGCGGCGAAATGCTCGGCCCGATGCTGGCCAGCATTCACAACCTGCACTACTACCTGAACCTGATGCGCGAGATTCGCGAGGCCATCGAGGCACACGCGCTGGTGGCATTCGTCGAGCAGTTCAGATCAGACCGCGCACGCGGTGTGTGATCGCTGCAATCTTCGGTAGGAGCGGCGTTAGCCCCGCGTGGGGGTTTTTTAAAAACCACAAAACCCGCGGAATGCCCGGCAGCAAGGGAAA
>JANNNE010000053.1:0-7160 GCA_031398385.1 Ideonella sp.
GCACCCGGTTCCTCGCTGTCGCCGCGGCTGTAGATGCAGCGGTACAGGCGTTCGGCGGTCGCGGCATCGAACGGGCTGCCGGCTTCGCGGAAGGCATCGTAGGCATCGGCGTCGAGCACCTCGGCCCACAGGTAGACGTAGTAACCCGCTGCATAACTCGAGCCGGCAAACAGGTGCTGAAAATGCGGCAAGCGGTGATTCAGTCCGACGCCGTGCGGCAACCCGCGGTCGGCCAGTACCTGCGCCTCGAAGGCGACGATGTCATGGACTGGCTCGGTCGCCTGGTGGATCGCCAGGTCGACAATTGCACTGGCGGTGTAGCGAACCGTCTCGTAGCCTTGGCCGAACTGGCGTGCTGCTTCGATGCGATCGATCAGCGCATCGGGAATCGCCTCGCCGGTCTGCCAATGGCGGGCATATCGGCGCAACACCTCGCGCTCCTGGGCCCAATGTTCGTACAGCTGCGACGGCAGCTCGACGAAATCGCGCAGCACATGGGTTCCCGACAAACGCTGGAAATTGACGTTCGACAACAGCCCATGCAAGCCGTGGCCAAATTCGTGGAACAGCGTTCGCACATCGTCGGGCGACAGCAGGGTCGGCTCACCGGCGGCGGCCTTCGCGAAGTTGTTGTTGTTCAGCACCACCGGCAGCTGGGTCGAGCCGTTGCGATGCTGGTTCGCGAGGCTGTTCATCCAGGCGCCGCTGCGCTTGGTGGTACGCGCGAAGTTGTCATGCAGGAACAGGCCCATCACCGAGTCGTCGGGGCCGCTCACCTCGTACACATCGACATCGTCGTGGTAGGCCTTCAGGTCGTCGCGCCGCTTGAAGCGAATGCCGAACAGGCGCGTTGCGCAATCGAAGGCCGCGGCAACCATCGCCGGCAAGGGGAAATAGGCCTTGATCGATGCCTCGTCGAGCGTGAAATGGTTCTGCCTCACCTTCTCGGCCCAGTAGCGCCAATCCCAGGCCTCGATCACCCCGTCCTGCCCGGCGGCCTGCATCGCGACCGTCAACATCTCGCGTTCACGCTCGACGGCCGGCAGCGCACGTTGCCAGACCTCGTCAAGCAGGGCCCAGACGCGTTCGGGTCGGCCGGCCATGGTGTCGGTCAAGGCGTGGTCGGCAAAGTTGCTGTGCCCCATCAACGCAGCCTGCTCACGCCGCAAGTCCAGGATCTCACGCGCGATCGGCCGGTTGTCGTGATCGCCGTCGTGTTCACCGCGGCTGGTCCAGGCGCGCCAGGCCGTTTCACGCAGATCCCGGCGTTCCGAAAAGCTCAGGAACGGGACAATCAACGAGCGCGACAAGGTGATCACCGCGCCATCCAGGCCGCGCTCGGTGGCAGCCTGACGGGCCGCCGCACGCACGAAATCAGGCAAACCGGCCAATGCGGCCTCGTCCGGCAACGCCAGGCTGTAAGTCGACTCGTCGTGCAACACGTTCTGACCGAAGGCGGTGGTCAGCTCGGCCAGGCGCTGCATCACCGCGGCGAAGCGCTGGCGTTGCGCGGGCGCCAGCGCGGCGCCGGCACGCACGAAATCGAGGTGGACACGCTCGACCAGCCGGCGCTGCTCGGTCGTCAGGCCGAGTTGCTCGCGGCTGCGATGGACGGCGTCGATGCGAGCGAACAGCTGCTCATCCTGCTGCACCGCCGACCAGTGGCCGGCCAGCGGAGCGGCCATCTCGCGCTGCACGGCCTGCAGCTCAGGCGACGTGGCAGACGCCGCCAGACTGTGGAAAATCGCCTCGACGCGGTGCAGATTCTCGCCCGCGCGGTCGAACGCGGCCACCGTGTTGTCGAAATCAGCGCCCGATTCCTGACCGGTGATCGCGCGCAGTTCATCGCGGTGCGCCAGCATCGCGCCATTCAGTGCCGAGCGGAAATGCTCGGGGCGAATGGCAGCGAACAGCGGCAGGCTGTGCGGCGCATCCCAATCGATGGCCAGGGGATTGGTCAACATGTCCACGGTCGGATCCTCGGTGTAAAAGCGGCGAGACTGCGGAGAACCCGTGTCCCGGACCGGCGGGCTGGCATG
The DNA here is from genome assembly GCA_031398385.1 of Ideonella sp. Lineage (GTDB taxonomy): Bacteria > Pseudomonadota > Gammaproteobacteria > Burkholderiales > Burkholderiaceae_C > Ideonella_A. Next base: position 2,040 of record JANNNE010000053.1, read on the forward strand.
ATGCCACCGGGGCCGATAGTGTGCTGCATGCAACGACTTTGGCCCCGCGCCCGGTCGGCAACGATCGGATAATGCGTCGGTTCGTCCTGGAGATTTGCCATGTGCGATTGCTTGCCGTCCAACCGGCGTTCGAACGCCGTTCCCTCGAGCTGGATCAACCACTCGGGTCGGGTTGCACATCCGGACGCGCCCGCCGGCGCAGGTGGGGGTGGCAGCTTCCGGTCATCTTCGACGCTCGGCATCGTGCAGGATGGCGAGATGCTGCCCGATCCGCAAGCGCCGTCGGCGCGCACGGTCGATCCGGGTCTGGTTCAGCTGGCCGGCGAAACCGAAGTGGCCAAGGCCAAACGTCAACCACCGCCGACGATCGCTTCAGACGCCGCGGACGAGGTGGTCCACGGCATCGTGACGCTGAAGCTGAAGGCCGACGAGACGGGTGTGTCGGGCATCGTGGGGGCCCACACCTCGCTCAGCGAAAACAACAATGGCGGGCAGATCAACATTCACTCCGACGATCAGGGCAACGTCGACAATGTCACCAACGACCTGGCCTGGACCATCGAGATCATCACGCAGTACGGCAGCGGGAACCCGGACGACGATGCGGCCTACGGTCGCGGCACCACCAAGCCCGACAAGGACGCCGGCAATGTCACCCTGGGCTTCCACGAGAGCTGCCATCGCGAGGATCTGTTGAACTATTTCCGTACCGAGCCGATTCCGGTGCTCGACATCGACTTCAAAAACAAGAAGATCAAGACCGCCACCGCCAATGCGGCGCGTACCGCCTACATCAACGCCTGGGGCGCCTACTTCAGCAAGATCAAGAAGTTTTCAGTCGCCAATACCGACGAGGCCGCGGGCAGCGACCCGCCCTTGAGCAAGTACAAGCCGACACCTTGAATCTGCGGCTGGCCGGGTGGATCAGCGTCAGCTGCGCTGGACGACGCACCGGCAGACCCCCAAGCGGCGGAACCAGACCGCTTCAACTCCCTGTATCGAGGCTCATCGCCCCCAGCTCGGCTTGCGCTTGTCGATGAAGGCCTGCACGCCTTCGAGTGCCGCGTCATCCATCATGTTGCAGGCCATCGCGCTGCCGGCGTCGTCATAGGCAGCGGCAACGCCTTTTTCGAGCTGCCGATAGAACAGCGCCTTGCCGATGGCAACCGCCGCGCGCGGCTTGGCGGTGATGCTGGATGCCAGCGCCGCGGTCGCCGCATCGAGATCGGCGGCATCGACCACCCGGTTGACCAGGCCCTTCTCACGCGCCTGCTCGGCATCGATGAAATCGCCGGTCACCAGCATCTCGAACGCCGCCTTGCGGCCGAGGTTGCGGCTCAGCGCGACGCTGGGTGTCGAGCAGAACAAGCCGAGATTGACGCCGCTGACGGCAAAACGGGCGCTGCGAGCGGCCACTGCCAGATCACAGGTCGCCACCAGTTGACAGCCGGCGGCCGTCGCAACGCCCTGCACCTTGGCGATCACCGGAACCGGCAATTGCTGGATCGCCATCATCATGCGGGCGCAGTCGGCGAACAGGCGCTGGTAATACGCCATCGACGGTTCGGCGCGCATTTCCTTCAGGTCGTGGCCGGCGCAGAACGCGCGACCGTTGGCCGCCAGGATCACGACCCGCACCGACTCGTCGGCCGCAATCGACACCCACTGAGACTGCAGCGCCGCCAGCATGGCCTCGCTGAGCGAATTGAAGGCATCGGGACGGTTCAGGGTCAGCGTCACGACGCCTTGTGGGTCCTGCTCGCGCAACACGAGTTCGCTGGTGGTGCTCATCGGTGTTCCTTTCTGAACGGATCGGGCTTTCGGCGCCCTCAGACGGGGGTGCCGGCCCTGGCGCGCTCGCGCAGCGTAAATTTCTGGATCTTGCCGGTCGAGGTTTTCGGTATCGGCTCGAAGCGTACATCGCGCGGCACCTTATAGCCGGCCAGCAAGGCCTTGCAGTGGGCGATCAACTCGGCCGCGCCAACCTCGGAGCCGGCGCGCAACTCGACGAAGGCGACCGGTGCCTCGCCCCATTTCTCGTCCGGCCGCGCGACCACCGCACACGCCAGCACCGCCGGGTGCCGATACAAGGCATCCTCGACTTCGATCGAACTGATGTTTTCGCCGCCGCTGATGATGATGTCCTTGCTGCGGTCCTTGATCTTCACGTAGCGATCACCCTCCATCACGGCCAGATCGCCAGTGTGGAACCAGCCGCCGTCGAAGGCCTGTGCAGTCGATGCCGGGTTCTTCAGATAACCCTTCATCACGATGTTGCCGCGGAACATGATTTCGCCCATGGTCTGCCCATCCGCCGGTGTCGGCGTCATGGACTGCGCATCCATCACCGTCATGCCTTCCTGCAGCGCATAACGAACCCCCTGCCGGCCGTTCAGGCGGGTCTGCTCGGACAGGCTTTCGTTGGCCCAGCTGGCGCGCTTGACGGCAACGGCCGCCGGACCGTAGACCTCGGTCAGGCCGTAGACGTGGGTGATGTCGAAGCCGATGCGTGCCATGCCCTCGATCATCGAGGCCGGCGGCGCGGCGCCCGCCACCATCGCGCGCACCTGCTGCGAAATGCCTGCGCGCAGTTCCGGCGCCGCGGCGATCAACAGGTTGTGCACGATCGGGGCGGCGCAATAGTGGTCGACCCCGTGTTCGCGGATTGCACCCAGGATCGCTTCGGCCTCGACCCGGCGCAGACACACATGTGTGCCGCCGAGCATCGCGACCGTCCAGGGAAAGCACCAGCCGTTGCAGTGAAACATCGGCAGGGTCCAGAGGTAGATCGGGAAATGCGGCGTGGTCCAGGTGGCCGCATTGCTGACCGCATTCAGGTAGGCCCCGCGGTGATGCGTGACGACGCCTTTCGGATCCCCGGTGGTGCCGCTGGTGTAGCTGACCGCGATCGCATCCCATTCGTCGACCGGCCCGGCCAGCGTCTGCAGCGGCTCATGAGCGGCCAGCCAGGATTCGTATTCATGGGTGCCGAGGCGTTCATGCGGGCCATCGAACTCGCTGTCGCAGACATCGATCACGATCGGACTACGGCCGAACTCGGCTATCAGAATGTCCAGCGCGCGGCGCATCGTCGGCGCGAACTCGCTGTCGGTGATCAGCACCGCGGCCTCGCAATGGTTCAGCTGCCACGCCAGCAGCTGCGCATCGAGCCGCGTATTCAAGGTATTGAGTACGCCATTGACGGCCGGCACTGCGTAATGCGCCTCGATCATCTCGGGCGTATTGGGCAGCATCACGCTGACCGTGCTGCCCCGACCAATGCCCAGGCTGCGCAACGCAGCGGCCAGCCGGGCCGAGCGCTCGCGGGTCTGCGCCCAGGTGTAGCGCCTTCGGCCATGGATCACCGCCGGCAGATCGCCGAACACCTCGGCGCTGCGCTCGACGAAACTGACCGGAGACAGCGCGACAAAATTGGCCGCGCACCGGTCGAGATCCTGATCGTAGATGGTGCTCATCGCGGGTCTTCCAGGGTGAGGATCGGGGGGGCTCCACAGTATCAGGTTCGGCCTGCCCGATCAGCGCTGAAAACGCGAAGCTTGCGCTGCGTCAAGGGTGCGTCCTCCGGTTCGCTGGCCGGACGTATACTGCCCGGGCCAGGAGAGAGTTTGCCCCGCCGGTCGTCAGTTTGTGCCGGGGGATGTGCAAGCCGCCGAAGGCGCAGAGGTCGGGCCGATCGGACCACTTCGAACGCTCAGGCAAAAGGACTGGCAAGCGCCCGCAGGTCATTGACCGGCAGGCGTTCCTCGCTGGAGAGAGGTCTGCCTCGAGCAGACCCACCGAAGGGGCAAGTGGTGGTCCGTTGGATCGCCATCAATCTCTCAGGTAAAGCGGACAGAGGGGGCATGTTTTCAGGTTTCGGCATTTGCCGGATACCGGATCGCCCGCCTTCGGAGACCGCCATGACCGCCACCAGCCCGCCAGCCGCCCTGCTCCGAACGCCACTGCACGACCTGCACCTTGAGCTCGGTGCCCGCATGGTGCCGTTCGCCGGCTACGAGATGCCGGTCCAGTATCGCGATGGCCTGATGGCCGAACACCGCTGGTGCCGCAGCAACGCCGCGCTGTTCGACGTGTCCCACATGGGCCAGCTGCGCCTGGTCGGCGCGGACAGCGCGGCTGAGCTCGAGCGCCTGGTGCCGATGGACATGGTCGGCCTCGGTGTCGGCAAGCAACGTTATGCCTTGTTCACCAACGATCAAGGCGGCATCCTGGACGATCTGATGGTCTGCCGACCAGCCGCCGGCGGTGCATTCGGCGACCTGTTCCTGATCGTCAATGCAGCCTGCAAGGCCGCCGACACCCGGCACCTGCAAATCCACATCGGCGAGCGCTGCCAGGTCGATCCGCTCGACGAGCGTGCGCTGCTGGCGCTGCAGGGCCCGCGCGCGGTCGATGCGCTGGCACGCCTGAATCCGGTGGTCGCGGCGCTGACCTTCATGACGGGCGGCGAATTCAGGCTGCTCGATGCCAACTGCTTCGTCACCCGCTCCGGCTATACCGGCGAGGATGGCTTCGAGATCTCCGTTCCCGCCGACGCTGCGGCCGACCTGGCAATGCATCTGTTGGCGCAGGCCGAGGTTCGGCCAGCCGGGCTCGGCGCACGCGATACGCTGCGTCTCGAAGCCGGGCTGTGCCTGTATGGCCATGACATCGACGAAACCACGACGCCGGTCGAGGCCGGGCTGACCTGGGCGATCCAGAAGGTGCGTCGGGCCGGCGGCGAACGTGCCGGCGGCTACCCGGGCGCTGCCAGCATCGATGGCCAATTCGGCTCCGGGGCGAGCAGAAAGCGGGTCGGGCTGGTCGGTCTCGAACGGGTGCCGGTGCGCGAAGGCACGGCCATCGTCGACGCCCAGGGCGCGCAGCTCGGCGTTGTCACCAGCGGCACGCTGGCACCCACGGTCGACCGGCCAATCGCAATGGCCTATCTGCCAACCGGGCACAGCCAGCCGCAGCACCAGGTGTTCGCGCTCGTCCGCGGCAAATCGCTGCCGATGCAGGTGACGACCATGCCGTTTGCGCCACACCGCTATCACCGTGGCTGATGACGCCACCTGCCCGATCGACGCCGCACCCGCACCCCTTCTCAACCCGCAATCG
>JANNNE010000054.1:0-6569 GCA_031398385.1 Ideonella sp.
TCGGTGATGTATTCGACCGGCGACTTGCCGTCGACCCGGGCCAGCAGCAGCCCTGGCAGCAAGGCCGCGCTGCGCTGTTCGGCGGCGTCGGCGCGCTCCCAGTCGACCCCGTCCAACCACGTTGCAGCCAGGCTGTCATAACAAGCGAGCAAGTCCTCACTTGCGCTCGGATTCCACAGGCACTTGAGCAGCAGGTGATTAAGGCAGAACGCGATGTCGAAGGCCGGATCGCCCCACCAGGCACATTCGGCGTCGAGAAAGATCGGCCCGTCGGGTCCGATCAGGATATTTTTCGGGCTGACATCGCCATGCACCAGCGCGCGCTGGTTGGTCTGCGTCTGGGCCACCAGCGCGTGCAGCATCGGCGCCAGCTCGGGATGGCGGGCGGCACTCGCCACCAGGTAGGGCTCGAGCCGGATGTCGTAGAAGATCGAATCGGTATCGAACTCGCCGGCCAGGCCGGGCTGCGCGGCTGAATACGAATGGATCCGGGCCAGGCGTTTTCCGACCGCCTGCGCGGTGTGTACTTCGGCGTGCCCGTCTCGTAGCTGATGTTTCCAAAGCGGATGTCGGGCAGGTGGCAGATAAGCCATCACCAGCACGCCGAGCGCCGCGTGCTGGCCGAGCACCCGCGGTGCGCTGCCCGGTGCGGCGGCTTCGGCAGTCCGCATCCACGCCGCCTCGTAGCGGTTGCGCGCTATCGGTGCAAACCAGTCGGCGGCGACGCGCAGCTTGGTCAGCGCGCGTTTCGCACAGACCGGACCCTGCGGCGTATCGATGCGCCAGATGTCTGACGATACCCCGCCCGTCAGCGCCTCGCCGGTCAAGGCTTGCTGCGCGTCGGCCAGGCCGAGTTCGCGCAGCGCGTGGACGAATTCGGTCGGTACGGGTTGCGCGTGGCCCGCGGCGGGCTGACTCATCGTACGGGCCTGCCGGATTCGGCCAGTCTGACCAAGGCGTGCAAGGTCTGGTTGATCGGCGTGGGCACGCCCAGCGCGATGCCGCGGCGCACGATGAATCCGTTCAGGTGATCGATCTCGGTGGGTTTGCCGCGCGCCAGATCCTGCGCCGTCGACGATAGCTGGGCCGGCATCGCGGTACCGATGTTGTCGACGGCTTGAATCGCCGAATCGAAGCTCAGACGCTGACCATCGGCCTGCGCCACGGCCACGACCTCGCGCACCAGGGCCTGCATCACGGCGCGGATTTCCGGCAACGCGACCATGCGACCGTACGGCAACTGCGAGACCGCCGAGATCGCGTTGTAGACGCAGTTGACCAGCAATTTGCGCCACAACTCGTCGATCACGTCGGGCGAAATCACGACCGGCACCCCGGCCGACGCAAACAGGTCGGCTACCGCCTGCAAGTGCTGGCGCTGCCCGGGGTTTTCGGCGTCGCCTGCGGTCAAGGCGCCGATCACCAGATCGCCGCGTCCGTGGTGCTGCACCAGGCCCGGCTCGGGCATCGCGGTGGCCACGTAAACCACCGCCGGAACCACCGTGTGGCGTACCTGACTCGCAATCGTCGCCGCATTGTCGACGCCGTTCTGCAGGCTGAGCACCCATGCACCGGATTTCAACAACGGCGCCATCTCGCGCGCCACGGCTTCGGTGTCGGTGGATTTGACACAGAACAGCACGAGATCGGCATCCGACACCGCGGCAAGGTCGGTGGTGGCAGCGATGCGGACGGTCTCGACCTTGCCACCCATCTGCAGCCTGAGACCGCTGGATGTAATCGCGTCGACGTGTGGCGCCCGCCCGATCAATGTGACTGCATGCCCGGCCCGCGCCAGCATGGCGCCGAAAAAGCTGCCGACAGCGCCGGCGCCGACCACGGCGGTTTGCTGCAAGCTCGATGTCATCGCACCGTCCTCCTTGTCCGAGATGCGACCAGAGTATGCACGGCAGCGCAGCTCGGGCAGGGACCAGAATCAGGCATGCGCCGGCCGCTTGCACCTTCATGCGTCTGTTTATCGAGCGGGGTTCGATGAACAGCCCCAGCTCGTCAGGATTCTTCACCCGCCGCTGGCAAGGTCAGCTGCCGTTGGCGGTGCTGTTCTGGCGCGACATGGTTGGGGTCGGCAGTCTGATCAATCTGGCCTGCAGCATCCTGGCGTTGCTGGTCGCGGCCGGTGGCGCGCCGCTGGGTGTGGCGGTGGCGCTGCATTTCGCCCCGTTGCCCTACAACCTGTTTCTGTTCGCCGCGGTCTGGCGCAACAGCCGCAAGGCCCCGTGGATGGCACTCGCCGCGCTGGTGTGGCTGATGGTGGCAACGCTGATCTGACAAGCTGTTGCAAATTTTCGGGGAACTTTCGGCGATCGACCGAATGCTGTTGCCGGACAATTCCTGAACTCCCCAAACCTTGTCTGCGCATGGTCTCGAGGTACGCTGCCTTCAATCCCCGATCCGCGGCCACAGCGCTGGCAATCGCCTGTTCCTTCAACACGATCTGCACCAGCCCTGCGCTGGCTGCCGAGACGGGCGAGCGCTCAGCGTCGCACCGGCAGCCAGTGGCCGCTCGGACGGCGGTTCTGACAGCGCCGACGACCCGATCCACCTGCGGCATCCCGGCCTTCGATCAACGCATCCTCGACTACGTGAATCGGCTGCGCAGCCGCGGCGGCAGCTGTGGTGAGCGTGGCGTCTTCTCGCCCGCCAGACCGCTGGGCTGGAGCGAGCGCCTGAGCTTGTCTGCCGACGTGCACGCCATCGACATGGCTGCCCACAACTATTTCAGCCACGTCGGACGCGCCGACGGACGCAGCGTCGAGCACCGACTCGCCGCAGCGGGCCAGGCCTGGGGCGAATATGCCGAAAACCTCGCAGCAGGCCTGACCACGGTCGAAGAGGTGATCACGCGCTGGGTCAACAGCCCCGCGCACTGCGCCAACCTGCTGAACCCGAACTTCACCGAACTCGGCGCCGCCTGCGCGCCGGCGGGTTCGGCCAGCCGATTCAAGACCTACTGGGCGCTGGATCTGATCGGGCCATAGGCGGCTCGGCCAGGTCGACGGCCAAGCCATGGTTCTTGAACGGATCGACCGCGTCAGTTCAGCATCGCCTCGATGCAACGGACCACCGATGCGGCTTCGGCCGCCGTGGCCAGTCCGTGGTCGACGCGGCCGTCCAGCATCGCTGCCACGGCATCGAGGGTGCCGGGCGTCGGGTCGACACGGTCGCTGAGCTGGCCGCGGTAGTCGAGACGGGTCCACTCGGTGAGTGCGGCCGTCGCCAGACTTCCGACCACCTCGAACCGGTTGTGATCGGCGATGTCGCCAGCCACGGCTGCATCGATCTGCAGCGTCAGGCCGGCATGTTTCAGGCTTGCCAGCAACACGGTTTCGGCCCGTCCGGGCTGACGCTCCAGTCGGGTGGTGGCGGGCTGCGCGGGACCGAACAGCCGTTCGGCGACGAATACGAAATGCGACAACACTTCGCGGCTGAAGCCGCCTTCGGTCGAGTCGTCCAGCCAGCCGGCCGCGCCGGCCTGCCATGGGCGCGGCCAGCGCGCGAACCGAAGCTGAATCGTGGCCGACTCGATCGTGCCGAGCTCGCCACCGGCGACGAGTGCCGCCAGCCGGCGGCTCGCCTCGGCACGGGCGAGCGGGAAATTGACGGCGAACGGCACGCCGGCCGCCGCCACCATCGCCGCGATCGAATCGGCTTCGCTGCGCGACGCGGCCAGCGGCTTTTCGCACAGGCAGGCACGGCGTGCGTCCAGAGCCGCTTGAACACTGGCCAGATGGGCGGCGGGCGGCGCCGCGACAAAGACGAGATCACAGCCATCGTCGCCGACCAGATCACTCAGCGACGCGGCGTGCCGGGCGTCGGGGGCGAGCGTCGCCGCTGAGCGCATCGCCGCCGGGTCCGGATCCCAGAACGCGGCAATTCGAAAGCGCGGATGGCGCGCCAGGCCGGCCAGCATGCGTTGGCCCATGATGCCGGTGCCGACGATGCCGACGCCGTAGGTGGGTGGGTTCATGGGGCGGCGTTGCGTCGAATGGGATGGATGAAGGCGTGCGGCTCGGTTTCGACATCGAGTATCGCTGGTGCCGATCGAGGCAGCGCACCCATGCGTCCCGACGGGCCAGGCAGGTGCGTCGCCGCAGGGCTCGCGCGCACAGGTCGGATCGGTGGACGAGCCGATGTCTTCGAAGCACTGGTTTTCGGAGTACCGCTGCGCTATCGTTCGACGCCATGTGCAAGCACTTGTTGCAACCGTTGCTGATCCTGCTGATGCTGACGTTCGGCTGGCAGGCGCGCGCCGACAACCTGCGCTTCGACTTCGATCGAACCCCCGGGCACCTGTCGAAAAACGCCGTGCCGTCACGTTACGTGCTTCGGCTCGATCTGGACCCGGCGGCGGCTGCGTTCTCTGGCCAGGTCTCGATCGCGGTGCGGGTTCGGCAACCGGCCGACGCAATCGAGCTGCACGCGGCCGATCTGACGGCGCGGCGCATCCGGCTGGTCGACGCGCGCGGGGCGGCGCGCTCGATGTCGGCGACGGTGTTGGCTGCATCGCAAACCTGGCGCCTGGTGCCGGATGACGGTCGGCCGATCCGCAGCGGCAAGCACCGGATCGAGATCGACTACGTCGGCAAGGTGCAGGTCGCCGGCGAGGGTCTGTTCGCCGCACCCTACGAGTTGCGCGGCAGCCCGCAGCGCATGCTGGCCACCCAGCTGGAGGCGATCTTCGCGCGCAAGCTATTCCCGGGATTCGATGAACCGTCATTCAGGGCGGTCTTCGAGATCACGGTCAGCGCGCCGCTGGACTACGACGTGGCTTCCAACATGCCGCGGGTCGCTCGCCGCGTCGCCGGCCCGCTGGCGATCCATCGCTTTGCGGCGACGCCGGCGATGCCGAGTTATCTGGTCAGTGTCGCGGTCGGCCGATTCGATGTGCTGGAGGGGCAGTCGCTGGGCATACCGCTGCGCATCCTGACCGCCGAAGGCAAGCAGCGTCTGGCGGCCTATGCGATGCGGGTTACCGAGCAGGTGCTGCCGTATCACAGCCGCTATTTCGGCGTGCCTTATGCGTTGCCGAAACTCGACCAGTTTGCGGTGCCGAGCGTGCGCTGGGGCGCGATGGAAGACTGGGGGCTGATCTCGTACGCCGAGGACAATCTGTTGGTCGACCCGGAGCGCAGCAGCCCGCGCACCTACCGCGGCGTCTATGCGACGGTTGCCCACGAGATCGCCCACCAATGGTTCGGCAACCTGGTCACGGCGGCATCGTGGAACGAGATCTGGCTGAACGAGGCCTTCGCCACCTGGCTCGAACAGAAAACCACCGACCATTTCAATCCGGCCTGGAAGGTGGCATTGCAATCGCGGCGCTGGATCGACGAAGCAATGGCGCTCGATGCCGGGTCGGCGACCCGTGCGATCCGCTCCGGCCCGGTTCGCGAAAGCGCGGTCTTAGACACCTTCGACTCGATCACCTATGCCAAGGGCGGCGCCGTCTTGACGATGCTCGAGCAATGGGTCGGCCCGGCGGCGTTCCAGAAGGGCTTGAGTGACTACATGAAGGGGCAGCGCCTGTCGAATGCCACGGCCGCCGACCTGTGGTTCTATATCGGTCGGGCGGCCCGCAAGGATGCTGCCGGCATGGCAGCGAGCTGGACCGATCAGAAAGGATTCCCGCTGGTGCGGGCCACGTCGCAATGCGAAGCCGGGCGCGAGCGGCTGACGCTGAGCCAGCAGCGGTTCGGCCACGCGGGTGTCGACGTGGCAGACCAGCGCTGGCAAATTCCGGTGCGCCTGCGTCGCGGGTCGGAGCTGACGACGGTGTTGCTCGACGGCGCGCGCGGTGAGTTCGAACTGGGACCCTGTCGTGACGATCCGGTGGTCGTGAATGCCGGCGGTGCCGGCTTCTACCGGGTTGCCTATGAACCGGCGGTCCAGGCGCGCCTGGCCAGGCGATTCACCGAGCTGCCCGAGACCGAGCGCATGGCGCTGCTGAGTGACAGCTTCGCCTTGATGCAGGCCGGCAAGGGGTCGTCGAAGGACTGGTTCGGCATCCTGCAGCGCCTGCCCCGGGTCGGTGATGCATCGCGAACCGTGTTGTGGTCGGTGGCTCGCAAGCAGCTGGAATTCTTCGACCAGTCGCTGGCCGGTCTGCCGGCGCAGGCCCAGCTACACGAGATCGGCCGCCGGCTGCTGGCGCCGCAGTTGACCGAACTGGGCTGGCAGCCGGTGCCGGGTGAAGACGAGCAGACCGCCGAACTGCGCGGCACCCTGATTGGCATGTTGGCCCGCTTTGGGCATCCGGAAACGATTGCGCAGGCCAGGCGAGCCTTCGACGATGACGAGGCCGGCCGCAGCCGGCTCCCGCGCACGCTGCGCAGTGCGGTGACGACGGCGGTCGGCATGAACGCCGATCGTGCGCATTTCGAGCACCTGCTGGCCCGGCTGAAAGCAGCCGATGGCGAAGAGGAACGCTGGCGGCTGCTGGAGGCGCTGGCATCCGGACAGGACCGGCAGCGCGCCGAACAGCTGCTGGCCCAGTCGCTGACCGGGATTGCGCCGGCCAATATCGCTTCGGCGATTCCGGGCATGGTGGC
>JANNNE010000058.1:0-1683 GCA_031398385.1 Ideonella sp.
AGAGATGCGCACGGCAATTGATCAGCGGGTCAGGATGGACCGATTGTCGGCGATGGTCGATTTCAGAATGCGATCAATTCCACTTTGACGCCGCGCCTGCGCAACGAGTCCTGCGCGCTGAGGGCCGCCTGCCGGCTTGGATAGGGCCAGATCACGACCCGCCATCCGGCTCCGGCCTGCATCAGTTCGGCATGTGCGCCGCCCTTTTGGGGCTCGACCGGCAGATCGAGCAGTGACAGTCGAAGCATCGAGCTGACCCGGCTGCGCGTCGGCTCGGCTGCCAGCGCGAACAGGGTCTGGTCGGCCGCTGCGGCGGCAGCAATGGCAGCTGTCTCGGCCGTCGTCGAACGATGCGCCGGATCGTCGACCGCTGCGGACGGTTTGGCTTTTGCGACGCCAGATGAAGCCGGCGTGTCTGCCTGCGGGGCCGCCAACACCGTCGGCGATTCGGCGCGAACCGGCGGCGCCGCGGCGGCTGACCGGCTTGTCGACTCCGCCGCAGCGTCGATGACACTTGCCGGTGTCGGTGTCGGTGCCAAGGCAGAGGCAGAGGCAGAGCTGAAAGCCGAATCGGAAGCAGATGCAGGTGCTGACGCAGTTGCAGAGACCCGAACAGCGCCAGGTTCATTCGTATCCTGCCTGGCGGTCGGTGTTGCCGACGCCAATGTCGGGCCCTGATCGTCCGCCGCCCACGACGGCCACAGCATCGAGACCGCCGAACCGAAGATGACGAACACGCACGAAGCTGCGACCACCCCGGACAATCGTTTCCGGCTCCAGAGTCGCGGGCCAATGATGCGTGGATGTCGGCCACCGCCGATCAATACGCGCAGGCGCAGACCACCCGATTCGATCGCCGCAGTGTGCAAATAACGCACGGTGATCGGCGAGTCGTTGTCGACCGGCTTGACCCGTCGCAGAGGCCAGGCCGCATCGCGTGGCCGCTGCATTTCGCCATGCCGTCGTGCAAAGCGCGCGACCATGCGCGGTGTCAGCGGGGCGATGAAATCTTCGCTGAACAGTGGCTGGGAGCTGGCACCCCGCCGTTTGGGGGGGAGACTTCGCCATCCGGTCATCAGCCTGCGGATGCGCGCTCCCAGCAGCGCGAAGCGGTTCCGAGCCCCTTCCGGCGCGTCGAACGAAGCCCCGGGCGGGACTGGTTCGACGAGCGCGAACGGCAACGCGACAATACCGAGCCCCGTGACCTGCGCCACGTCAATGCGGCGGGTCAGCAGACTCCTGTTATGCCAGGCGACGACGCGTGCCTTCAGGTCTGCGTCATCTGTGCGGTCCGGTTTCGCGGTAATCATTGGTGCTCGCGCTATCCGGGGATATCGGCCGAAACACCGCGATATTGAGGTCGGGGCGCAAGCCCCTGCTGGTCAACCCAGTGACGGCTGCCTGGACCGACCGGCCCCTGGACTCGGCCGCTGGTCGGATTCGCTGGCGATAAACGCGGGCCAGGCGTCACACCATTGCGCCACGCCACACAACCGGCACAGCGGCTTTCTGGCCTGACAGACATAACGGCCGTGAAGAATAAGCCAATGGTGGGCGTCGACCAGATACCCGGCCGGCACCCGCTGCATCAGTTTCATCTCGACTTCGAGCGGGTTCTTGCCCGGGGCGAGGCCAGTCCGGTTGCTGACCCGGAAGATGTGGGTGTCGACCGCCATCGTGGCT
>JANNNE010000076.1:0-24952 GCA_031398385.1 Ideonella sp.
TTCTTGAGCACTGGAAATACTTCGCTCTTCTGGGTCTGACCGGCGTCGGCAGCTACAACGCCCTTCAATACATGGCCTTGCAAACTTCGACGCCGTTGAACACGACCTTGATTGCGGCCAGCTCACCGGTGTGGACGCTGGCCATCGGTGCGATGGTGTATGGCGTCCGAGCGGGCGGGCGGCAGATTGCCGGGGCGGCGTTTTCCCTTGCCGGCGTGGTGCTGGTGTTGTCGCGTGGGAGCCTGTCGGCGCTGGCCGAGATCAATCTGGTGGCTGGCGACCTGCTGATGCTGCTGGCCGTATTTGCGTGGGCCGCCTACAGCTGGATGCTGGCCCGCCCACCGGCATCGATGCGCGGTGACGCGCGGCCCGGCTGGAACTGGGCCGAATTCCTGCTGATCCAGGTGATGTTCGGTTCGGTCTGGGGAATCGCCGCAGCCGGTATCGAGGACACGCTGCTGCCCGGGGAGATCGACTGGGGCTGGCCGGTCATCGCGGCAATCGGCTATGTCGCCATCTGCCCGTCGATCATCGCCTACTACTGCTGGGGCAAGGGCGTGACCGCGGTCGGTCCCGCCACCGCGGCATTCTTCGCCAATCTGACGCCGGTATTCGCTGCGCTGATGTCGGCGCTGCTGCTGGGCCAGGCGCCGCAGTGGTTCCATGTGGCGGCGTTTGTGCTGATCGGCGCAGGCATCGTGGTGACGTCTAGGCGCCGAGCCGGCGCCGGCTGAGCCGAGGCCCGAGGCCGCAGGCCAGCGGCGGGAAGCCGGACTTCGGACTCCGATTGCTCAGAACGTTCCGGGAAAGGCGCCGCCATCCATCAGCAGATTCTGGCCGGTGATGTAGCCGGCGTGGACGCTGCACAGAAACGCACAGGCGGCGCCGAACTCCTCCTTCGTGCCGAAGCGGCGCGCCGGATTCTGTGCCGCCCGCTGCGCCAGGATCGCCTCGATCGTCTGCCCGCTCGACTTGGCCGCACCGGCCGCGGTGGCCGCGAGCCGGTCGGTATCGAAGGGGCCGGGCAGCAGGCTGTTGATCGTCACACCGTGCGCCACCGTCTTGCGCGACAAACCCGCGACGAAGCCGGTCAGGCCGCTGCGCGCGCCGTTGCTGAGGCCAAGGATATCGATCGGCGCCTTGACCGCCGCCGACGTGATGTTGACGATGCGTCCGAAGCCCCGGCTCTGCATCGGATCCACGACGGCCTTCATCAATTCGATCGGCGTCAGCATGTTGGCGTCGATCGCCTTGATCCAGGCGGCCCGATCCCAGTCGCGGAAGTCGCCGGGCGGCGGACCACCGGCGTTGTTGATCAGGATGTCGACCCGCGGGCAGGCAGCCAGTGCCTGCGCCCGGCCTTCCGGGGTCGTGATGTCGCCTGCAACCACGCGAACCTCGCCGCCGCCGAGGGCGCGCAACTCATCGGCGGTTGCCTCCAGCACCTCGGCGCCGCGCGCGGTGATCACCACATTGACGCCTTCGGAAACCAGCGCCGCCGCGCAGCCCTTGCCGAGACCCTTGCTGGCGGCACAAACCAGTGCCCACTTGCCGTTGATACCGAGATCCATCGAAAACTCCTGTGTGTGAACAAAAACAAGAATCAGCGGGCCCTTGCCAGCAACCAGACCCCGCCGAGAACGAGCACCGAGCCTGCAACCACCCAACCGGTGAACGGTTCGCCAAGCAAGACGACGCCCATCGCGATGGTCGACAGGGGGCCGACCATACCCGCTTGAGCGGTGACCGTCGCGCCGACCCGCTCGATGGCCATCATGACCATCAGAACCGGCGCAAAGGTGCAGACGGTGGCATTGGCGATCGACAGCCAGATGACTTCGGGCGCCACCGCCAGGGCGGCCACCGGACGCAGGACGAAAAACTGCGCGATGCACAACACACACGCCACGCTGGTGGCCAGGCCGGTCAGCCTCAACGCGCCGAGCCGCTTGACCTCGGCGCCGCTGTAGCAAAGATAGACCGCGTAGCTGACCGCACTGCCGAATACCAGCAAGGCGCCAAGCACCGCATCGGCGCCGGCCAGCATGACCTCGTGACCGAACACGACGACCACGCCGCAATAGCTCAACGCCAGTGCAACCAGCTGGCGCCGAGTGACCTTCGCGCCGAACAGCGCAACACTGATCGCCAGCACCAGCGTCGGGTTCAGATACAGGATCAGCCGCTCCAGCCCGGCGCTGATGTATTGAAGCCCGAGAAAATCCAGAAAACTGGCGAGGTAGTAGCCGGCGAAGCCCAGGCCGATCACGACCCGCCAGTCGCGCGCGGTCAACGCCGCCTTGCCTCGACCGGCGCCCCAGCTCAGCAGCAGGAACAGCGGCAGCGCGAAAACCATCCGGTACATGATCAGCGTGACCGCATCGACGCCGTACCGATACGCGAGCTTGACGATGATCGCCTTGCCGGAAAAGGCGATCGAACCACCCAGGGCCAGTGCCAGCCCCGGCCAGACGCGTTCGATGTTCAAGGATGAGGCGGATGCCGTCATGGTTTGGTTCAATCTTCCTGATCGAAGATGCGTGCACGCCGCAGCCTGACGGATGGCAGCATGACGGCAAACAGCAGGCCGACTGCCGCCAACAGCAACCCCGCCGAGATCGGCCGGGTGACCAGCACCCCCCAGTTGCCCCCCGACAGTTCGAGTGCGTGGCGCAGATTGGACTCCAGCGCCGGACCGAGAACGAAGCCCAGGATCAACGGCCCCACCCGGCAGCCGAACTTGAAAAGCCAATGCCCGAGCAGCGCAAAAGCCGCCATCACGAAGATGTCGAATACGGCGAGGCGAACCGTGTAGGCGCCGATGCAGCAGTAGATCACCATCGTTGCCGGCAGCCAGCCCGCCGACGCACGGTGTGCCTTGAACGCGAGGCGTTCCAGCAATCCGCCGCCAAGAAACAACAGCACGCTGGCCAACACCACCGCGGCAATCGCGCCCCAGAACAACTCCGGCCGCGAGGTCATCAGCTGCGGGCCGACGACCACCTGCTTGCCGAGCATCACACCGACCAGCAGCGCCAACGAGGCGTTGACCGGAAATCCCCAGGCCAGCAACGGGACGAGGCTGCCGCGCACCGCCGCAACGCTGCCGGCGGGAGCGCTCGGGCCGTCGATCGGATCGACCCCGACCGCGCCTTGTCTTCGCAGCATGTTCTCCTCGACCGCCGAGGCGACATGGCCGCCGAGCCGCACGCCACCGGGCAGCAGGCCGAGCGGCGAGCCGATGGCGGCACCGCGCAGCAGCTGGGCCCATTGATGCCGCAGCGAGAAGCGGGCCGATCGAGGCGCCGCAGGCGACGCTGGGGCTGCCGAGGGTCGATCAGACGGCGCGGGGGTTGCCGTGAATCGATCGTCCGGCCGGGCACTCAGGCGGGCGATGACCGCCACGCCCATGGCCATCGGAATCAACCCCAGACCCGGCTCGAGCTCGCCGAGATCGAAATGGAAACGAGCCAGGCTGGAGGCCGGATCGACGCCGATCTGCGAGAGCATCGCACCGAGCACCAGGGTCGACATCGCCTTGATCAACGACCCCGGTGCCAGCACGACGCTGGCCATCAGGCCCAGGGCCATCAATGAGAAATATTCCGCCGGACCGAACCGAAACGCCTGCTCGATCAACAGCGGGCCGATCGCGACCATCGCGATGGCGCCGCACAGACCCGCCACCAGCGCAACCAGCGGCGCAGGCCGAACCATCATCGACCCGACGCCATGCGCCGCTGCGCCACCGGCGTGAGACCTTGCGCCCGGCAGCCGCAACCGGGCGACGCCCGGCCCGCCGAGCTCGGGCAGGACACCGGCATTCGCGCCGCAGTAGATGCCGAGGATCAACATCAACGCCGGCAACATTTCGATCCGCTGCAGCACCGGCAGCAGCATCGCGAGCATCGCGAGCAGCCCGATGCCTGGCGCGGCGACAGCCAGCGCGCCGACCACGCAACCGATCAGCAGCAGCGCGACATGCTGCAGCTGTAATGCAGCGCCGAGTCCGTTTGCGAGGTTGTCGAGCAGGTTCACGGGTTGATGCCGATCGCTGGATTCAACCCGTCTGACGCGGCCACAGCGCCAGTGGCAAGCCCAGCAACTGCACGAAGACCAGCCAGCACAACACACCGGCGAGCAGCGACACGCCCAGCCAGCTGCGCAGCTTGATGCGCCTGGCACCGATTGCAAGCAGTGCCGCCATCGACGGAATGGTCAGCCACAGACCGATGACCGGCAGCACGACAGCAGCCAGCAGCATCGCAGCGAAGATCGCCAGCATGGCTCGCCAGTCGGTGGGCGCAACCGGGGCACCGTCGTCGGTTTCGAATGTCACGGCCTTGAAGTTGATGACCGCGCCCAGCACCATCATCACGAACCCGAGCAACAACGGGAAATAGGCACCCCCCGGCTGCCGGCTGTCGCCCACCTCGAAACCCGAGGCGCCGATCGCGAACAATGCGCCGGCAGCGACAAAAACTAGCCCCGCCCAGAAATCCTGCTGGCTTCTGATTTTCAATCTGTCTCCTCACGCGGGCCGCTCGCCCCTGTGGTGAGACTGAAGCGCAGCCCGGCCATGGCGTGTCGACCCGGCACCCGGCCGCATTGACAGCGAACTCCCGCGCGGCCATTCGGCCCGATGCGCGAGCTTACTCGCCCAGATAGGCGGCCCGCACTTTCGGATCGTTCAGCAGTTGCTTGGCGTCGCCACTCATTGTGACTTCACCCGATTCCATCACATAGCCGCGCTTGGCGAGTTGCAGGGCCCGGCTGGCATTCTGCTCGACCAGCAGCACCGTGACGCCGCGCTGATAGATATCGGCCACCACTTCGAAGATCTTGTCGACCATGATCGGCGACAGGCCCATCGACGGTTCGTCGAGCAGCAGCAGCTTGGGCCTGGCCATCAGCGCACGGCCCATCGCCAGCATCTGCTGTTCGCCACCCGACATCGTTCCGGCCAGCTGGTTGCGCCGTTCCTTCAGCCGCGGGAAGATGCCGAACACGGTATCGATGTCGGCATCGATCTCCTTGTCGTTGCGCACGAAGGCGCCCATCTGCAGGTTTTCGGTGATGGTCATGCGGGCGAACGTGCCCCGACCTTCCGGCACCATCACCAGACCCTGACGCACCAGGTCCCAGGCGCCCTGGCCACGAATCGATCGCCCAAGGTATTCGATGTCGCCATCGGCCGCGTTCTGCAGCCCGGTGATGGCCTTCAGCGTGGTCGTCTTGCCGGCGCCGTTGGCACCGATCAGGCTGACCAGTTCGCCCTCATTGACCTCGAATGAAATGCCCTTGACGGCCTGGATGCCACCGTAGGCAACCTTGAGGTCGGTCACCTTGAGAAGGGGTAAAGATGTCGTCATCGAATGGTCCGGCGGTTGAACGGCTGGAGGCGGCGGGCCGCTTCAATGCACGGCATGGTCGGCACCCAGATAAGCCTCGATGACCTGCGGATTGCGCTGCACCTCGGCCGGCGTGCCTTCGGCGATCTGCTTGCCGTAATCGAGTACGGTGACGCGGTCACACAAGCCCATCACCAGCTTGACATCGTGTTCGATCAGCAGGATGGTGCGGCCGTCCTTGCGAATCCGGTCGATCAGTTCGCGCAGCACGATCTTCTCGGTGGCATTCATGCCGGCGGCCGGCTCGTCGAGTGCGATCAGTTTCGGGTCGGTCGCCAGTGCGCGGGCGATCTCGAGCCGGCGCTGGTCGCCGTAGCTGAGGGTGCGGGCCTTGTAGGCCGAAAAGTGGCCGATGCCCACGTAATCGAGCAGTTCCTGCGCGCGCTCGGCGATCGCCGCCTCCTCGGCCTTGAATTTTGGGGTTCTGAAGATCGCGCCGACCAGGCCTGAATGGGTGCGCACATGGCGCCCGACCATCACGTTCTCGAGCGCCGTCATCTCGGCAAACAGCCGGATGTTCTGGAAGGTTCTGGCAATCCCGGCCTTTGCCACCTGATGGACCGCCGCGGGCTTGTAGCTCTGGCCGCCGAGTTCGAAGCTGCCCGAATCGGGCGTGTACAGCCCGGTGAGCACATTGAAGAAGGTGGTCTTGCCGGCGCCGTTGGGACCTATCAGGCCGTAGACCTGGCCCTGCTCGATGGTGACGCCCACCTCGGACAAGGCCTGCAGCCCACCGAAACGTTTGGAGACGCCCTGGACCCGGAGAATGATGTTGTTCGCCATTCGTCCAATCCCCTCAGGCACTTGGCGCCGAAGCGGCCTTGCCGTGTTCCGGTGCAGGCCACAGGCCGCGCGGGCGAAGCAGCATGATGCTGATCATCGCCATGGCGATCAGCAACTGGCGCAGGATCGAGGCGTCGAGCCGGCCATCGGTCATCTGCTGCAGCGGTCCGGCGACATAGCGCAGGACCTCGGGCAGTGCAGACAACAACACCGCCCCAAGAATGACGCCGGGCAGATGGCCGATGCCGCCGAGCACCACCATCGCGACGATCATGATGCTCTCCATCAGGCTGAACGACTCGGGTGAGACGAAGCCCTGGAAGGCCGCGAACATCGACCCCGATACGCCGCCGAAGGTGGCGCCCATGCCGAATGCCAGCAACTTCATGTTGCGGGTATCGATGCCCATCGCCTTGGCAGCGATTTCGTCTTCGCGGATCGCCATCCAGGCCCGACCGATGCGCGACATCTCCAGCCGGTGACAGATCACGACGCTGAACACCACCAGGCCGAGGAAGATGTAGTAGTACAGCGTCACTGACGGGATCGCGAAGCCGCCGATCTCGATCCCCTTGCCGGCACTGAATCCGAGCACGTGCATCGAGTCGATGCGATCCAGGCCGCGCGGTCCGTTGGTGATGTTGACCGGGTGCTCGAGATTGTTCAGGAAGACGCGGATGATCTCGCCGAATCCGAGGGTGACGATCGCCAGGTAGTCGCCTCGAAGCTTCAGCACCGGCATGCCGAGCAGGACGCCGAAGACCGCCGCCAGGCAGGCCGCAAGGGGCACGATGACCAGAAATGGCGAATGCAGGCCATCCGGGAACAAACGCGCGATCCACTCGAAATTCTCGGTCAGGTGCGGCGACGCCAGCAGCGCATAGGTGTACGCGCCGACCGCATAAAAAGCCACATAGCCGAGGTCGAGCAGGCCCGCATACCCGACCACGATGTTCAACCCCAGTGCCAGCAGCACGTACAGCAGTGCCAGCGCCAGGATACGCACCCAGCCCTGTCCGAACTGCTGGGCAAACAGCGGCAGCGCGAGCAGCAGCGCCGCCGCAATCAGGAAGACCACGAGCTTGTTCTTCATCGTGCGTCTCCGCTCAGGCGCGATCGGCCACACGCTCGCCGAGCAGGCCGGAGGGCCGCAAGGTCAGCACCAGAATCAGCGCGATGAACGCGAAGATATCGGCGTAATGGCTGCCCAGGATGCCACCGGTGAGCTGGCCGAGATAACCGGCCCCGAGCGCCTCGACAAGCCCGAGCAGAATACCGCCGACCACCGCGCCGGCCAGGTTGCCGATACCGCCGAGCACAGCCGCCGTGAAGGCCTTCAGGCCGGGCAGGAAGCCCATCGCATGCTGCACGGTGCCGTAGTTGGCGGCCCACATCACACCGGCCACCGCAGCCAGCGCGGCTCCGATCACGAAGGTGGCAGAGATCACCATGTCGGGCTTGACGCCCATCAGCGCCGCCACCTTCGGGTTCTCTGCCGTGGCCCGCATCGCCCGGCCCAGCTTGGTCCGGTTGACCAGGTACATCAGCGCCGACAACACCACCACCGTGATGCCCAGAATCAGGCATTGGGTGACGCTGATCACCGCGCCGCCGATTTCGTAGGGCTCGATCGGCAGCAGCGACGGATACGGCTTCGGATTCGGTTTCCAGATGATCATCGCCAGCGTCTGCAGCAGCAGGCTCATGCCCATCGCGGTGATCAGCGGCGCCAGCCGCGGCGCGTTGCGCAGCGGCCGATAGGCCAGTTTCTCGATCATGAAGTTGAGCGCACCGCAACAGACGATGGCGCAGATCAGCGAAATCAGCAGCAGCAGCCAACCCGGCAGGCCGCTGTCGGAAAAGGTGGTGACGACGGTCCAACTCGTCAACGCACCGACCATTAACACCTCGCCGTGGGCGAAATTGATCAGGTTGATGATGCCGTACACCATCGTGTAGCCCAATGCCACCAGCGCGTACATGCTGCCGAGCACCAGTCCATTGATGATCTGCTGAAGAAAGATATCCATGCGGGCTCTCCTGATTCGACGATGGGCGGAAGGTGCCGCCCCATTCCCCTGGCGATTCGAAGACAAGCAGCAAGAACCCCGCCAGTCGCTGCAGCTGCCAATGCACCAAATGGCAGCGCGACGAAACAACAAATTCTAGCCAGCCCGGGGTGGGCGGCCATGCGGGGGTATTCCCCGCTGTGCGTTTGGGCGGCTTCGCGCTACCACAAGCGGCCCAGAGGGTGGAACGCGGGCGCGGGCCGCACCGGCGCCAGACTCGCCGACGAGATCCCTCATCCCGGGATCAAGCTGTCCGTTCTGCCGGATTGCAGATCCGCCGCCGCTCGCGCGCCGCTCAGGCGTCGTCGCCGGCAGCCTCGTTGAGCGCACGCAACTGGGCCAATCGCTCCGCGATGCGGATTTCCAGGCCGCGGTCGACCGGGCGATAGAAGCGTACGGCCGGCATGTCATCGGGCCAATAGGATTCGCCAGCGGCAAACCCGCCCGGCTCGTCGTGCGCATAGCGGTAGCCGCGTCCGTGCTCGAGGTCTTTCATCAGCCGGGTCGGTGCATTGCGCAAACGAAGCGGTACCGGGCGGCTGCCCTCCTGCTTGACCTGCGCCCGCGCCTCGTTGAAGGCCTTGTAGACGGCGTTCGACTTGGGCGCGACGGCCAGGTAGATCACGGCCTCGGCCAGTGCGAGTTCGCCTTCGGGTGAGCCGAGGCGCTCGAAGGTCTCGCCGGCGTCCAGCGCAATCCGCAAGGCGCGCGGGTCCGCAAGGCCGATATCTTCACTGGCCATCCGGATCAGCCGCCGCAGCGCGTAGCGCGGATCGACACCGCCATCGAGCATGCGAACGAACCAGTACAGCGCGGCATCCGGATCGCTGCCCCGCACCGCCTTGTGCAGCGCCGAGATGGTGTCGTAGAACTGATCGCCGCTCTTGTCGTAGCGGCGCAGCTGCTCGCCCAACGCATGTTCGAGCGTGGCTTCGTCGATCTCTGCGCCGGTTGACCCGGCAGCCGTGGCGGAGCGCACCAAGTTGTCGTAGGCGTTCAGCAGGCGCCGTGCATCGCCATCGGCATAGGCCACCAGGCGCTTGCGAGCCGCCTCAGCCAGTGCGGGCGCGTCGAGAAGCTGCCGGGCACGTTCAATCAAGGCGGCGAGTTCATCGTCGTCGAGCGATTTCAAGACATGCACGCTGGCACGCGACAACAGCGCCGAATTGACCTCGAACGACGGGTTTTCGGTGGTCGCGCCGATGAAGGTCAGCAAACCCGACTCGACATGCGGCAAGAAGGCATCCTGCTGCGCCTTGTTGAAGCGATGCACCTCGTCGACGAACAGCACCGTCTGCCGGCCAGTGGCCTGCGCGGCACGCGCCCGTTCGACCGCCTCGCGGATATCCTTGACGCCACCCAGTACGGCCGACATCGTGATGAACTGGGCGTCGAAGCCGTCGGCCATCAAGCGGGCCAGCGTGGTCTTGCCGACACCTGGCGGGCCCCACAGGATCATCGAATGCAGGCGCTTCGAGTCGAAGGCGGCTCGCAAGGGTTTGCCGGGGGCGAGCAGGTGGCGCTGGCCGATCACCTCGTCGAGCGCTTTCGGACGCAGACGCTCAGCCAGCGGAACCGCCGCCGCGAGCTTCGGGTCGAGACCGTCATCGAGCGGCAACTGCATCGGATTCATTCGCGCATTCTCGCGCGCAGCGCCTGCGGCAATGCGTTCAGATGTCGTTCACTGCTCGATCACATCGGCCCCGGGCGGCGGCACGAAGCGGAAACGCTCGGCTGGCAACGCGACATTCGGATCGAAGGGACCGAATTGCAGCAACGAGCGCTGCCCGAAACTGTCCAGGATCTCGATCGCCGCCAGCTGAGTTCCGCGGAAGCCGACCTTGACCGCGCTGAAACCGCCCTCCTTGGCCTTGGGCACCGCCTGCGCCCACGCTAGGCCGTCGCGGTCGGGCAACGCCGACAACTCGAAGTCCTTCTCGAGGCTGCCGCCAGCCAGCAGCGCGGCCGGGGTCGCACCGAGGGCGTTCGAGAACTTGCGTGAACTGGCCTGATTCAGGTCGGCGTCATATATCCACACCTTCTGCCCATCGGCGACGATGATCTGCTCGAACGGCTTGGTGTAGGCGAAGCGAAAGCGGTTCGGTCTCGAAAACTCGAACAAGCCACTCGAGGTCTTCTTCTTCACCCCGTCGGGTGCCGTGACCGTTTGCGTGAAGCTGGTGCTGCCAGCTTTGACATCACGCACGAAATCCTTCAGCGACTCGACCGCTCCGGCATGCACGGCCAGCGTGCAGAAGCCCAACAACAATCCGGTCAGACTTTTCTTGATGGTTTTAAACACACGTGATCCATTGAGGAGATGAAAAGAGACGCGATCCGGACGAAATGCGCAGGTGGAACCGATCGATCAGCGCCGGTACTGCCAGTCGCGCCGTTGGCTGGACCCGAGAGCGGCGCTCAGCCGAGGGAAACCGAGGTGGTCAGTCGCGCGCAGGGACGATGATCTCCCGATTACCGTTGGTGGCCATCGCTGATACGACCCCGGATTTCTCCATTTGTTCCAGCAGCCTGGCGGCACGGTTGTAACCAATGCGCAGGTGGCGCTGCACCAGCGAGATCGACGCGCGCCGGTGCTGCAGCACGATGCCGACCGCCTGGTCGTACATCGGATCGGCTTCGCCACCGCCACCGCCAGGCAAGTCGGCGGTGGAAACATCGCCGCCCTCGCCGTCCAGCAAGCCGCCCTCCAGAATGCCTTCGATGTAGTCCGGCTCGCCCTGGGTCTTCAGGTAGTCGACGACCCGATGCACTTCCTCGTCGCTGACGAAGGCGCCGTGAACCCGGACCGGCAAACCACCGCCCGGTGTCAGATACAACATGTCGCCCTGACCGAGCAAAGCCTCCGCCCCCATCTGGTCGAGGATGGTGCGGCTGTCGATCTTGCTGCTGACCTGGAAGCTCAATCGGGTCGGGATGTTGGCCTTGATCAGACCGGTGATCACGTCGACGCTGGGGCGCTGGGTCGCAAGAATCAGGTGAATGCCGGCCGCACGCGCCTTCTGCGCCAGCCGGGCGATCAGTTCCTCGATCTTCTTGCCGACCACCATCATCAGGTCGGCCAGTTCGTCGATCACGATCACGACATAAGGCAGGCGCTGCAGCGGCTCGGGATCCTCGGGCGTCAGGCTGAACGGGTTTCCGATGGCCTCGCCGCGCTCGATGGCTTCGGTGACCTTCTTGTTGTAGCCGGCCAGGTTGCGCACGCCCAGCTTGCTCATCAGCTTGTAACGCCGCTCCATTTCGCCGACACCCCAGTTCAGCGCATTGGCGGCCTGTTTCATGTCGGTGACGACCGGCGCCAGCAGGTGCGGAATGCCTTCGTAGACGCTCATCTCGAGCATCTTCGGGTCGATCAGGATCAGGCGCACATCGCGCGCCTCGGCCTTGTAGAGCAGGCTCAGGATCATCGCGTTGATGCCGACCGACTTACCCGAGCCGGTGGTGCCGGCCACCAGGCAATGCGGCATCTTCGCGAGGTCGGCGATCACCGGGTTGCCGACGATGTCCTTGCCGAGACCCATCGTCAGTTGCGATGCGGCATCGTTGTAGATCTGCGAGCCGAGAATCTCCGACAGCCTGATCATCTGCCGCCGCGCATTCGGCAATTCGAGCGCCATCGTCGTCTTGCCGGGAATGATCTCGACCACCCGGATGCTGACCAGGCTCAGCGAACGCGCCAGATCCTTGGCCAGATTGACGACCTGCGAACCCTTGACGCCGGTTGCCGGCTCGATCTCGTAACGCGTGATCACCGGCCCCGGTGACGCCGCGACCACGCGAACCTCGACGCCGAAATCCTGCAGCTTCTTCTCGATCAGACGCGAGGTCATCTCGACGGTTTCAGGGGTCACGGTCTCGACCCGACCCGGCGGCGCCGCGTCGAGCAGATCGACCTGCGGCAGCTTGGTGTCGGCCAGTTCGGTGAACAACGGCGCCTGCTTCTCCTTGGCGACACGTTCGCTGCGCGGGGTTGGCGGCGGTGGTGGCTCGATCACCACCGGAACATGCTCGCCCTGCCATTGATGCTGGGCGGTATCGAGTTGCTCCTCGCGCTCGCGCAGCGCCCGCTCACCATGACGCACATCTTCAGCAAGCTCGCGGCGCTCGACCCGCCGCGCCCACAAGGCATCGATCGATGCGCCGACCTTCTCGGCCAGCCGCCACCAGGAAAATCGGAACGCCATCGACAGGCCGGCCACTCCGACCGCAATCCACAACACGCCCGAGCCGACAAAGCCCAGGCCGCGCTGACTCAGCGAGCCGAGCATGGCGCCGAGCACGCCACCGGCCTGGCCGCCGGGCAGTTGCGTTTCCCATTGATACAGGCGTGTCCATTCGAGCGCGCTGCTGGCACATACCAGCAGCACCAGTCCGACCCAGAACGCCCAGCGCATCGGCGGCGCCGCGGCCACCGTGGTCTGGTGGCTGGCACGGATCAGCCGGGCCAGCGAGCCAAGCCAATTGCGAAAACCGACCAGCAACAGCCACCAGACTGAATAGCCGAACAGGAACAGGCCGAAGTCGGCTGTCCAGGCGCCGATCGCGCCGGCCTGGTTGCGAATCGATTCGAGGCGGCTGCCCGAAGTCGAGAACGCGGGGTCGGTGGCACTGTAGGTCAACAAGGCAATCAGGCCGAGCAGGCACAACACGCCACCCACCATCACCTGCGCCTGCTCGCGCCAGTGCCGGTGGTTGCCGGCCGGCGCGGCTTGCTCGTCAGACGACGCCTTGCGGGGCCCTCGCCCCGATCGCTTCGGCGCTGGCGACGCCGCACCGGTTTCAGAACGCAGGGATCCAAGCGGAAATGTCATGCCCGCCATTGTCGCGGATGTGGACGAACCGGCTCGACCAGACCGCGGGATTCAGGCTCGAAGCGATGCGCCGATCAGAACGATCAAACCAGCCGGTTGGCGATGACGACCGAGCCGTCCTCTCGCGTATGCACCATGCCGCGTTCTTCCAGATCCTTCATGACCCGGCTGACCATCTCGCGCGAGGCGCCCACCACCTTGGCCAGATCCTGGCGAGACACCTTGTTGCGAATCACCCGGTCTTCGCCAACGGTCTCGGCCATGTCGAGCAGGCTGCGCGCGACCCGCCCGTAGACATCGAGCAGAGCCAGCGATTCGATCTGACGGTCGGCGTTGCGCAGGCGCTGCACCAGGCCGCGCATGATGGCGTAGGACAAGCTGGAGTTCTCCGGCAGGCAGCGCGCAAATTCGGGCCGCCCGAGCACCAGCATGTCGGACTGCACTTCGGTGCGCACCGTCGCCGAATGCGGCTCGTTGTCGATCAGGCTCATTTCACCGACATAGTCGCCGGCTTTCAGCACCGCGAGGATCACCTCGCGTCCACGCTCGTCGGCCGCGATCACCCGGGCGCGGCCGGTCAGCAGGATGAACAAGGCATTCGACTTGCGGCCCGCCTCGATCACCAGTTCACCACGTCGCATACGTCGCTTGACCACGCTGTCGGCGATCCCCTGCGCCTGCTCATTGGTCAGCATCGAAAACAGCGGCACTCGACGGATCAGGTCGAGATTGGAAAGCATCGCCATGACGAATCCTCTGGTTGCTATTGTGGTGACGGTGTCACAGACCGAAAGTGGCTGCGCCCGGCTTTTTTGCAGGTCAGTCTTATAACCCGGCATGCGCCGTCCGGCTATCGCGAAGATGAGCGAGATTGATGATCGGTCTTTGCTGGCGTGGGAAAATCGCACACTTTGCCGCGGCGCCACCACATTCCATGAACGACAAGCCCATTCATTCCCACGTGCTGATTCTCGGTTCCGGCCCTGCCGGTTACAGCGCGGCTGTCTATGCCGCGCGCGCCAACCTGAAGCCAATGCTGGTGACCGGCATCGCTCAGGGCGGGCAGCTGATGACCACCACCGATGTCGACAACTGGCCCGCCGATGCCGATGGGGTTCAGGGGCCCGAGCTGATGGAGCGGTTCCAGAAACACGCCGAACGCTTCAACACGCAGATCGTGTTCGACCACATCAACCAGGTCGACCTGAGCCGGCGCCCGTTCACGCTGACCGGTGACTCGGCGGTCTACACCTGCGATGCGCTGATCATCGCGACCGGCGCGTCGGCCAAATATCTGGGGCTGCCGTCGGAGCAGCAGTTCATGGGCAAGGGTGTCAGCGGCTGCGCGACCTGCGACGGGTTCTTCTACCGAGGGCAGGAAGTGTGCGTGGTCGGCGGCGGCAACACCGCGGTCGAAGAGGCCTTGTATCTGTCGAATATCGCCAGCAAGGTGCACCTGATCCATCGCCGCGACAAATTCCGCGCCGAGGCGATCCTGGTCGACAAGCTGATGGCCAAGGTGGCGGCCGGCACGATGGAACTGCATCTCTGGAATACGCTGGACGAGGTACTCGGCGACAACACCGGCGTGACCGGCGTGCGGATCAGGAGCACCCAGGATGCCGGCACCCGCGACCTGGCGGTGCAGGGATGTTTCATCGCAATCGGCCATCAGCCCAATACCGACATCTTCACCGGCCAGCTCGAGATGAAGGACGGCTACATCCTGACCCGCAGCGGCCTCTCCGGCATGGCGACGCAGACCAGTGTGCCAGGCGTTTTCGCCGCCGGCGACGTGCAGGACCATGTCTATCGCCAGGCGATCACCAGCGCAGGAACCGGCTGCATGGCCGCGCTCGATGCGCAGCGCTTTCTGGAGCAATGACCGGGGCGTTTGGGGTCCGCGCTCAAAGCGGGCTATAATCGTCGTCTTTGCCGAAAGTCGTTCGGCAATCCTCATTCAAGCTTCTTGCAGCAAGAAGCTTTTTTACAGATGGGAGAAGCGTGATGGCACGCGTCTGTCAAGTCACGGGCAAAGGCCCGATGGTGGGAAACAACGTTTCTCACGCCAACAACAAGACCAAGCGTCGCTTTCTGCCGAACCTGCAATACCGCAGGTTCTGGCTCGAAAACGAAAATCGCTGGGTGCGTCTGCGCATCTCCAACGCTGCGCTGCGCCTGATCGACAAGGTGGGTATCGAAAAAGTCGTCGCCGACTTGCGTGCCCGCCACGAAATCTGAAACCACTGAGCGCAGGAGCACATCATGGCAAAAGGTGGACGTGAAAAAGTGAAGCTGGAATCTTCTGCCGGCACCGGTCATTTCTATACGACCGACAAGAACAAGAAGACCATGCCCGAAAAGATTGAAATCATGAAATTCGATCCGAAGGCTCGCAAACACGTGATGTACAAGGAAACCAAGCTGCGCTGATATACCCGCGCGGTTTTCCAGACAAACCCGCCCGGCTTCGGCCCGGCGGGTTTTTTCATATGTGAGCGGAATGCTCCAATGACTTCGGTTGATAGTCCGGTCGGTTTTCCCCGTCAACCATTGGTGGGAATCTGGATAAACCGCCGATCGACCACCGCAAGACAATACCGACGGTCAGCCATAGCGAGCCGGTACAACAATCAGGGACAAGATGCCGGAAAACGGCAGGCAATAAAAAACCCCGCCGAAGCGGGGTTCCGAGTTCCATCGAGAACGAGGACTTTTTTACCTGGCGCGGGTACCGACGACTTCGATTTCCACGCGGCGATTCTTCGCGCGGCCTTCGGAGGTACGGTTGTCGGCGATCGGCTGCTTCTCGCCCTTGCCTTCGGTGTAGACCCGGTTCTTCTCGACACCCTTGCCCACCAGATAGGCCTTGACGGCTTCGGCACGACGGATCGACAGACGCTGGTTGTAGCTGTCGCTGCCAACGTAGTCGGTATGGCCGACGGCGATGATGACCTCGAGGTTGATACCGGACATCTTGCTGACCAGATCGTCGAGCTTGGCGCGGCCTTCCGGCTTAAGCACCGACTTGTCGAAGTCGAAGAATGCATCGGCAGCGAAGGTGACCTTCTCGCTGGTCGGTGCAACGACAACCGGCGGCGGAGCGGCCGGCGGCGGAGCCGGCGGGGCACCCGGAGCAGGAGCCGGACGTGGAGGAGGCGGAGGAGCGCCAGGAACGGGAGCCGGTGCCGGCGGAGGAGCGGCAACGAGGGCGCCATCGCAACCTGCGGCAGCAGTGGCAGGCGTCCAGAAGGCATTGCGCCAGCAAAGCTCATTGGTGCCGTTCTTCCAGACGAGGCCGTTAGGGTTCAGCCAGTTGTCGATCGTCTTTGCTTGGGCGAAGGCGCCCGAGCTTGCAACGGCGAGAGCAGCGGTTGCGAAGATCGACGCCACATTGTTCAGTTTCTTCATGGTTCTCCTCTCGAGGGAAAGCGCAGTAGGTTCTGCAAAACGTCCGAACAGGATCCGGAAAATACTGGCAAACCCTTGCTTTCGCAGGTGCTTACCACTCGCCAGATTGTGCCATAGGGCTCTGCGCGAACCCGATTTCGCGGGCCCTTGCCGGTCCAGCTTGTCTCAATGTTGCGCATACGCCACATCCGGTGCCACCTTAGAATCGGCGGCTTGGCCCCACAGAGCCCCATCGCGCAACGCGGTCGGGTCGCACCCGAATGACACAGTTCGCAAAAGAAACTCTGCCCATCAGCCTGGAAGAGGAGATGCGTCGCTCCTATCTGGATTATGCGATGAGCGTGATTGTCGGACGGGCGCTGCCAGACGCCCGCGACGGCCTCAAACCGGTGCATCGGCGGGCCCTGTTCGCGATGCACGAATTGAACAACGACTGGAACCGACCCTACAAGAAGTCGGCCCGTATCGTCGGTGACGTGATCGGCAAGTACCACCCGCACGGCGACCAGTCTGTCTACGACACCATCGTGCGGATGGCGCAGGACTTCTCGATGCGCCACATGCTGGTCGACGGCCAGGGCAATTTCGGCTCGGTCGATGGCGACAACGCCGCCGCGATGCGCTACACCGAGATCCGGCTCTCGAAAATCGCCCACGAGATGCTGGCCGACCTCGACAAGGAGACTGTCGATTTCGGCCCTAACTACGATGGCAGCGAAAAAGAGCCGCTGGTCATGCCGTCGCGGCTGCCCAACCTGCTGGTCAACGGATCGGGCGGCATTGCCGTCGGCATGGCGACCAACATCCCGCCGCACAACCTGAACGAGGTCATCGACGCCTGCCAGCATCTGTTGAAGAACCCCGAAGCGACCATCGACGAGCTGATCGAGATCATCCCGGCCCCCGACTTCCCGACGGCCGGCATCATCTACGGCACTTCGGGCGTGCGCGATGGCTACCGCACCGGTCGCGGCCGTGTGGTGATTCGCGCCAACGCGCACTTCGAGGACATCGACCGCGGCCAGCGCCAGGCCATCATCGTCGACGAGATTCCTTACCAGGTAAACAAGAAGAACCTGCTCGAGCGCATGGCCGAGCTGGTTCACGAGAAGAAGCTCGAAGGCATCAGCCACATCCAGGACGAGTCCGACAAGTCGGGCATGCGGGTGGTGATCGAGCTGAAACGCGGCGAAGTTCCCGAGGTGGTGCTGAACAACCTGTACAAGCAGACGCAGCTGCAGGACACCTTCGGCATGAACATGGTGGCGCTGATCGACAACCAGCCCAAGCTGTGCAACCTGAAGGATCTGATCTCGATCTTTCTCGAGCATCGGCGCGAGGTGGTCACCCGCCGCACGGTCTTCGAGCTGCGCAAGGCGCGCGAACGGGGTCATGTGCTGGAGGGCCTGGCGGTTGCGCTCGCGAACATCGACGAGTTCATCGAGACCATCAAGGGTTCGCCGACGCCGCCGGTCGCCAAGGCCGCACTGATGGCCAAAAGCTGGGATTCGTCGATGGTGCGCGAGATGCTGGCCCGCGCTGAGGGCCAGACACCGGGCGGGCGAGCCGCGTTCCGTCCGGAGGGACTGCACGCCAGTTTCGGCTTGCAAGCCGACGGCCTGTATCGGCTGAGCGACAACCAGGCCAGCGAAATTCTGCAGATGCGCCTGCAGCGGCTGACCGGGCTGGAGCAGGACAAGATCATCGGTGAATACAAGGATGTGATGGCGGTGATCGCCGACCTGCTCGACATCCTGGCCACGCCCTCACGCGTGACGACCATCATTTCCGACGAACTGGCCGCAATCAAGCAGGAGTTCGGTCAGACCAAGCTCGGCGCGCGGCGCAGCGAGATCATCCAGAATGCGCAGGATCTGGGGACCGAAGACCTGATCACGCCGACCGACATGGTGGTCACGTTGTCACACACCGGTTACATCAAGAGTCAGCCGGTTGCCGAATACCGAGCCCAGAAACGCGGTGGGCGTGGCAAGCAGGCGACACAAACCAAGGAAGACGACTGGATCGACGAACTGTTCATCGCCAACACGCACGACTACATACTGTGTTTCACCAACAAGGGACGGGTCTATTGGCTGAAGGTCTGGGAGGTTCCGCAGGGCTCGCGCAACTCGCGCGGCAAGCCGATCGTCAACATGTTTCCGCTGCAGGCCGGCGAAAAGGTCAATGTGGTGTTGCCGCTGACCGGCGACGCGCGAACCTTCCCGGACAACCGTTATGTGTTCATGGCCAGCGGCCAGGGCGTCGTCAAGAAGACCGCGCTCACCGAATTCAGCAACCCGCGCAAGGCCGGCATCATCGCCGTCGATCTGGACGAAGGTGATTTCCTGATCGGCGCTGCGCTCACCGACGGCCAGCACGACGTGATGCTGTTCTCCGACAGCGGCAAGGCGGTGCGTTTCGACGAAGACGATGTGCGCCCGATGGGTCGCAATGCGCGCGGCGTGCGCGGCATGAACCTGGAAGACGGCCAGGGCGTGATCGCGATGCTGGTGGCCGAAGACGAGCAGCAGAGCGTGCTGACCGCGACCGAAAACGGCTACGGCAAACGCACCAGCATCGTCGAGTACACCCGCCATGGCCGCGGCACCAAGGGCATGATCGCTATCCAGCAGACCGAGCGCAACGGCAAGGTGGTTGCGGCCACCCTGGTTCGCCCGGACGACGAAATCATGCTGATCACCGACAAGGGCGTGCTGGTGCGCACCCGGGTCGCCGAGATCCGCGAACTCGGCCGCGCCACGCAGGGCGTGACCTTGATTGCACTCGACGCCAAATCGAAGCTGATCGGGGTGCAGCGAATCGTCGAGAACGACGCCAATGCGGAGGTGGCGATCGACGCCGAGCCCGAGCCCGAGACCGGCGACGACGGCGGCAGTGCAGAACTCTGATGCGACGCTTCTTCACGCCACTGCAAACACCCCGCGCGGCGACGCTGCTGACGGGCGTCTTTGCGCTGCTGCTGGCTACCCCGCTGCTGGCGCAGACCGCTTCTACAAAGAAGGAGCTGGCTGGCCGTATCGTGCAGCTGCAGATGCCGGGCATCATCTCGATCGCCCAGGGCCTGGTCGAGCGGCCCGCCGCGCTGATGCTGCAGGACGCCGGGCAAGCGATGCAGAAGCGCATCGCGGTCGACAAGCGCGAAGCGGCCAGCAAACGCGTGCAGGACAGCGTCAAGAAATATGTCGATGAAGCCGGCCCGCTGGTCAAGGCGCGAGCGATCAAGCTGGCGCCGAGTGTGCTCGGCGCCGAGCTCGAAGCAAAATTCAGCGAAGAAGAACTGACCCAGCTGATTGCCTGGATGGAATCGCCCGTGAGCCGGAAATTTCAACAGACGATGCCGCAGATCCAAGACGCGTTCATGCAGAAGCTGGTGGCCGAGTCACGCCCGTTGATCGATCCCAAGCTGATGACGCTGGAGCAGGAAATACGCGATACGCTGGGCCTGCCGGCCGCCCCTGCCGGCAACAAGTCGTCGGCCAAACCTTCCGCCGACGAGCAGGCTCCGAAGAGCAAATGAGCCGTCGCCCATCCCGAATCAACACCTGAAGCCGATCATGGCCGCCACCCCTTCCGACGCCAACCCCGCCCTGCTCGAATTGCGCATGCGCATCGATGCGATCGACCTCGAGTTGCTGGCCGTTCTGAATCGACGCGCCAGCCTGGTGCAGGATGTCGGCGAGCTGAAGAAGCAGGAAGGTTCGGTGGTATTCCGACCGGAGCGCGAAGCGCAGCTGATCGACAACCTGAAGCAGCGCAACGACGGGCCGCTGCTGCGTGAAAGCGTGGCCCCGATCTGGCGCGAGATCATCTCGGCCTGCCGCGCACTGGAAACCCCGAGCCGGGTCGCCTACCTGGGCCCGGCTGGCACCTTCAGCGAAGAGGCCGCGCTGGGTTTCTTCGGCTCGTCGATCGTCAAGGTGTTGTGCGCCAATGCCGACGAAGTCTTCCATGCCACCAGCGCCGGCGCAGCCGATTTCGGCGTCGTCCCGGTCGAGAATTCGAGCGAAGGTGTGGTCACCCGCTCGCTCGACCTGTTTCTGACGACACCGCTGAACATCATCGGCGAGACCAGTCTGTACGTGCGGCACAACCTGCTGCGCCGCGTCAACACGACCGAGGGCATCGAGACCGTCTGCGCGCATCCGCAGGCCTTGGCCCAATGCCACGGCTGGCTCAGCCACCATCTGCCGCATGCCGAGCGACGACCGGTCGCCAGCAACGCAGAGGGCGCCCGAATGGCTAGCCTCGATGACCGGCTGGCGGCATTGGCCAGCACCCGGGCAGCCAGCGAATTCGGCCTGCACATCGCAGCACCGGCGGTTCAGGACGACGCCCACAACCGGACCCGCTTCGCGATCGTCGCGCATCCGCACAAACACCCGCAGCCCGGACCATCGGGCAACGATTGCACCAGCCTGGTGGTGTCGGTGCCGAACCGCCCCGGCGCGGTTCACGATCTGCTGGTACCGCTGAAGGCCCACGGGGTATCGATGACGCGTTTCGAATCCCGTCCCGCGCGATCCGGTCAATGGGAGTACTACTTCTATATCGACGTTCAAGGCCATCCGCAGCAGCCCGATGTCGGCCTGGCCTTGAAGGAACTGCACGCCGCCTGTGCCTTCTTCAAGATCCTGGGTACCTATCCGATCGACAGCCACTGAAGCGGCCAGACGCCCTCATCCGACCGCTCACCATCGATCCCGCCGTGGCTGATTCACCCGCACTCTCATTCAAGAAACTTGGTGTCATCGGCTGCGGGCTGATCGGTGGCTCATTTGCGATGGCGATGAAAGCCGCCGGCCTGGTCGAGCAG
The DNA here is from genome assembly GCA_031398385.1 of Ideonella sp. Taxonomy (GTDB): domain Bacteria; phylum Pseudomonadota; class Gammaproteobacteria; order Burkholderiales; family Burkholderiaceae_C; genus Ideonella_A. The sequence continues at coordinate 21,344 of JANNNE010000076.1, forward strand.
GTGGTCGGTTTCGGCAAGTCGGCCGACAACCTGGCCAAGGCCAAGGCCCGTGGCGCCATCGACATCGCCGCCGGCTCGGCCCGGGAGGCGGTCGCCGACGCCGATCTGGTGCTGGTGGCCGTACCGGTGGTGGCGGCCGAATCGGTTCTGCGCGAGATCCGCGAATCCCTGTCGCCCGACGCGTTGCTGATGGATGTCGGCAGCACCAAGCGCGACATCGTCGACTCGGCCCGTCGGGTGTTGCAGGATCGGTTGCGCAACTTCGTTCCGGCCCATCCGATCGCAGGCAAGGAGTCGGCCGGCATCAGCCATGCCGAGGTCACGCTGTTCCGCGATCGGCTGGTGCTGCTGACACCGATCAGCCAGACCGATCCGCGCCTGCTGAAACTTGCCGAATCATTGTGGTCGGCGATTGGTGGCCAGGTACGCCAGATGTCGCCGGAAAATCACGACGCCACCTTTGCGTCGGTCAGCCATCTGCCGCATCTGCTCGCATTCGCCTACTTCAATTCGGTCATCGGCCAGCCTGCGGGCGCCGACTATCTGCAGATGGCGGGGCCGGGATTTCGCGATTTCACGCGCATTGCGGCGAGCGATCCCGACGTCTGGCGCGACATCCTCTGGACCAATCGCGAGGAAGTGCTGAAGCAATCGATGCGTTTTCGCCAGGCGCTCGACGCCTTCGAGCATGTCATTCGCAAAGGCGACCAGAAGGCGATCGAGACGCTGATCCGGACCGCGTCGGACGGTCGAAGCGAATGGAGTCTTGCCAACGCCCGGTCGCGAACCGGGCGCTGACCGCATGCTCGAGACCCGCTTCATCGATATGCCGCCACTGCGCCATGCGGCCGGAACCGTCCGCCTGCCTGGATCGAAAAGCATCTCGAATCGCGTTCTGCTGCTCGCCGGGCTGTGCGCCGGGCGCACCGTGGTCCACGATCTGCTCGATTCGGACGATACCCGCGTCATGCTCGACGCCTTGCGCAGCCTCGGTTGCACGGTCGAGCCGACGGAAGACGGCCTGGCCATCACCGGAATCGGTGGCCAACTGAACACTCGGCATGCCGAACTGTTCCTCGGCAACGCCGGGACGGCGATGCGTCCGCTGACCGCGGCACTCGCGCTGCTGGCCACCACCCAGCAGGGCGAATTCGAACTGCGCGGCGTCGCCCGCATGCACGAGCGCCCGATCGGCGACCTGGTCGACGCACTGCGCCAGCTTGGGTGTGGCATCGATTACCTCGGCGAGCCCGGCTACCCACCGTTGCGACTGCAACCCGGGCAACGGACATTCGAAGATATAGCGCCAATTCGGGTGCGCGGCGATGTCTCCAGTCAGTTTCTGACCGCGCTGCTGCTGGCCCTGCCCTTGATCGCGGACGGCGGCGCACGGGTCATCGAGGTCGACGGCGAACTGATCTCCAAGCCCTATGTCGACATCACGCTGAACCTGTTGCGGCGATTCGGCATCGTTGTCGAGCAAGACGGCTGGCAGCGCTTCACGATCGCGCAGGGCAGCCGCTATCAATCGCCAGGGCAGATCCACATCGAAGCCGACGCCTCATCGGCGTCCTATTTCATCGCACTGGGCGCGATCGCGGCTGATCGTGGTGCGGTTCGAATCGAGGGCGTGGGAACCGATTCGATTCAGGGCGACATCCGATTCGTCGATGCGGCCCGATCGATGGGCGCCCAGATCGACAGCGGGCCGGGCTGGATCGAGGTGCGTCGCGGCAGCTTTCCGTTGCGCGCGATTCGCATCGATTGCAACCACATTCCGGATGCAGCGATGACCCTGGCCGTGATGGCCTTGTTTGCCGACGGGACGAGCCGCCTCGACAACATCGCCAGCTGGCGCGTCAAGGAGACCGACCGCATCGCCGCGATGTGTGCCGAACTGGGCAAGCTCGGCGCGCAGGTCACGGAGGGTCAGGATTTCATCGAAGTCACGCCGCCGGTTCAATGGCGGGCGGCGTCGGTGTGCACCTATGACGACCACCGGATGGCGATGTGCCTGTCGCTGGCGGCGTTCAACCCGCTGGCTGCCGGCGGCACGAATGGTGTGCCGCTGCGCATCCTCGATCCGCGCTGTGTCGCCAAGACTTATCCCGACTATTTCGAGACGCTGTTCAGCGTCGTTCAAACCGATTCGAATCAGATCCCGGTGCTGACCATCGACGGGCCGACCGCGTCCGGAAAGGGCACGGTGGCCGGCGCGGTGGCGCAATCGCTCGGCTATCACTTCCTCGATTCGGGGGCGGTGTATCGAGCGACTGCGCTGGCAGCCATGCGCCGGGGCCTGGCAGCCGACGACGCAGCCGCGCTTGCCGAACTGGCTGCCACCCTCGATCTTCGCTTTGCCCCCGGCCAGATCCTGCTCGACGGACAGGAGGTGGCCGAACAGCTGCGGGCTGAAGATGTCGGCGCGCTGGCGTCGCGCATTTCCAGCATCGGGCCCGTGCGCGATGCCCTGAGGCGCCAGCAACTCGCGTTTCGCAAGGTGCCGGGGCTGGTGGCGGACGGCCGCGACATGGGAACGCAGATCTTTCCCGATGCCCAGCTGAAAGTCTTCCTCACCGCGAGCGCCGCCACACGCGCCGAGCGGCGGCATAAGCAATTGATTTCCAAGGGAATTTCTGCTAATATCGACGACCTTCGAAAAGGCCTTGAGGCGCGGGACGATCGCGACAAGACACGCGTTGCTTCACCCCTCAAGCCTGCCGAAGATGCGTTGCTGCTGGATAATTCAGCCCTGTCGATCGAGGAGTCGGTCGATGTCGTGCTGAACGCCTGGGAGCAACGCCGCCCTTTCGCCTGAGCGGCAAGTTGATTCGTCGACGCGCTTCGCGGTCGCAAGGGTTCTGGTCCGTCGCTTCCCCTCAGTGCCATTCCCGCTTTGCATCAAAGAGCGCGGCACGCTGAAGCAACGGTTGTGCAACTCTCCAACCCCGCATTCCGCTTTCGCGGATGCACCGGAAATACTCAATGCCACAAACCCAAACTGCCACCAACGAAGGCATGGAATCCTTTGCCGCCCTCTTCGAGGAGTCGCTGAAGAGTTCCGACATGCGCGCCGGCGAGGTCATCTCGGCCGAAGTCGTCCGCGTCGAGCACAGCTTCGTGGTGGTCAACGCAGGCCTCAAGTCCGAAGCCTACGTGCCCATTGAAGAATTCAAGAACGACCAGGGCGAGCTCGAGGTCCAGCCCGGCGACTTCGTCTCGGTGGCGATCGACGCGGTCGAGAACGGCTACGGCGACACCATCCTGTCGCGCGACAAGGCCAAGCGCCTGGCCTCGTGGCTGTCGCTCGAGAACTCGCTCGAATCCGGCGAGTTCGTGACCGGCACGGTCAACGGCAAGGTCAAGGGCGGCCTCACGGTGCTCGTCAACGGCATCCGCGCCTTCCTGCCCGGCTCCCTGCTCGACACGCGGCCGGTCAAGGACATGAGCCCGTTCGAGGGCAAGACCATGGAGTTCAAGGTCATCAAGCTCGACCGCAAGCGCAACAACGTCGTGTTGTCGCGCCGCGCGGTGGTCGAAGCCTCGATGGGCGAGGAACGCGGCAAGCTGCTGTCGACGCTGCATGAAGGCGCGATCGTCAACGGCGTC
>JANNNE010000116.1:0-1879 GCA_031398385.1 Ideonella sp.
GGCGCCGCCCTTGTTGTCGATCACGAACTGGCGGCCGACATTTTTCGTCATCGCGGCAAACAGCGGCCGTGCGAAGGCGTCGGTGCCGCCGCCGGGCGGAAACGGCACGACGATGTTGACAGGCCGGCTCGGCCAGGCCTGGGCACGAGCGAGCGGGCTGGCGAGCGTCATGGCCCCGGCCAGCAGGATTTGACGGCGATCGATGGAAGGCATGGGGGTGTTGAGTGCAGTTTGTGCTTGTTGAGAAACCGGGTTTTCCGTGGCGGAGCGGGCATGCATCGTCCTGCAGCCGGCTTGGTGACGGCTGTTGCGCGACCAAGCCTGGATCGTATAGCCTGGAGGGCCCCGATATGCCCGGGCAGGATTGGCGGAAACCCTTTGATGCGCAGCGGCGACGACGTCGCTCGGCTGCCTCTGGCCCCCAGCCAGGTGGGGCCGAACACCACTGGCGAAGACCTTCGACTGCGAACCCAGGTAGAGGTCGGCAGAACCTCGGATGTCCGTGATCACTTTCGACATCCGCTCGCGGGATTGTGTCGATCGCCTGATCCTGCCGACAGTTGTCTGTCGCCGAGTTCGCGTAGCATCGATGCGGTCTCGAACCCGATCCCGGCAGACCCCATTTCGAACTCGCATCAACCCCTGCTCGGCATCGCCCTGGTGATCGGTGCGGCGAGTTGTTTCGCCACGATGGACACCACGGTGCGTTACGTGGGCGCGTACTTTTCGGTGGCGCTGGTGTTGTGGACGCGTTACGGCCTGCACGCGGCGATCATGACCTTGTGGATCCTGCTGTCGAAGCAGCGTTCCTTCCGCAGTGCGAACCCGATGTTCCAGATCGCGCGCGGCGCCTTGCTGGCGTTTTCGTCGTCGATGGCGTTTGCGGCGCTGCGGCGCATGCCGGTGGCCGAATTCACCGCCATCGTGATGCTGACACCCGTGATCGCCACGCTGGTCGCGCGGGTCTGGTTGAAGGAGCGCATCTCGCCGCTGCGCTGGACACTGGTGGTGGGCGGCTTCATCGGGGCGCTGATCGTGGTGCGGCCCGGCAGCGGGATCATCGGCTGGGCTGCGCTGCTTCCGCTGGCCGCCGCGTTCTCGAATGCCGCGTTCCAGATCATGACCAGTCGCTTCGCACCCCACGAGGATCCGTTCACGACCAATTTCTACACCGGTGCTACCGGCATGGCCATTGCGACGCCGATCCTGCTGGCCAGTGTGGCCGATCCGATCGAGAAGCTGATGGGTGCGCCGGGCTTGCAGGTCGGCGCGCTGATGGCGGTGGCGGTGCTCGGTACCGCCGGCCACCTGCTGCTGATCATGGCGCTGGGCAAGGCCCCGGCCTCGACGCTGATGCCGTTTCAATATGTGCAGCTGGCCGTGGCTGCACTGGCCGGTTTCATCGTCTTCGACGTCGTGCCAGACGGCTGGGGCTGGATCGGCATGGCGATCATCGCCGTCTGCGGCGCGGCCAGCGCCTGGCTGAATGTGCGTGTGGCGGCAGCCAAGTACCGCCCGGTCAGTGCAGTGCAGGCCGATACGATCGCTGAGTGAATGAGGGCGTGCGCGCATCAGTTTCCAGAACGGCGTCACCAGGTGAGATCGGTCGAACCCCTCTCAGATGGACCCTCGAAAGCGTTGGGTAGCGGGGCAGCGCAACGCGGGTTTCGGTCCGCTCCTACAAGCGATTGCTCCTCGGGCTGATGGGCTGGCGCCTGCCGGTGCGTGACCATGACGGAGCAATCGCAAACTCGGCAGTCAACATCGCTGCCAGTTCAGTTTTCATCAGCCGTTCGATCACTTTCTGACCCGCCATGCCACACGCCATCTGGAAGGGCGCCATTTCCTTCGGCCTTGTCCACATTCCGGTTGCGCTGTA
>JANNNE010000158.1:0-1769 GCA_031398385.1 Ideonella sp.
GCAGTTGCTCGATGCGGTGATCCAGCGCCACGCCATTCCGACACAGTCGTGTGTCCTGACCCACGTCACCAACACGCTGCGTGCCATCGAAGGCGGCGCGCCGGTCGATCTGGTGTTCCAGTCGATTGCCGGCACCGAGGCCGCCAACCGGAGTTTCGGCATCGATCTGGCGCTGCTGGCCGAGGCCCGCGCCGCCGCGTTGTCGCTGCAGCGAGGGGCCATGTTCGACGATGTCGAGCCGCGCCAGCGCGGCGACTACGTGATGTATTTCGAAACCGGCCAAGGCAGCGCGTTGTCGGCCGCGGCGCACCATGGCTGCGATCAGCAGACCATCGAGGCGCGCGCCTATGCGGTGGCCCGGCATTTCAAGCCGCTGCTGGTCAATACCGTGGTCGGCTTCATCGGCCCGGAATATCTGTTCGATGGCAAGCAGATCATCCGCGCCGGGCTCGAAGATCATTTTTGCGGCAAGCTGCTCGGGCTGCCGATGGGCTGCGACATCTGCTACACCAACCACGCCGAAGCCGATCAGAACGACATGGACGTGTTGCTGACCGTGCTCGGGGTGGCCGGGTGCAGCTTCATCATGGGCGTGCCCGGCAGCGACGACGTGATGCTCAACTATCAGTCGACCTCGTTCCACGATGCGCTGTATGCGCGACAGGTGCTGGGATTGCGCCCGGCGCCCGAGTTCGAGGCCTGGCTCGAACGCATGGCCATCTTTCGCGCGGGTGGCGGTCTGGTCGACCATGCGAACGGATTGCCACCGGCCTTTGCGCGTGCGCTGCCCGGATTTGCGCGTGCGCTGCCTGGTGCGGCGGGAACCGCCTGAAACACGATGGACGAAGATCCGCCAGTGCCGCGGGTGCCGCAAGCGGCCGATTCACCACCAGCGCCGGCCGCATTGGCGAGCCAGACGACGCAAGCGAATCCCTGGCAGGTACTCGGTCGGCTGACCCCGGCCCGCATCGGCCTCGGCCGCAGCGGCATCAGCCAGCCGACCGCGGTGCAGCTCGATTTCCAGCTGGCGCATGCGCGGGCACGCGATGCGGTCCACCTGGCGCTCGATGTCGACGGTCTGTGCAGCGAGATCGAGGCAATGGGCCTGCGCACAATTGCATTGCACAGTGCCGCCACGAGCCGCGAGGTCTATCTGCAACGCCCCGACCTCGGGCGCCGCCTGGATGAAGACTCGCGTGGGCGATTGCGCCACGACCTCACAGACCGACCCGATGCCGCGGCGCCGCACGCCAGCGATCTGGCGTTGGTGGTCGCCGATGGTTTGTCGGCACTCGCGGTGCAACGTCATGCGGCCGAGCTGATCGACGAGTTGCTGATGGCGCTGCCATCGGCCGACGCTGCCGAAACCAGCACCGCTTGGCGACTCGCACCTGTCACCGTGGTGCAGCAGGGGCGGGTTGCGGTTGGCGATGAGATCGGCCACTTGCTGGGCAGCCGGATCGTCGTCGTCTTGATCGGCGAGCGGCCCGGGCTCAGTTCGCCCGACAGCCTCGGCATCTACCTGACCTGGGATCCGCAACCCGGTCGCAACGACGCGCAGCGCAACTGCATCTCGAATGTGCGGCCGGAAGGGCTTGGCTATCGAGCCGCAGCGACGCGACTGGTGCACCTGCTGATCGAGTCGCGCCAGCGGCAACTGTCCGGAATCGAACTGAAGGACGACAGCCTGCCGGACGCCGAACCGATCGACGCGATTCCCAGCCTGCCGCCATTCCTGCTCGGCGATGGCTGACGGGAATGGCCTGACA
>JANNNE010000214.1:0-8082 GCA_031398385.1 Ideonella sp.
TGGCGGGGATTCCGCGGGGGTGGGCCTTGTCGACGACCCGCACGCGGGGTTTACGCCGCTCCTACCTATCACAGGGTCGGCGGGCCGCCCTGTAAAATCGCTGCATGAGCGACGCCCCCATCCGGACCATTCCCGGCGGACTGCACGACCTGTCGCACCTGCCGAATCTGCCCAGCGGCTTGGTGGGCGGGCGGCCGAGCGTGATCCAGCTGGTCTTTCGCGAAAAAAGCGCGCTGTACGCGGCCTACATTCCGCTGATGAGCGACGGTGGACTGTTTGTGCCGACCACCCGCGACTACAAGCTGGGCGAGGATCTCTATCTGCTGTTGTCGTTGCCGGGCGATCCGCAGCGTTATCCGGTGGCCGGCAAGATCGGCTGGATCACGCCCGCGAATGCCTCCGGCGGACGTACCCAGGGAGTCGGCGTGCGATTCCCGCCGGACGAGAAAGCTCGCGCCTTGAAGATCAAGATCGAGGAAGCGCTCGGCACGACAATTTCATCGAACAAGCCGACGCAGACGATCTGAGCGTGCCGGCGTTGCCCGCGCCAGGCCAGGCTTTCTGCGCCCCGTTCACGCCGTGTCTGCCCAGCCTCCCACCCACGCCAGCGGGTCCGGGGCTGGGCACTTTTGACAGACTCCCGCTCGCGCCACACTGCCTGCCATGTTCTTCGATTCACACTGTCATCTGAGTTTTCCCGAGTTGCAGGCCGATTGGCCGAATATCCGTGCAGCCATGGCCGAGGCGAAGGTCGACCGCGCGTTGTGCATCTGCACCACGCTGGAAGAGTTTGATCAGGTCCACGCCTTTGCGATGGCGAACGACAACCTGTGGGCCAGCGCCGGTGTGCATCCGGACAACGAGGGCGTGGCCGAACCCGATGTCGATGGCCTGCTGGAACGGGCAGGGCGGGCGAAAGTCGTCGCCATTGGCGAAACCGGGCTCGATTACTACCGTCTGGGCGAACGCAGCGTCGCCGACATGGAATGGCAACGCCAGCGCTTTCGCACCCACATCGAGGCGTCGCAGCGCAGTGGCCTGCCGTTGATCATCCACACGCGTAGCGCGTCCGCCGATACCCTGGCGATTTTGCGCGAGCAGGGCGCCGACAATGGCGTCTTCCACTGCTTCACCGAAACCATGGCGACCGCACGCGCTGCGCTCGACCTCGGTTTTTACATTTCCTTCTCTGGCATCCTGACCTTCAAGACGGCGGTCGAGTTGCGCGAGGTGGCGGCATTCGTCCCGATCGAGCGTTGCCTGATCGAGACCGACAGCCCCTATCTGGCGCCGGTACCGTTTCGCGGCAAGACCAATACGCCGGCGCTGGTGCCTTATGTGGCCAGACAGCTTGCGCTGCTGAAAGGACTGCCGGTGGAGGAGGTGGCGTCGGTCACGAGCCGCAATACCGAACGGCTGTTTAATCTGCCCGCTTCCACTGCGGCTGCCTCTTGCACGACAGAATGAACTTGAACCAAAGCCCGCAAATCACTGTCAATCATCAACTTTATTGGTTCAACGCAGCGTTCGACATCGATCTGGAACAATTATGATAAAACACTTGAAGTTTGCGATCTATCTGATTGCTGCGGTTGCAATTTCATCTGCCAATGCGACGCCGCAAGAAGACTTGTTCGTCGCCGTCAACCGGGACGACGCCGGAGCCGTCAACCGGGTGCTGCAAGCCGGGGCCGATCCGAATGGCCAGGACGACCAGGGCCGCACGATGCTCGGCTACGCCTTGCTGAATGAATCCAACAAGGCCGCAGAAGTCTTGCTGGCGTCACCCAAGATCGACATCAACAAGCTGAACCGTGCCGGTGAGTCGGCGCTGATGATCGCTGCGCTGCGCGGCAACCTCGACTGGGCCAAACGCCTGGTGGCGCGCGGCGCCAAGATCAACCACGATGGTTGGAGCGCCTTGCACTATGCGGCCACTGGCCCGAATACCGAACTGGTCGATTGGCTGATCGGCAAAGGCGCCCATATCGAAGGCCGGTCACCGAACGGCACCACGCCCCTGATGATGGCGGCGCGTTATGGCAGCGAGACCAATGTCGACCGCCTGCTGGCCGCCAAGGCCGAGATCCGCGCCAGCAACGAGCAGGGGCTGACGGCAGTCGATTTCGCGAAGCTGGCAGGGCGAGAGGCCTTGACGGCCAGGCTGGCCAAGCTGATGCCGCGCTGACAGACAGCCCGTCCGCACCGACAGCCGGGTCAGCATTTCACTGACACGTTCACTGGCGATGCCCCGACTGCGCGGCGCTTTCCCGGATCCTACATTCACAGGCATCGAATGGTTCGATTTGGGAGTTCACGATGCAGACCGTTTCTTACGCCGCCAATCCGTTCGCCCTGATGCTCGATCCGCAGGCCGTCGTCAACGCGATGGACCAGTCGGACCGCCTGGCCCGCCTGCGCAGCCAGATATTCCGCCCGCTGGACAAACCACTGCTCGCCAAGCTGTCCGATACCGTGCAAGCCTACGACGACGCGATCGATTACGAAGCCGATCTCGACCCGCTTGACGACTGAACGGCTCGCCGTTCAAGGACCAGCCGTCCTCGCGGCTGGGCTTGGCGGTTTGCCAAGCGCCGGCGTGAGGAGCATGCCGCCCGGGAGCGTTTCCAGCTCGTCGACGATTCGCGGCCAACGCGCACGCGGCTTCGACAAAAACAGGTGACCCATCGCGTCTGACGCGCCCAAACGGCGCTTCGGGCGCTTTTCTGCGCCAGTGGCGGTACCAGCGCACATTTGGGGTTGTTGGACCTTCCTGTTCTTCGGGCATCATAGACACGCTACGATGTATATTATGTAAACTTCAAGTAGGACGGACTTCGTGTCTGATTTCACGCGCCGCCACTTTCGTGCGTCGGCAACCGGTCCCGCAGGAACTGTTGCATGGCGCAAAGGTGGCAGAGCAAGCTAGGCTGACGCCGAACTGAAGCCACGGAGTCCATCGCGATGAACATCAGCTGTCCCGGTCTCAGAGACCGTCGCATCGCAGCCGCCGACGAGACGCTTTCGACGCGCTCCGGCAGCCACATCTATCGAGACCACACCGCGGCCTACCGCCGAGGTGCGGCAACCAGCCCCGGCCCGCGCACCCGCTACGACCGCGAGCCCAGTGCAATCCGTGCCATCGTCCTCCACCAGACCGGCGGCAACAGTTTTCTGAGTAGTCGGTATGCTCGTCAACTGGCATCGCCGTCGGATGATTCGCGGGTGGCGAGCCGCAGCCGGCTCGACCGCGTCGCCGCCCATTTTGTCGTCCTGCAAGACGGAACCGTCTTCTACACCCACGACATCCAGTACATCATCGACAGCGCCGGGGGTCGGCTGGGCATCGACGTCGAGGTGGCCGGCTCCTTTCCGAGTGCCACTGTGCCCGACCCGGCGCAGCGCGTGCCGGAGGCTGCGATTCGCGGATTGCGCGGCCTGGTGCAGGCGCTGCAGCAGCAATTGCCGTGCATCACCCACATCCACCCGCACGGTCAGATCCAGAGCATGGAGTCGGCTGGGCGGGGTCGCCCGGCAATCGCCTGTGGCGGGCCCGACAGCGACAACCCCTGCGGCAAGCTGGTGTCTTGCCCCGGTTCCGACATCTGGGTGAACGTCGGCAGATGGGCGTCCGCAGCGGGTGGCCTGGGTCTGATCAGCGCGACGCCGTTGCCGCCGTATCAGAACAACGGCATCGTGCCGGCGCTGGACAACAGCGCCTACGACCAGGGCATCGCCTGAAAGCTTGCTTTGACAGCTCGGGCCGCCATCGCGTAGGCGCGAGGTGGCTTGATGGCAGCAATTTTTTGGCTCGCTGCACCTGAACCCCTCAAGCCGGCATCGTCCAGCTCATCCTGAAGAATCCGCAAAACTTCTACATCAACGTGCACAACTCGGCCTATCCGGGTGGCGCGATTCGTGGCCAACTGGCGTCAACGGCTGATCACAAGCGCTGATCCCGCAGGAGCGGCTTCAGCCGAGCTTTCAGGTCCGTCGCTCCGAAAACCGAGGTCAGGCACGATTCGCGGCTGAAGTCGCTCCTGCGACAAGCAAAGGCCGGTCAGCGACGATTCCACCATTCGTCGCAACCGGCGGTGTCGTGCTCCGGATGGGGATAGGCATCCGCCACGTATGCCGGTCCTTTCATCACCATCACGATGACGCAGCCGACCGCGACCGCCAGCAGCAGCGACCAGATGAAAACGACCAGTCCGATCAGCTGGTAGATCATCAGCATCGCATGGCCGTCTGCCGCCCAGCCCCGATCAGCCGGCAGGTACAACCAGTAGCACAGCCCCGCAATCGTCGGCAAGGCGATACCCCAGCCGAAGGCGGCGGGCAAGCGTTTCCAGAGAGCCCATTCGAGCCCGGCCGGAGAGCGGCGAAAGCCCGGAAGTTTGGTGAACCAGTTCACGGTGATTGAATGCGTCAGGCGAACCTCCATCTTATGACCGGTTGCGTTGCCGGCGTTTGCAGCAGGCCCTCCCCCGCACGACGTGACTGGTATTGCGCGGATTCGTTCGCAGGGAGCGGCTGCAGCGCCCTGGACGGCTTTATGGCCAGGGCTGCAAGTAGCCAAGTCCGAGCCATCCAAAATATGCTGGTCGCTTGGGGTGTGGTCGCTGAGAGCCGCGAATCATCGTCCGGCGCCAGCACTACCATCGTTGTTCGGAGCTATTGCGGCTGAAGGGGCTTCTACGACGTAATATAGCGACAGATACGCGCAGCTGTCAGCCGATCAGGCGCTTGAACCAGGCGACGAATCGGGCCCACGGGCCACCTAAGACTTCATGGGATGCGACGGCCATCGTGGGTTCAGGCGCTTCCTGGGCCGGGTAGCGCTCCTGCAGCTTGGCGTTGAAGGTTTCGAAGAAATCCTTCGCCATCTTGTTGGCAGCCATGTCGACCACGCGTGAGCCGATCTGGGCGATCTTGCCGCCGACGCTCGCATTCGCGGTGTAGTGCAACACCGTCTGATCGGGCCCGGCGGCTTCCAGTCTGACCTCGGCCGAACCCTTGCCGTGCCCCGCGCTGCCCCCCTGCCCTTCGAAAAACATCACGTACGACGTCGGCGGATTGAGTTGTTCGAGACGCAGCTTGCCCTTGAATTTGGCCTTCACCGGGCCGACCGCGGCGGTGATCAGCACCTCATATTGGTTGTCACCGGTGGCGGTCAGGCTGTCGCAGCCGGGGATCGACGCCTGCAAAAGGCCGGTGTCGTTGAGGGCCTCCCAAGCGGCTTGTTGCCCGACCGGAAGGGTTTGCTGGCTGCTCAGTTGCATGGTGGTCCTGGTCTTTGTTCGCGATGGGGTGGTGAAACCGGGGCAATCGACGAATCGCGGCTGAAGCCGCTCCTACGAAAATCGATTCCTCGGTCGGTACACATCGACGCAGATTCGAGCCATTGATCGCTCCGGGTTTCTCGTTCCGGCATGGCGGGTGATGCATCGCTGGGGATCCTCGGTCCGATTTTCTGTAGGAGCGGCTTCAGCCGCGCTTCGGCGTAATGCTGCCCTGTGCCATTTTTACGAATCGCAGCTGAAGCCGCTCCTACAAAACTCGTTCCTTCTTTGTTGCCGAGATCGGCTGAGCATCGCTGCGGATCCTCGGTCCGGTTTTCCGTAGGAGCGGCTTCAGCCGCGCTTCGGTCAAGTGATACCGAGGCGTCCGAAGAATCGCGGCTGAAGCCGCTCCTACAAAATCCAGTTCATCGGTCGGTGTATTGACGCGCCTATCGGTCGGTGCATCGGCGCGCCTATCACCCGATGCATCAATGCTAATGTTGGTTGGGGCTTGGGCATCGTCGCAAAGAGGCGGTCGGTGCATCGGTACAAAGTTCAATCGGTCCATCGCTGCGGAGTCGCGGGCCCGGCCAGCAGCTTCAACAACGCATCCAGGCTTTCCAGATTGTGCGCCGGCAAAAACCGGTCGACATGCGGCAGCATCGCCTTGATGCCGCCGGCGCGGGGTTCGAAGCGGTCGAAACGCAGCAGCGGGTTCAGCCACACCAGGCGCCGGCAGCTCTTGTGCAACCGTTCCATCTCGAACGCCAGTTCGTCGAGCCGCCCCTGCTCGAGCCCGTCGGTGATCAGCAACACGGTGGCGTTGCCCGACAACACCCGGCGCGCCCAGCGTTGATTGAATTCGTGCAGGCAGGCGGTGATCCTGGTGCCGCCCGACCAGTCGTCGACCGCACGCACCACCTCGCCGACCGCCAGATCCGGATCCCGGCTCTTCAACAAGCGCGTGGTGCGCGTCAATCGGGTGCCGAAGACAAAACTCTCGACCCGCGCCCCGACGCCATCCTGTCCATTCGCCAGCGCGTGGCCGAAATGCAGCAGCATGCGCGAGTAGCGGCTCATCGAGCCCGAGATATCGGCCAGCAGCACCAGCGGCATCGGCCGGGTGCGCGGCCGACGCCAGCGCATGTCCCACAGCTCGCCGCCGTGGCGCGCCATCGCCGCCATCGTCGATCGCCAGTCAGCCCGGCCCGGGCGCGCGGAAGGCCTGCTGCGCCGCGTGCGCATCGGCTCGAAGATCAGGCGCATCTGCGTCAACATGCGCCGCGCCTGTTGCCATTCTTCGGCGCTCATGGTCTCGAAATCGGTCTTGCGCAGCAGTTCGCGGTCGTTCCAGCTGACCGCCACCTGAATGTCCAGCTCCTGCTCGGGCGGTGGTTCGGGCGGCCGCGCGGCGGGCGGATTGGGAAACAGCGCCGCCGCCAGGCGCCGGTTCTCGCGAGTCGGGAGAATGCCGGGCTTGGCCTGCACTTGCGGCAGCAGCAAGGCGCGCATCCGGCCGCTCAGATCCGGATCGCGCCAGAACAACGAAAACGCCTGGTCGAACAAGGCGCGGTGTTCGATCCGGTCGAGCAGGCAGGCACTCAGCACCGCATGAAAATCGATTCGCGATTCCAGCCCCGCCACCTGCAGGGCCTGCAGCGCCAGCTGCACCCGGTCGCTGCCGACCGGCATGCCGGCGGTGCGCAGCACCCGCGCAAAATGCATCACGTTCTCGGCAAGGTGGCCGGGCGACTGCTTGATCGGCAGCATCAGCCGGCCGACGCGCGCTGCTGCACCCGGATTTCCTCGAGCAGCCGCGCCGTTTCACTGCCCTGCATGTGCGCGATATCGTCCTGGTATTTGAGCAGCACGCCCAGCGTGTCCTGGATCACCTGCGGGTCGAGCACCAGCGCGTCCAGCTCCATCAGCGCACGCGCCCAATCGATGCTTTCGGCGATGCCGGGCAACTTGTAGAGCTCGACGCTGCGCAACCGCTGGACAAAGGCGACGATCTCGCGCGCCAGCGCGGGGCCAACGTCCGGCACCCGTCGCTGCAGAATCGCCAGCTCGCGCTGGAGATCCGGAAAACCGACCCAGTGGTACAGGCAGCGGCGCTTCACCGCGTCGTGAATCTCGCGCGTGCGATTCGAGGTCAGCACCACGATCGGCGGCGATATCGCCTTCACGGTGCCGAGTTCCGGAATCGTGATCTGGAAATCGGCCAGCACCTCGAGCAGAAAGGCCTCGAACGGCTCGTCGGCGCGGTCGAGCTCGTCGATCAGCAGCACCGGCGCAATCGCCTGCTGCGGATCGATGGCCTGCAGCAGCGCGCGCTTGGTCAGAAAGCGCTCGCTGAACAGATCAGCCGCCAGCGCTTCGCGGCCGATCGCATCCTTCTCGGCCAGCCGGATCTCCATCATCTGGCGCCCGTAATTCCACTCGTAGGCGGCGCCGGCCAGATCCAGGCCTTCGTAACACTGCAGCCGGATCAACGGCCGGCCGAGCATCGCCGCCAGCGTGCGCGCGATCTCGGTCTTGCCGGTTCCCGGCTCGCCTTCCAGAAACAGCGGCCGCTGCAGTTTCAGCGCCAGGTAGACGACGGTCGCCAGTTGCCGATCGGCCACGTAGTCGTGCGCCAGCAGACGGGCCTGGGTGTCGTCGATCGAGGTGGGCAGCGGGGTGGGGTCATTCATCGTGTAAGGGTAGGCTGCTGCTTCGCGGGGGAATCGCGGCTGAAGCCGCTCCTACAAAAAGACAGGCTGGAGCTGGGCCCCAGCCAAACAACGGCACAAGAAGTTCG
>JANNNE010000226.1:0-4679 GCA_031398385.1 Ideonella sp.
CAGCAAACAGTTACGCCTGATGACCATAGCGAGTTGGTCCCACTCCTTCCCATCCCGAACAGGACAGTGAAACGACTCAGCGCCGATGATAGTGCGGGTTCCCGTGTGAAAGTAGGTCATCGTCAGGCTATTAATCGAGAACCCCGAGCTTAGCAGCTCGGGGTTTTTTCGTTTTCAGCCGATGATTCATGATTGCCGGTTTGCAGGCGGCCAGGCTTATGGCAATTGATCCTGCAACTCGGTACTTTCGAACGGCGGCGTTGCCGCGTTCAACACCTCTGCCAGCCGGCGTTCTTTTGCCTTGATGCTTTCCAGAAAATCCTTTGCGCCGCGCATGCGGCGGAAGGCTTCGAATCCGGTTTCAAGAAATCGTTGCAATTCGCTCAAGCCCGCTGCCTTTGCGGGCCCTCGCATCAAGCGCAAACTGTGCCGAATGATCGGGTTACGGGTCAGGCGATCCAGGCTTTCTCCGATTTGCAGACTGAGCTCGATTTGCTGGTTTCGCAGCGCCGGGTGGCCGGTAGCCTGCCATGCCGCAGCATAGGATTGGTGGTCCAGCGGTTCCGACAAATGTCCTGACATCGATGTGTCCAAGCGCTCGGAGATGGCGTGCAGGCTCGCCAGCTTCCCCACGGTATTCACCACCTCATCGGGAAACAGCCGGACCATCGCCGGAATCACGCGCGCAAACTGATCGTCCCGGGTGCTGAAATCCTCAGGGCCGTACAGGTGTTCCAGGAAGAAGCGTGCAGCGCCCTGGTGTCTGGGATCGGACAACAGGTTGGCATGGGTCTTCGAGAATCGCTTCTGTTGATATGCCTTCAGCAGGATCACCTTGCGCCCGAGTTCGGGATCACGCTCGCGTCGGCTGCGCTCCTCGGTCACCCGGTGCAGTTCGTCGTGGATTTGCTGAGCCTTGCTTGCGACCATTTCCGTACGGTAGAAGGATGGGCGGCCTCGGGTGCTCCGAGAGCCTTCACTACACTGTACGTCGTGCTGGCCCGCCTTCAACAGATTTCGACCTTGTTCCTGATCGGAGCGGCGATCGCGTGGATGGTTTACGCGCTGCGTATCGATCGGCCTGGCATGGCTGTCATCGGTGCGGCGGTCATCTTGTGTGGCCATGCCGCCATCCTCGGGATCGAATTCGCATTGATGCAGTCAGCGAATCGAGACGATTCGTTTCCGGTCGCCAAACCCCGTGATGTGTTGACAGCCTGGCTTGCCGAAACCTGGCGGGCGCCGCTCGTCTTCTGTTGGCGACAGCCGTTCCGGGAGAATGCGTTTGCCGACCGACTCCGTTCATCGGTCCCTCGGCGTGGTCTGGTGCTGGCCCATGGCTTCGTCTGCAACCGAGGCTTGTGGAATGCCTGGTACCCGCGGCTCATCGAACGCGACATCCCCTTTGTCGGCGTCAATTTCGAGCCGGTGTTCGGCGATATCGACGACTATGCCGCTCAGCTCGAGGCCGCCGTTGTTTCCTTGCGGGAAAGTACGGGAATGCCGCCTGTTGTGGTGGCACACAGCATGGGTGGACTGGTTGTTCGCGCCTGGCTGCGACATGCTGGAGCGGGAGCGGCCGACCGGGTGCACCACGTGATTACCTTGGGTACGCCGCATGGTGGCACCGCGCTGGCACGTCTGGGATTCAGCTCCAACACACGTCAGATGACACGCGCCGGCACTTGGTTGGGAGAACTGTTCCGATCGGAAGCGGTCGCGATCACCGACCGCTTTACCTGCGTCTTCAGCAACTGCGACAACATCGTCTTTCCGACCACCACAGCGGTCCTGCCCACTGCACGAACGGTGCACATCCCGGCATGTGCCCATGTGCAAATGGTCGATCATCCCCAGTCGTTTGCAGAAGTGCTGCTCTGGCTGGAAATGACGCAGATGCCGGAGAATGCGACACCGGTTGCGGGCCACTCCCCGATTCGTTGATGCCTTGGCAATCGAGGCGCCACAGCGGTCGGTGATTGAAGTCTCAGCAGTCAGCGGGCAGCAGTCAACGACCGCAATCGCCTGGCACCCGTCGCCGTCCCCCATCCAGCCGTCAGGTGTCGATATCGTGTAGCAGGCCAGTGGCTGCGGCAGGCGACAGCTGCAGCAGTTCCGACAATTCGACGATATCGTCCGGCAATGCGGGGTTGTCCCATGACACGGCGCTGTGCCGCGCCAACCGGACCGCTAGCAACACGGTCCGCACGCTGGGGTGATCAGCGTGTTTGTCGTCGCTGATCCGGGTCAGCAACGCTGGCAACCGCCAAGCCTTCATCAGCGACTGTTGCAGATCGGCCAGTTCGACATTGAGCAATTCCTTCTGGATCTCTGCGGAGCGCCGTTCCGGATGGTTTCGTTGAACCGCCTGCATCTGGATGGCAAGCTCCGGACCGTGCACCCACAGCAGCATTTCGGCGAAATCATGAAGCAGGGCCGCCTGATGGATAACCGACGTGTTGTCGTCCATGCGGTGGACAGCAAATGCCAGCGCGAATTCGGACGCTCTGCGGCTGCGCCGGATCACCTCCATCAGCCCGTCCAGTGCCTCCGGTCGGTCTTGCAGCTGCTCCTCCATCACCGGCTGCGGCCCGAAAATGCGAAAGAACGGCGAGATTCCCATCATGACAATGGCTGCCGTGACCGTTTCCGGGTCGGTCAGCTGATTCGGCCTGCGCTGGCGCGCGGCGTGCGCCATCAGCTTGAGCGTCATCAGCGGATCGGTTGCGATCAATTCGCCGAGCATGTTGGCATCAGCCGCATCTTCGTTGTCCCGCAAGGCCTCGAGGGCTTCGGCGGTGTCGGCTCGAACCGGAATATCGGCCGAGGCGAAGCAACAGGTCCACGTGGCCAGATCAGGCAGGGCCTCGGCCAGCGGCAACTGGAACTGGGCGTTGGATTGAATCGACATTGCGGGGCGGT
The DNA here is from genome assembly GCA_031398385.1 of Ideonella sp. Classification (GTDB taxonomy): domain Bacteria; phylum Pseudomonadota; class Gammaproteobacteria; order Burkholderiales; family Burkholderiaceae_C; genus Ideonella_A. The sequence goes on from JANNNE010000226.1 coordinate 2,923, forward strand.
GCAGGGCGACGTGGCCTTCTGATTATCGGCCGGTCCTGGATCGCCTGAAGTGCCAGCGATTGCGGACACCGGTCGGCATCGTGCATGATCGACCGGTCGCGTCCATCAGGAGGATCCTCGATGATCCAGGCGGGTTCGAGTTCGCCGGGTATGTGGTTGGACATGCCCAGGCTCGGTTTGGGCACCTGGCGAATCGGCGAGCGTGACAGTCAGCGCACGCTCGAGGTCGGCGCCGTCCGAAAGGCGATCAATCTGGGCTACCGCCTGATCGACACCGCCGAGATGTACGGGGAAGGCGGTGCCGAGCGAGTGACGGGCGATGCGCTGGCGCAGGCTGTTGCCGCAGGCGAAGTCGATCGCGGACAGATGTTCATTGTCAGCAAGGTCTATCCGCACAACGCCAGTCGGGACGGCGTCCTGTCAGCTTGCAAGCGCAGCCTGGCCCGGCTCGGGACCGACTACATCGATCTCTATCTGCTGCATTGGCGCGGCGACCACCCGCTCGCCGATACGATTCTCGGCTTCGAACAACTGATCGAACAGGGCCTGATCCGTCGCTGGGGTGTCAGCAACTTCGATACCTCGGATCTGGCCGAATTGGTCACCTTGCCGGATGGGCGCCACTGCGCCGCCAACCAGATCTACTTTTCCCTGGGTGAGCGAGGTCCTGCTTTCAGCTTGCTGCCCTGGATGCGCGAACACGCGATTGCGACGATGGCCTATAGCCCGATCGATCAGGGCGCCCTGGCCGCATCCGGCAAGTTGCTACCGATCGCCGATCGTCTGGGGGTGTCGCCGGCACAGCTTGCGTTGGCCTGGGTGTTGGCGCAGGACGGCGTGGTCGCGATACCCAAGGCCGTTCAGTCGCAACATCTGGTCGAGAACCTGGCGGCGGCTGAATTGCGGCTGAGTGCCGAGGATCTGCACGAGATCGACCGCGCCTTTCCCGCACCGCGGCGCAAGAAGCCGCTGGCCATGATCTAGTCGGGCGGCCGAACGAAAAACCCCGGCGGCGAAGCCGGGGTTTCGGGGCCGGGATCACAGCCTTTGAACGCCTTCGAGCCAGCCGATCAGCTTTCCATCGACGTAGAGCGCGCCTTCCGGTGCTCCCGATTCGGCGTGGAATTCAACTTTCGGATCTCTGGTCATGACCGCGGCAGGTGCCACGGCAATCTGGCGAGCCAGACTGTCGAGCGCCCGACTGGCTGCACGCAAGATCCAGGCGGCTGTGATGCGAGCCCGCGAGGGCCGGGCGCTCGGGCTGCTGGCGATTTGCCAGGCCCCTTGTTTGATGCGAATCATCTCGTCTCCTTCGTGCCTGCGCGCAGCGGTCGAATCGATGCGCAGCAGCAAGGTTCATGGACTGTGTCGGTCGCGCGTTGCCGCGGATCGACGTTCGAATTGCCGGTCGGCCCGGCCCAGCTCGGCAAGCAGGTCACGTTGCGCCTGCTGTCGGCGGCTGTTACCGCCGCGACGATGGCTGCCGGCGCGACGGAACATGGCGGCCGCGACGAGCGGATTGCGGGGCCGGGTATTCGATATCGTGAATGTCATGGGAGTCCTCCAGTGCGGTCCGAAATGGTGATACCCCCAAGACTGCGAGGCCGAGCCGGTTGGGCGAGCACTCAGGTCCGGAGAATGAATCGGGGTTGACGAGGAAGCCGCGAATTCGTCAACTTGCGCAAATGATAAACATATCGTTATCTTGCGCAAGTAAAAATTTCAGATTCGTGTTGCTCGACGACCACGCAGCCACA
>JANNNE010000132.1:0-36364 GCA_031398385.1 Ideonella sp.
CCAAGGTGACCGGCCCGGGGACGGTCTGGATGCAAAGTCTGCCGTTCTCCCGGCTCGCCTCCAGGGTATTCGCCGCGGCTCCGCAGCGCGGCGGCTCGCGCGGTGAAGGTTCGGTACTCGGCGGCTTCGGTGCCGGCGGCCTGCTGGGGGGCATCCTCGGCGGCGACGACGATGAGTGAGTGAATCGCTTGGGCAATCGCCCGCGGTTTGAGGGAACCCCTACACTTGACGGTTTGCTCTGAAGGTTCCGACTTGGGCTCGTCTTTTGTATTTTTGCAGCCGCCTTTGCGGTGCCCTGGATCGCGGGACATCCGCCTGACCTCATGGCTCGCAGCGGTCTTGATCGGCGCATCGATGTCCGCTCATGGCGCGCCGCTGGCAGTTTCGCCCGCGCCTTCCGGCGTGCCGTCGAGTGTTTCTGTCGCGCCCATGCCGAAGGCCGCAGCGGCGGCGGCCGCCGCATCGTCCCCCGCTGCCGCCTCGGCAGGCGCCGCGTCGGCCGCGCAGCCGAAGGCATCCGCGGCGGCCGTGGCTTCAGCGCGGCCGATCTTCGTGCTGAACTCGCTGGATGCCAACATCAGCGTGATCGACTCGCGCAGCTATACCGAAATCAAGCGGATCCCGACCGGCAAGGAGCCGCACCACCTCTACCTCACCCCGGACGATAAATCGTTGATCGTTGCCAATGCGATGAGCGATTCACTGACATTCATCGATCCGGTGACGGCGCAAGTGCAACGGGTTGTGACCGGAATCGTCGACCCCTACCACCTGCGGTTCTCGCCTGACATGAAATGGTTTGTCACCGCCGCCAATCGACTCAATCACATCGACATCTACCATTGGGACGCCAGCCATGCGACGACGCCGCTGAAACTCGCGACCCGCGTGGCGAGCGGCAAGACCCCGAGCCACCTGATGATCGACAGCAAGAGCAGCGTCGTCTACAGCACCATGCAGGACAGCGACGAGTTGATCGCCATCGATCTGGCGACGCAAAAGCCGCGCTGGAAGATCAGCGTCGGCAAGATGCCGGCCGATGTCTATCTTTCGCCGGACGACCGACTGCTGCTGGTCGGATTGACGGGCGACAAGGTGGTCGAGGTCTACGACGTGCGCGAAGTGACCCCCAAACTGGTCAAGCGGATCGAAACCGGCGAGGGCGCCCATGCGTTCCGCGCAGCCGGCGACCGGCGCCATGTCTATGTCAGCAACCGGGTGGCCAATACCATCAGCAAGATCGATCTGCAGAGCCTGAGCGTCGTTGCCAACTATCCGGCGCCTGGCGGACCAGACTGCCTCGACGTCCTGGCCGACGGCAAGACCCTGCTCGTCAGCTCGCGCTGGGCACGCAAGCTGAGCGTCATCGATACCGAGACCCGACAGGTGGTGCGCCAGGTCAATGTCGGACGTTCCCCGCACGGTGTCTGGACCCTGGACCATGCGCCGCGCTGAACGGCTGCGGCAGTCTCTGGCGATCATGTTGCTCGCCGGCAGCGTCTGGGCGGGCCCGGCGTCGGCGGCGGCCGGTTCGATGTGCACCGGCGCAGCGTCCGACAAGCCGGTCTACCTGACCTTCGATACCGGCCACATGGGCATCGCACCGCTGGTGGCCGACATCCTGCAGCGCCATGATCTCAAGGTGACCTTCTTTCTGGCCAATGAGAAAACCAAGACCGGGGGCGCCAGCCTCGATGACGAATGGGCGCCGTGGTGGAAGGCGAGGGCCGCCGAAGGCCATCTGTTCGGCTCGCACACCTTCGACCATTCGGTCTGGATCGCCAATACGCGGGACGGCTTCAGGTTCAAGCCGACCGCCGGACCGGAGTCCGGACGCGTGGTGCAGTGGTCGGCGGCCGAATACTGCGCATCGCTGAAGCAATCGGCGACGCGGCTGCACGACATGACCGGCGTCGCGATGGCGCCGATTTTCCGGTCCGCCGGTGGCAAGACCTCGCCCGCCTTGCTCGAGGCGGCCAGTGCCTGCGGCTGGACTCATGTGCCGTGGAGTGACAGCGGATTTCTGGGTGATGAATTGCCGAGCGACCGCTATCCGAACAAGATGCTGCTGAAAAAAGCCCTGCGCGACATCCGCAGCGGCGACATCCTGCTGGCCCACCTGGGGATCTGGTCGCGCGAGGAAGTCTGGGCGTCCGGTGTGCTCGAGCCGCTGATCATCGGGCTGAAAGAACGGGGCTTCTGCTTCGCGACCTTGCGCGACCATCCCCGATACCGCAAGATTCTGCAACGTCGGTAGAAGGACGCAAGGAGCGCCAGTCTCGTGAGCGTGTTTCGTGAGTTTCCAAGGTGATTGACGAGGCCTTGAGCCGGGTCGAAGAAGCCTTCGGTGTCGCCCATCAGCTGCTGTTCGAGCAGGTGGTGCAGCCGCTGCTGTTCCACCTCGGCCAGGCCAATCTGCTTGAGGACGGATTCGACGCGACCGGGTGGTTGCTGGTCGGACTGGTCCAGCTCGTGGTGATCGTGGTCCTGTTCGGTGCGCTGCAGCGTCGCTGGCCGGTCGAGCCGATCACCGACCGGCGGGCGGTTCGGGTCGACATCATCTACACCTTGCTGCATCGGCTCGGCCTGTTTCGTGTCGCGCTGTTCTTCACGATCGATCCGCTGTGGGATCTGCTGTTCGGGAGGATGAGCCTGGCCGGATGGGGCGGCATGAACCTCGACCATTCGCTGGCGCCGTGGTTGCCGGGCATTTCCGATACGGCCTGGTTCGCTTTCATCGTCTATCTGCTGGTGTTCGACTTTGCCGATTACTGGCTGCACCGCGGGCAGCACCAGTTCCGCTGGTGGTGGGCGCTGCATGCGCTGCACCACAGCCAGCGTCAGATGACGATGTGGAGCGACAACCGCAATCACCTGCTCGATGACCTGCTGCGCGACGTGTTGCTGGTCGCGCTGGCCCGGCTGATTGGCGTGGCACCTGGCCAGTTCGTCGCAATCGTCGCGGTGACGCAGCTGATCGAAAGCCTCTCGCACGCCAATGTGCGAATGAGTTTCGGCCTGATCGGCGAGCGCCTGCTGGTCAGTCCGCGCTTTCATCGGCTGCACCACAGCATCGGGCTTGGCCACGAATCGGCAGGCAGCGGCAGCCTGGGTGGGCACAATTTCGCGGTGTTGTTCCCCATCTGGGACGTGTTGTTCGGCACGGCCAACTTCGAGCACCGATACGATCCGACCGGGATCCGCGACCAACTGCCGGAATCAGGAGGCCGTGACTACGGCAGCGGTTTCTGGTCGCAACAATGGCGCGGGCTGCGTCGCCTGGTCGGCGTGAACTGAGCCGGCCGTTCGACGAACCATCGCTGCCGGCCGGGGCCGCTGCGGCCTGCGGTCGCACACTTGGCTTATGCTCGGCGGCTGCATTTCCGATCGAGCGCATCTCCATGAAAATCGGCCTGATCATCATCGGCGACGAAATCCTTTCGGGCAAACGGGCGGACAAGCATTTCCCGAAGGTGGTCGAATTGCTGCACGCGCGCGGCCTGTCCCTCACCTGGGCCCGCTATGTCGGCGACGACCCGCAACGCATCACCGATGATCTTCGCGATGCCTTCGCTGCCGCGCGCGCCGGCGAGCTGGTGTTCTCGTGCGGCGGCATCGGCGCCACGCCCGACGACCACACGCGCCAATGCGCCGCTGCAGCGCTCGGCCTGCCGTTGCAGCTGCATCCACAGGCTCGCGAATTGATCATCGAGCGGATGCGCGATGTCGCGGCCGAGCAGGGCAAGCCGTTCGAACTCGAGCGTGCCGACAACGTGCACCGCTTGAACATGGGCGTCTTTCCCGAAGGTGCCGAGTTGATTCTCAATCCCTACAACAAGATTCCGGGCTTTGCGATCCGATTCGAGCCGACGCCGTCCAGTCCCGTGGGCGGCGGGGTCTGCTTCTTGCCCGGTTTTCCAGTGATGGCATGGCCGATGATCGAATCGGTTCTAGACGGCATTTACGCCTCGGTGCACGAGAGCAGTACCGCGGTCGAGCAGTCGGTGATCGTGTTTGGCGCCATGGAGGCCAGCCTGACGCCATTGATGGAGTCGATCGAGTCCATCTTCGCCGGCGTCAAGGTGTTCAGTCTGCCCAGTGTCGACCACCCCGAATGGGGCCGCCACATCGAACTGGGCGTCAAGGGAGAACCGTCGCTGGTCGGCGCGGCTTATCCGGCATTGCTGGCTGGCTTGCGCCAATTTGGCGCAGAATTAGGCCCCGAGTTGGTGCGTTAGTTCATTTCCGGGCGGTGCACGGATTTGCGCATGGTTTCGGTGCAAAGTTTGCTTCGCGTTACCCGTTCCCTTGAGCGTGCGTCTTGGGCATGGAATCTGCTATTTCCCTGGGTACGCCTTTTCGACAGTCAGACAGCGCGAAGCCGGCTGTTGTTGTCGCAGGGGCTGCATCCGATTTTTACCAACCCGTTAGCATCCGCTAGGAGAAATTGATGGCCAAGACCGTCGCCGACGTGATGAAGATGGTGAAAGAAAACGAAATCAAATTTGTCGATTTCCGTTTCACCGACACCCGCGGCAAAGAGCAGCACGTCACCGTGCCCACTTCTGCATTCGACGAAGACAAGTTCACTTCGGGCCATGCCTTCGATGGATCGTCGATCGCCGGTTGGAAAGGCATCGAAGCCTCCGACATGCAGCTGATGCCGGATCCGAACACCGCCAACATCGATCCGTTTTTCGAAGAGCCGACGCTGATCCTGACCTGCGACGTTGTCGATCCGACCGACGGCAAGCCTTATGAGCGGGATCCGCGCTCGCTGGCCAAGCGTGCAGAGGCCTACATGAAGGCGTCCGGCCTCGGCGATGTGGCCTATTTCGGCCCCGAGCCCGAATTCTTCGTCTTCGACAGCGTGCGCTGGCAGGTCGACATGTCGGGCTGTTTCGTCAAGATCGAGTCCGAAGAGGCGGCCTGGAATTCCGGCAAGGACTACGAGCACGGCAACTCCGGCTTCCGGCCCGCCGTCAAGGGCGGTTATTTCCCGGTGCCGCCGGTCGACAGCTCGCAGGACCTGCGCTCGGAGATGTGCCTGGTGCTGGAATCGCTCGGCATCCCGGTCGAAGTGCACCACCACGAGGTGGCCAATGCCGGCCAGATGGAAATCGGCACCAAGTTCAGCAGCCTGGTTCAGCGTGCCGACTGGGTCCAGCTGCAGAAATACGTGATCCACAACGTCGCGCATTCCTACGGCAAGACGGCGACCTTCATGCCCAAGCCGATCGTCGGCGACAACGGCAGCGGCATGCACGTTCACCAGTCGGTCTGGAAAGACGGCAAGAATCTGTTCGCCGGTGACGGCTACGCCGGCCTGTCGGAGTTCGCGCTGTTCTACATCGGCGGCATCATCAAGCATGCGCGCGCACTGAATGCGATCACCAACCCGGGCACCAACAGCTACAAGCGTCTGGTTCCGGGCTTCGAGGCGCCGGTCAAGCTGGCCTATTCGGCGAAAAACCGCTCGGCGTCGATACGCATTCCGTACGTGGCCAATCCGAAGGGCCGTCGGGTCGAGGCGCGTTTCCCGGATCCGCTGATGAACCCCTACCTGGGTTTTGCTGCGCTGCTGATGGCCGGACTCGACGGCGTCGAGAACAAGATCCACCCGGGCGAGGCTGCGACCAAGGATCTGTACCACCTGCCGCCGGAAGAAGACGCGCAGATACCGACCGTCTGCTCCAGTCTCGAGCAGGCCCTTGAATACCTGGACAAGGGCCGTTCGTTCCTGACCAAGGGCGGTGTTTTCACCGACTCCTACCTCGATGCCTACATCGACCTGAAGATGCAGGAAGTGCAGCGTTTCCGGATGACCACCCATCCGTGCGAATTCGACATGTATTACACGCTCTGATTTGATTGGCTGGTTGCGAAAGGGACGGCTGCGGCCGTCCCTTTGCTTTTTCGGCGGCCATCCGGTTGCAGGGCCTGGCGGAACTTCCGCGGCGCTGCGAATCTCCATCGGCGACAATCGGTGCTCGATGCGGGACGTTTTAACAGGGGGTTGATTGGATGTCGTGGTTGTCGGGTGCGCACAGGTCTGCGGTGTGTGGGTTGTTGCTGGCCGGTGTCGTTCTGGGCAGCGTCGCCCAGACGAAGGTGCGCAACGTGGTTTTTCGCTGCCCCGGCAATCCCGTGCTGTACACCGATGCGATCTCGGAAAAGGAAGCCAAGGAACGCGGCTGCCGCACCATCGAGGGCGCCCCGATCACGATCATCCAGTCGTCGCCGGTGACGCGCCGCGATGGCGCACCAGTACCGTCGAGCAATCCGTCGACCACCGCCCGGCTCGAGCCCAGTGCACGGGTCGAGCCGTCCAGGCAACGCGCACGCGATACCGATCGCAAGGCGATCCTGGCTGCGGAACTCAGTCGCGACGAGCAGGTCATCTCCGACCTGCGTCGCGAATACAACAACGGCGAACCTGAGCGCCAGGGCAATGAGCGAAATTACCAGAAGTATCTCGATCGGGTCGCCGAGATGAAGATGGCGATTTCGCGCAAGGAAAACGACATAGCGGCCCTGAAGCGCGAGCTCTCGAAGCTGCCGCAATAGGCGGCCGGGCCACCTTTTCGCCATCGATTCCGATCTCGTCGTGCTTCATCCATCCGTGCGTCCGGCCGACGGACCTCCTGTGTCGGCGTTCGCGGCGTTCGACTACCTGGCAACCATGGTCGCGGTGGTCGATGCGGATGGCCGGTGCCTGTTCGCCAATGCGGCATTCGAGCAGGTGCTCGGGCTGTCTCGACGCAGCGTGTTGCGCGCCAATCTGTTCGACTGGTTCGTCGATTCGCAGCAGATGCGCGAAACGGTGGTTTCGGTGGCTGGCAACCAGTTCGCCACCAGCCGGCTCGAGGCTCAGCTGCGCCGCCCCAGCGCGGGTCACCAGGAGGCGATCCTGGTCCATGTGATCGTCAACCAGATGGACGATTCGCAGAATGTGGTGGTCGAACTGGTCGAGATCCAGCAGCAGACCCGCCAGGACCGAGAAGAGCGCGCGCTCGATCAGGTGCAGGCGAACAAGGAACTGATCCGCAACCTGGCACATGAGATCAAGAATCCGCTGGGGGGGATCCGTGGGGCTGCCCAACTGCTGGAGATGGAGGTCGACTCGCGGACGCTGACCGAATACACCCAGGTCATCATCAAGGAGGCAGACCGTCTGCAGGCCCTGGTCGACCGCCTGCTGGCGCCGCACCGCAAGGCGCTGGTGGTCAGCGATGTCAACATCCACGAAGTCTGCGAACGCGTGCGTTCGCTGGTTCTGGCCGAATTTCCACGTGGCCTGACCTTCGAGCGCGACTACGACATCTCGATCCCGGATTTTCGCGGTGATCGCGAACAGTTGATCCAGGCGGTTCTCAACATTGCCCACAACGCGACGCAGGCGCTGCAACACCGCATCGCGGCCAGCGATGCGCTGATCCTGGTGCAGACCCGGATCGCCCGCCAGATCACGATGGGCAAGCAACGCCATCGATTGGCACTGGAATTGCATATCCAGGACAACGGGCCGGGCGTGCCGGACGAGATTCGCGAGCGCATCTTCTATCCGCTGGTTTCCGGGCGTCATGGCGGTACCGGCCTCGGACTCACGCTCGCGCAGACTTTCATCGCGCAGCACCGCGGGATGATCGAATGCGATAGCGAACCCGGGCGGACCATTTTCAAGATCACCATACCGCTACCCTAGGCCGGGCGCCGTGCGATCGGGTCCGGGGCTGGGCAGGCGTAATTGACTGGGCAGGCATGAAACCCATCTGGATCGTTGACGACGACCAATCCATCCGTTTCGTTCTCGAGAAGGCGTTGGCGCGCGAGGACCTTGCGGTGCGCAGTTTCAGCAACCCACGCGATGTGCTGCTGGCGCTGGAAGACGATCAGCCCCAGGTGCTGGTGTCCGACATCCGGATGCCGGGGGGGTCGGGCGTTGATCTGCTGGCCAAGGTCAAGCAACGTTTCCCCGGGTTGCCGGTGATCATCATGACCGCCTACTCTGACCTGGACAGCGCGGTCAGTGCATTCCAGGGCGGCGCGTTCGAATACCTTCCCAAGCCCTTCGATGTGCCGAAGGCGGTCGAACTGATCCGCCGCGCACTCGATGAAAGCATGCGCGAGGAGGTCGCCGACCAGGCACATGTGCAGATGCCCGAAATGCTGGGCCAGGCGCCGGCAATGCAGGATGTGTTCCGTGCCATCGGTCGCCTCAGCCAGAGCATCGTCACGGTGATGATTACGGGCGAGTCGGGTTCGGGCAAGGAACTGGTGGCGAATGCGCTGCACAAGCACAGCCCGCGGGCATCCGGTCCGTTCGTCGCGATCAATACCGCCGCCATTCCGAAAGACCTGCTCGAGAGCGAGCTGTTCGGGCACGAGCGAGGCGCCTTCACCGGCGCGCAGACGACGCGCCGCGGCCGCTTTGAGCAGGCCGACGGCGGAACCCTGTTTCTGGATGAGATCGGCGACATGCCCTTCGATCTGCAGACCCGATTGCTGCGGGTGCTGAGCGACGGCCAGTTCTACCGCGTCGGCGGGCACAACCCGATGCGCAGCAATGTGCGGGTGATCGCAGCCACCCACCAGAACCTTGAAGAACGGGTCGCACAAGGCCATTTTCGGGAAGACCTGTTCCACCGGCTGAACGTGATCCGCTTGCGCCTGCCGGCTTTGCGTGAACGCAGCGAGGATGTGCCGGCACTGACCCGGTTCTTCCTGCAGAAAAGCGCCAAGGATCTCGGCGTCGATGCCAAGCGCATCACCGAACCGGCACTCGGCCGCCTGATGGCGTTCGAGTTTCCCGGCAATGTGCGTCAACTCGAAAATATCTGCCATTGGTTGACGGTGATGGCGCCGGCACAAGTCATCGAGTCGAAGGATCTGCCGCCCGAACTTCAGGTGGCTGCGGCTGCGCACGCTTCACCCAGGCCGGCACTGGCTGCCGCCGCTGCTCCGGCACTTGCGGTCGAAACGACATCGGCCGGGAGCGAAGTCTCCCTGCCGCCTCCAGCAGCGGCTGGCCTGCCGGCGCAGTCGGTGGCGGTTCATTGGCTGGACGACCTGGAACGCGAGTCGCGCTCGTTGCTGCAAAGCGGTGTGCCGGCGGTCTGGGATACGCTGACCCGTCAGTTCGAGGCCCGGCTGATCCAGACTGCGCTCGAAGTAACGCGTGGTCGGCGCATCGAGGCGGCACAAAAGCTGGGCATTGGCCGCAACACCATCACGCGCAAGATCCAGGAGCTGGGCGTCGACGACTGAGTCGGCGCGCGCCCAAGGCGGTCATCCGAGGCCGATTTCGTCGAGATCGGACAGGTCGATCACCACCGGCGCATGGTCGCTCGGACGTTCGTTCTTGCGCGGCAGCTTGTCGATCTGGCAGGCAACCACCTGGGGCTTCAGCGCCGGGCTGACCAGGATGTGGTCGATTCGCAGGCCCTGGTTTTTGCGGAACGCGAGGTTTCGATAGTCCCACCAGCTCCAGCTTTTCGGGGGCTGCTCGAACAGCCGGAACGCGTCGCACAGGCCAGCCGAGATCAAGCCCTGAAAATGTTCGCGCTCCTGCGGTGTGCAATGGATCTGACCGGCCCAGGCAATCGGGTCATAGACATCGCGGTCTTCCGGCGCGATGTTGTAGTCGCCGAGCAGCACCAGCTTGGGATGACGCGTCATTTCATCGGTGACGAATGCGCGCAACGCGTCCAGCCACTTCATCTTGTAGGCGAATTTCGGGCTGTCCGGCGCCTGCCCGTTCGGAAAATAGGCGTTGACGATTCGCAGTCCACCGACGGTCGCCGTCAACACCCGCGCCAGCTCATCCTCGAACTGCGGCATGTTGCGGACCGGGTCAACCGCCGGCTGCAGGCTCAGAATGGCCACACCGTTGTAGGTGGGCTGGCCGAAAAACAGCGATTGATAACCCGCGGCCTCCAGTTCTGCGCGCGGAAACCGACCGTCGATCAGCTTGGTTTCCTGCAGCGCGATGACATCGACCGGATTCGCGGCAAGCCAGTCGAGCAGCTGCGGCAGGCGAACCGCCAGTGAATTGACATTCCAGGTGGCGAGTTTCAAAAGTCGTCCTCGGCTGAGTGTGGGGCAACGCGCAGGTCTTGCGGGTTCGATTGTCACCCGATGTCATCCCGGCTTGCTTTGAATAGTTACAAATATATAATTCACAGGTGTCCAACTGAAACTCGAAGCAAACCCATCATGCGTGCAATCTCACACTTCCTTCCCGCTTTCGGTGTCGCTCTGATGCTGGGAGCCTGTGCCAGTACCCCGGCGGAAAAAACCTATCCGGCGAGCAGCGGCATGGCTTCGCCACAGTCGGCGGCCGATGCCGCGGCTGCTGCGGCGGCTGCCAAGGCAGCAGCCGACCGTCGCGCGGCGATGGCGGCCGCCCAGGCGTCTCGTCCGGCAGATGCCATGATTGGCCCGGTCGCCGAGCGGACGATCTATTTCGGCTACGACGAATTCACACTCGATTCCGGCGATTCCGATCTGCTGTCACGCCATGCGCGATACCTGTCGGGCGCCCCGAATACGCCGGTTCGTGTTGAAGGCCACGCGGATGAGCGCGGCAGTGCCGAATACAACCTGGCGCTCGGACAACGACGCGCCGATGCGGTGCGGCGCGCCTTGACCACGCTGGGCGTGCGCGATAGCCTGGTCGAGAGTGTCAGCTGGGGTGAACAGAAGCCGGCCGCGACCGGCGACAACGAATCCGCCTGGACGCGCAACCGCCGCGCCGAGATCGTCTATTCGAGCAAATAGGCCGCCGAGGCGCCGCTGCCGTCAGCCGGGCCGAGGGTTTCGCCGAGCGGAATTCGGGCCCCTGCCGCATCGGCATCGAGCCCGGCAATCAGCTTGGCCAGGTCGGTTTCGAGGCGATCCAGCGTTTCACGATCCAGGTTCGCGAGTGCCTGCGGCAGAACGCCCGAAAACGGTCCGGGTGCGCGCTTCAGCACCCGCATCCCACCCGGTCTGATGTGCAACTGGACGGCCCGCCGGTCGCGGCTGTCCTTGCGCACCTCGGTCAAATCCTGTTCGACCAACGTGCGGACCAGGTTGCTGGCCGTCGGCTGCCGGACATCCATTGCACGGGCCAGCTCGTTGACACCGATCCCGGGCCGGTCGCGGATCACGCTCAGGGCCCACACCTGGGCGCCACCGACACCGGCCTGTTTCTCGACCTGCTGGAAATGGGTCTTGATCGCATTGAACACCAGGCGAAACTGTCGCAGCACCTGGGTTGCCATCTGGTCATGATCGGCATCGATGTCGCTGGTGATCGGTTGCGGGTTGAGGTCGACGGACTTCTTCGTGCTGGGGGCCATGGAGGGCTCGGAAAATTCGATGGGTGCCGACGTCCGATTTACGTCGCCGGCCGAGTGCCTGGGGGAGGCGATCCACGATCACCCGTTTCCAATCCGGCTGCGCTGCGAACGCATCAGATGCCCATTGCGAACAATCAGTATATTTGTACCGATGCAAGCCCGCAATCCGGGATCGCCCCCCTTGGCAGCTGCTACGCGGACACTGGCGGTCGCCGGAACATCGAGGCGGCAGCGGCCCCATGCGTTGCCGATTCGCCCTGGCAGCGTCGACTAGACTTTGATCCCCACAGTGGCCGAGAGCGCGCATGAGCACCGAACGAGTCCTGTTTGCCTTCGTCATCGTCCTGGCGCTGACCTTGAATGTCGGCTTCATCGTCGGCGATATCGAGAAGATTGGGCATCACAACATCTATGAGCTGTATGCGGCGCTGATCGTCTCGTTGTTCGCCACGGTGATGAAGTTCGGCGACCGTTCGCCGCTGGGCTCGACGATGCTGGCGACCAGCCTGGTGGCCGATCTGCAGCTGATCGCCGCAGCCGTCAGCTGGGGCATCTATACGACGATGTCGGCCGAGCTGAGCATCGGTCAGGGCGCAACCGTGGTCTCGCTGGCGATCGGTGCGATGGTGGCCAACGTGGTGTCGGTGGTGCTACTGATCGTCGAGGTGGCCAGTCTGCGCCGGTGACAGCCGTGGTTTCAGGCGCGCGAAACGGCATCTTCCTGCTGCTGCGCAGGTTGCGCCTGCCGTTGATGGCGCTGCTGATCGTCTATGGGGTGTCGATTCTGGGCTTCACGCTGGTGCCGGGCGTCGATCCGCAGGGCCGACCGTGGAGCATGAGCTTCCTGCATGCCTTCTATTTCGTCAGCTTCCTGGGTACCACCATCGGCCTGGGCGAAATCCCGTATCCCTTCGTCGACGCACAGCGTTTGTGGGCGACGGCGTCGATCTACGGCACCGTGATTGCGTGGCTGTATGCGATCGGCGCCTTGTTCGGCGTGTTGCAGGATCCCTTGTTCCGACGCGTCGTGCACCGCAACCGGGTCAAGAGTGCGGTGGATCGGATCCGCCTCCCGTTCTATCTGGTTTGCGGCTATGACGATGCCGGTACCCGCGTCGCGCGCGAATTGTCGGAGGACGGCACCCGCACCGTCGTCATCGATTCCGAACAGGAGCGGGTCGATTCGGTCGAGATCGATGAATTGCCGTTCGACGTGCCGGCCCTGTGTGCCGACGCCAGCGATCCGGAAAGCCTGCTGGTGGTCGGCCTCACCCACCCGCAGTGTGTGGGCGTGCTGGCGCTGACCGGCTCGGATTTCATCAACACCAAGATCGCCCTGACGGCACGCCTGCTGAACCCGGATGTGCTGGTTCTGTGCGCCGCGCGCGACCATGCGTCGCATGGCCGGATGGCGGCGGTCGGCGCCCGGCAGATCATCAATCCGTTTGACCACTTTGCCGAGCGGGTCGCGATGTCGTTGCGCACCCCCAGCCTGCACGTGATCTACGAAAGCCTGACGACACAGGGCGCCACACCGATGGGTGACGTGCCGCAGTTGCCGCTGGGGCGCTGGATCCTGTGCGGCGGCGGGCTGTTCACCCGCACGCTGCGCCGCCGGCTCGAGCAGCTCGACATCGAAACCCTGGTGATTGCACAAGAGAACGATGGCGGCGTCCCGGCCGATTCATTCCTACAGGGCGACCCGACCGATCCGGCGCTGCTCGAACGCGCCGGATTGGATGAAGCGACTGCCCTGGTGGCCGGAACGGAAGTCGACATCGACAATCTGACCATCGTGCTGGCAGCCCGGGCCCACAACAAGCGCCTGTTCATCATCGCGCGCCAGACCCAGCGCCGCAACACCGGCGTTTTTCGGGCTGCACCGGCCAATCTGGTGATGTTGAGCGCCTACATCATTGCCGCTGAAGTGTTGCGCGTGATCCGTGCCCCGCAGCTCGCCACGTTTTTGCATCAGGCGCGCGCCGAGGACGAAAGCTGGGCGGCGGCGTTGCTGGCTCGGATGCGTGAGGTGGTCGGTGACCACACGGTCGAGTCGTGGTCGATCGAACTGACTGCCGCGGTGGCACCGACGATCTTCAGCGACATCCAGCGAGGCATGGTTGTCACGCCGCGCGACCTGATGAAGCGTCACGACGGCGGCACCGGATTGGTTCACGCAGTCCCGCTGCTGCTGCAAAGCGGCAAGCAGCGCGATCTGGTGCCGGACCTCGACACGGCGCTGAAGATCGGCGACCGCCTGCTGTTCGGTGGTCGGGCGCGGGCTCGGCAGATCATGCGCCACGGGCTGGTGGCGGCGCAATTGCCGCGCTGGCGTCGCCATCCCGGTGTCGAGGCCGCTGCCGACGTGCAGAGTTGACCCGGGCTCAGCAACCCGTTAGCGCGGGGTCCGATCAGGCCTCGCCTGTGGCTGGCTTCGGCTGCTGGCCATCCGGGGCATCAGCCTGCGTCTCGGTCGCAGGCGCCTTGCGCGAAACCGATACGTCGAGCGTGCCCGAGCGAAAGTGCAGATCGCGCTGCGGGAAGGGGATCTCGATGTTGCGATTCGCGAGCTCGTCGTCGAGTGCCCACATCACGGTGGCATGGGTGCTGGCCGGGTGGGTGGTGAACTGCCGTTCCGCCCAGAACACCAGTTCGTAGTTGACCGAGATGACATCACTCTTTCTCGATCCTGTTGGTGGCGGTGGGCGGCGCGCCGACTACCGCATCATTGGCGGCGCGCGCTGTGCGTGCCGCCGGTTTGACCGCTTCCCGGGCCTCGCCGGTCAGGCGCAGCGCAAATGCGGCCAGCGGCGGGCCGATGGTCTCGAACACCGCCACCGCGCCGAGTACAACAGCCGCGATCTGCGATCCGAGTGCGGGCACCATGTCGCTGGTGGTCTGCACCAGACCGATCGCCAGCCCCGCCATCGGCACCAGCAGCAGGCCGGCGCCTACCGACTGGCGGCGGGTGTAGCCCAATGCGCGACCGCAGCCGAGGAGGCAACGATCGGATCGGTCCCGAGCCAGATCATCAAGCCGAGGATCGCGACGAACGTCAGCCCGCTTTCGACCACGCTGCTCCGTACCAGCCCGCGGTTGCGCACAATCGTCCACGGGTGCAGCGAAGCACCGAGGCGGAACAGGATCAGGCCGAGCGCGATGTCGACCAGCACCCGCGCACTGGCCAGATCGGCGCGCGACAGCAATTCGATGCCGCTGGGGCCGATCAGCAGTCCGAGCGCCATAAAGCAGGTGATCGTCGGTAGCCAGCGCAGCCGAGCCGCCAGAATCCCTCCCAGCGTGCCGAATGACAGCAGCACGCCGAACGCGATCAGCAGATTGAGATCTGGCCAGCTCTGCGGCAGAAAGTCGGTCAAGGCGGTGGGCGGACTGGGGAACATCGATGGTCGCATGGCAGGCGTGGGACCAGCCTGGCGCGTCCGCGCTGACCCGAATTCGAGCCGCAGCATACCCGAACACCAGGTCACGAGCGGCCGTGTCGCCGCCGCCTGTTATCGTTCCGGTTTGTACGCGCTTTCGTCGCCCAGCGGCGTCGAAATACGGGGATTCCCCACGTCGAGGTCAGCGTGAACGGTTAATCATGTCAGCCTTTGCTTTTCCATTTGCAGCTTTCCACAGGAGTCCGGTTATGAAAGTGCTCACCTTGACCTTGACGAGCGTCGCGCTCGCCGCCGCACTGGTCGGTCTGCCGGCCAGCGCGCAGAGCAATGCACCACTGAAGGTCGGATTGATGTTGCCGGCAACCGGTACCTTCGCGGCACTGGGCACCGCGATCGAGAACGGCTTCAAGCTGTATGTCGACGAGAAGGGTGGCAAGCTCGGCGGCCGCACCATCGAATTCGTCAAGGTCGACGACGAATCGGATCCGTCGAAGGCCACCGACAACATGAACAAGCTGGTCAAGCGCGACAACGTCGACGTGGTGGTCGGCACCGTGCATTCGGGCGTGGCGATGGCAATGGCCAAGGTCGCCAAGGACACCGGCACGATGCTGATCGTCCCGAATGCCGGCGCCAACGCGGTGACCGGGCCGATGTGTGGCAACAACATCTACCGCAGCTCGTTCACCAACGCGCAGCCGGGTTATGCGATGGGCGAGGCACTGGCCAAGAAGGGCCTGAAGAAAGTCGTCACCATCACCTGGAAATATGCAGCCGGCGACGAGTCGGTCGGCGGCTTCAAGGAAGCATTCGAAAAGGGCGGTGGCAGTGTCGTCAAGGAATTGGCCGTGCCGTTCCCGAACGTCGAGTTCCAGGCACTGCTGACCGAGATCGCGTCGATCAAGCCTGATGCGGTCTACACCTTCTTCGCCGGCGGCGGTGCCGTCAAGTTCGTCAAGGACTATGCGGCGGCTGGCCTGAAGGGCTCGATTCCGCTGTACGGCGCGGGCTTCCTGACGGACGGCACGCTTGAGGCGCAAGGGGCCGCAGCTGACGGCCTTCAGACCACGTTGCACTATGCGGACAGCCTGAATACCCCGCGCGACAACGCATTCCGGCTGGCCTATGCCAAGGCCTACAAGTTGCAGCCCGATGTGTATGCGGTACAGGGATACGACGCGGCGCAGATCCTGGGCATCGGCTTGGCGGCGACGAATGGCGACATCGGCAAGAAGGACGCGTTTGCTGCGGCAGTCCAGAAGGCAACCGTCGACAGCCCGCGCGGCCCGTTCAAGATGTCCAAGTCACACAACCCGATCCAGGACTTCTATCTGCGTGAGGTCAAGGGCAAGGAAAACAGGGTCGTCGGCATCGCCAGCAAGGGCCTGGTCGACCCGGGTCGTGGCTGCAGGATGTAAATTGACGCACGCCCCGAGGCACTCGCGTCGGGGCTGAGCCCGGACTCCCGAGTTTTCGAGGCGGGCGCAGATCCGGGCCGCTGTGCCCGGCGCGACCAGTCAGACGCGCTGGTCGGCCTGCCAAGCCACTTTTCCCCCGGCTTTGCTCGATCTTCCCAACGAGCCATTCGATGGATTTCGCGACTTTTCTGATTCAGTGCCTCAACTCCCTGCAGTACGGGCTGTTGCTGTTCCTGGTCGCTTCGGGCCTGACGCTGATCTTCGGCATCATGGGCGTGATCAACCTCGCCCACGGCAGCTTCTACATGATCGGCGCCTACATGGGGTTTGCGCTGGCGCCGGTCGTCGGTAGCTTCGGCGGCGGCTTCTTCTCGACGCTGGTGGTCGGCGTGGTGCTGGCGGTGTTGCTTGGCTATGTGCTCGAATGGGTCTTCTTCAGCTATCTGTACGAACGCGAGCACCTGCAGCAGGTCCTGATGACCTACGGGCTGATCCTGGTGTTCGAAGAATTGCGAAGCATTCTGGTCGGTGACGATGTACACGGCGTGCCGGCACCGGCGATCCTGGCCGGAACGCTGCCGCTCGGCGAGTTGATGACCTATCCGGTCTATCGCCTCTTCATTTCGGCGGTGTGTCTGCTGCTCGCACTCGGCATGTACCTGGTTTTCACGCGCACCCGGCTCGGCATGATGATCCGCGCTGGCAGCACCAACCGCGAGATGGTCCAATCGCTGGGCATCGACATCAAGTTTCTGTACCGGGTCGTCTTCGCCGCGGGGGTAGCCATCGCGGTACTGGCCGGCATGGTGGCAGCGCCGGTTTCCTCGGTTTACCCGGGCATGGGCAATTCGGTGCTGATCATCTGTTTTGTCGTGGTCGTGATCGGTGGCATCGGCTCGATCCGGGGTGCATTGGCTGCGGCGTTGCTGATCGGCGTGGTCGACACCTTCGGCAAGGTGCTGCTGCCGCAGGCCGCGGGTGTACTGGTGTATGTGTTGATGGCGCTGATCCTGCTGTGGAAGCCGGACGGCTTGTTCAAGGCCGGATGATGAACGTCGACACGCCACGCCATCCTGCATCGGCTGTATCAGGCCGCGGGTCGGTCGGGTCGGAACTGCAGGCGCCACCGCCGACCGACGTCGGCGCGACCAAACTCGTCACCGCGGGTCTGATCTTCCTCGCGCTGGCCGCCTACCCGTTCGTCGCTGGCGACTACGGGCTCGATCTGGTCACCAAGATCATGATCTACGCGATCCTGGCGCTGAGCCTCGAATTGCTGGTCGGCAGCACGGGGCTGGTCTGTTTCGGCCAGTCGGCGTTCTTCGGCATCGGCGCCTATGCCGCGGTGCTGCTGTCTCCGGACAACGCGTCGGCGTCGGTGCTGTGGCTGCTGCCGGCGTGCATGGCGCTGGCGGCGGTCTACGCGCTGTTCGTCGGCGCGCTGTCGCTGCGTACCAAGGGTGTGTACTTCATCATGGTGACGCTGGCCTTTGCGCAGATGGCCTATTTCGTTGTCCACGACACGCCGCTGGGCGGCGGCACCGACGGCATCTACCTGTACACCTCGCCGGCGCTCGGCAGCTGGGTCGAATTCTCTGGCGCGTTACCGTTGTATTTCCTGACCTGGACCTGCCTGCTGCTGGCGTTCGCCTTTCTCGGCCAGCTGCTGCGCTCGCGTTTCGGTCGCGCGCTGGCCGGTATCCGGGTCAACGAGCAGCGCATGCGCGCCACCGGCTTCTCGACCTACCCTTACAAACTGGCCGCGTTCGTGATCTCCGGCGCCATCGCCGGCCTGAGCGGCTTCCTGTTCGCGATCAAGGACGGCTATGTGAACCCGGAAATGCTCGGCTGGCACCTGTCGGGTTCGGTGCTGATCATGATCATCCTCGGCGGGCTGGGCCACCTGCGCGGCGCGTTGGTCGGTGCATTCGCGTTTGCCTTGTTGCAGGAATTCTTCAAGTCCGAAGCGATCTTCGGCGACTTCGCGAAGCACTGGCACATGGGCCTGGGGCTGACGATCATCGTCAGTGTCGCGCTGCTGCCGCGCGGGCTGTTCGGAGTGCCCGGGCAGATCCGCGAGCGGCTGCAGGGTCGTGGAGAAGGCGCCGGCGAGCGGGGATCCGTCTGATGGCCGGCGCCGAGGTGCTGCTGCGCGGACGCGATATCACGCGGCGCTGGGGTGGGCTGGTCGCGGTCGATGCGGTCTCGATCGATCTTCAGCGGGGTGAACTGCATGCGGTGATCGGTACCAACGGAGCCGGCAAGTCGACCTTGGTCAATATCCTGTCGGGCGAGATCGAGCCGTCTGCGGGCCGCGTCGAACTGCTTGGTCATGATGTCACCGACTGGACCCAGCCGCGCCGCGCGCGGGCCGGTCTGGGACGCAGCTACCAGCGCAACACCATCTATCCCAGCTTCAGCGTGTTCGAGAACTGCCGCCTGGCAGCCCAAGCCAAGGTGCAGAAGCCCTGGCATGTGTGGCGCAGCGCTGCGCGCTGCGAGGCGAGCGCAGCGGCTGCCCATGCCGCTGCGCAGCGCGCCGGTCTGGACGACGTGCTCGAATGCAGCGCCGGCATGCTTTCGCACGGCCAGAAACGCCAGCTCGAGATTGCGATGTGCCTGGCCACCGATCCACAGGTGCTGTTGCTCGACGAGCCGCTGGCCGGCATGGGTGCCGAGGAGACCGCCCGCATGCTGGCCCTGCTCGACGAGTTGAAGGCCGGCCATGCGATCCTTCTCGTCGAGCACGACATGGACGCGGTTTTCCAGGTGGCCGACCGAATCACGGTGATGGTCAACGGGGCGGTCATCGCCTGCGATTCGCCGGACGCGGTGCGCGCCAGCGCGGACGTTCAGGCCGCTTACCTCGGGGGCGACGAATGAGCGGCGATCCGATCGTCGACGCACGCGACATCCACGCCTGGTACGGATCGAGTCACGTGCTGCATGGCATCGATCTGCAGATCGCGCGGGGCCAGACCGTCGGGCTGCTCGGCCGCAACGGCATGGGCAAGAGCACCTTGATCCGCACCTTGCTCGGCCATGTCACCCAGCGCGAGGGGAGCATCCGGCTGTTCGGCCAGGACGCCTCGCAGTTCAGGCCGCACCAGGTGGCGCGTCTGGGTGTGGCTTATGTACCCGAAGGGCGCGGCGTGTTCCCAAATCTCAGCGTGCGCGAAAACCTGGTGATGGCCGCGCGTCGAGGCCCGGACGGGCGCGACGGCTGGTCCCTCGATCGCGTGTTGCAGACATTCCCTCGACTGGCCGAGCGCATGGGCAACCAGGGCAGCCAGTTGTCCGGCGGCGAGCAGCAGATGCTGGCGATCGGGCGCGCGCTGATGACCCAACCCGAACTGATCATCCTCGACGAGGCCACCGAAGGCCTGGCGCCGCTGATCGTCGCGGAGATCTGGCGTGTGCTCGGCGAGATCCGCACCAGTGGCATCGCCACGCTGATCGTCGATCGCGACTACCGCAAGGTGCTGGCACGATCGGATCAGGCGCTGGTCCTTCAGAAGGGTCAGGTCGTGCTGGGGGGGCGCTCGGCGGATGTGGTTGCCAGTGCCGAGCTGGCCGGATTCCTCGGCGTATGAACCCCATCGAACACCGCTTGCTGTCGATCTTGATCAGCGGCTTGCGCGTGCGCTGACCGGCTTTTTCACTTCCGACTGCACGCAGCGGATGTATCGATTCTTTCTCTGGGTGAAGGACAGCGAGAACCAGCTTTGGGTGAAGCCGGCGATCGGCAGCCTGCTGGCGATCCTGTTTGCGTTGCTGGCGGCGCTGGGCAACCAGTTCGAGCTGCCCGAATCGATTCCGGAAATCGATCGCGAGACGCTCGACGGGCTGCTGACCGTGATCGCCTCCAGCATGCTGGCGGTGACGACTTTTTCCTTGTCGATCATGGTGGCGGCGTTTGCGACGGCGGCCACCGGTGCGTCGCCACGCGCATCGGCCCTTGTGGTGGGCGACGGCGACGCACACACCGCGATCGCCAGTTTTCTGTCGGCCTTCATTTATTCGATCATCGCCAAGTCTGCGCTCGGGGTCAGCTACTACGGCGCGGCCGGCCGCCTGATCCTGTTCGCCAGCACCCTGGCGGTGATCATCTACCTGATCTACACGCTGATCCGCTGGGTCAAGACCATGTCGTCGCTGGGGCGCATGGGCAATACGATCGCCAAGATCGAGACGGCGACGGCTGCCGCCATGCAGGTCTACCGGGATCGGCCGACGATGGGTGCGCGGCTGGCGTCGCCGGCGGATGCGCCGGGCACGCCGGTCACTGCCGACCAGGTAGCCTATGTGCGGCACATCGACATCGATGCCCTGCAGGGCCTGGCGGTCGAGCTCGATGCGCAGATCCACATCCGGGTTCGTCCTGGCACGCTGGTCGATCCGGGCGCCGTGCTGGTCTCGATCGACACGACGCAGGAGATCGATGTCGAGCGGGTCCGCAAGGCGTTCGTTTTGGGCCACGCACGAAGCTTCGACCAGGATCCGCGCTTCGGTCTGATCGTGCTCAGCG
Organism: Ideonella sp.; assembly: GCA_031398385.1. GTDB lineage: Bacteria > Pseudomonadota > Gammaproteobacteria > Burkholderiales > Burkholderiaceae_C > Ideonella_A. The sequence continues at coordinate 20,690 of JANNNE010000132.1, forward strand.
AGGTGGCTCAGCGCGCCCTGTCGCCGGCCGTCAACGATCCCGGGACGGCCATCGCGGTCTTGAATGCCATGGCGCGGGTGCTGGTCGAGGTTCGACCCGACCCGCAGCCGACGCCGCACGACGAGCACGATCGACTGAGCCTGGTCGAACTCCAGGAAGAAGACTTCATCTACCAGGGCTTCGATCCGATCGCACGCGACGGCGCGGCCAACTGCGCGGTGATCGTCAGGATGTTGAAGCTGCTCGCTTCGGTCGCAAATCACGGCGTCTTGTCGCTGAAAGCGCCGGCTCATCGGCAGGCTGCAGCGGCAACCCAGCGGGCCGGGCAGGCACTCGGGATGCGCGCTGAAAGGCAGCTGGTCGACCAGCTGTTCACCTCGCTGCACGGCCCGGCGCTGGCCGCCATCGACGCGGCCGAGTGACCCGGCTCTAGGCGCGGCGCAGCGCCCGCTTCAGATGAGCTTGGCGCTGGCCCGATCGGCGATCCGGTCGCGCCAAGCCTGCAGATTGGCCAGACCCTCGTCGGCCGGGCGATATTTCATCAGGCCTCGCGCAAATTCGATTGCGCAGAACGCGGTGATGTCGGCAATCGTGAAGCGCTCGCCGGCCATGAAGGGTTGTCTGGCGAGTTCGGAGTCGAGCCAATGCGCAACCTTGCGCATCTTCTGCCCTTGCGAGGCACCAAACTCGGCGAACTGGGGTTGCTCCAGCGGCGCGAGCCCCGGGTGGGTATGGCGGATGCTGTTGGCGATGCCGCCCATGAAATAGAACTCGATCCGGCGATCCGCCATCTCGATGAAGGCGTGTTCGTCGAAGCCGCGGCCGAGCAGGTTCGGCTCGGGATGCAGGCCTTCGAGGTAGCCGCAGATCGCGCGGGTTTCGCCGAGCACGCGGCCGTCGTCGAGTTCGAGCACCGGCACCTTGGCGAGCGGGCTCTTGGCCAGGTAGTCGGCGCTGCGGTGTTGATCCTTGCCGATTTCGACCAGCGCGAACTCGATGTCGGTGATGCCTTTTTCGGCGATGAACATCTGCACGCGGCGCGGATTCGGGGCGCGTGGGGAAATGAAGAGTTTCATCGAACGCTCCTGGGTGGGTCGGCTGGTGTGACGCGACGGCGGAGTTGGATCGCCAGGCCGGTCAACGCTTGCGGTCGTAGGTGACGAACGCATAGGACGGCTCGGTGTCGTTCGAGGCGCGCCGGCTGTCACGATCGATCTCGGCCCAACCCGGTTCCATCTGTGCAAAATCCGGGAAGTGGTTGTTGCCTGAATATTCGGCGTCGATCTCAGTCAGGTACAGGCGAGCGGCATCAGGGAGCGCCTGCGCGTAGATCTGCGCGCCGCCGATCACCATCAACTCGGGGGTTCTGTCCGCATCGGTCGGTTCTGCCTGGGGGGTTTCTTGTTGCCTGATCCAGGCCTCGCCGAGCCGGCGCGCGCTGGCCAGATCGGAAGCCACCTGCAGTTGGCCCTCGATCGGGTCGATCGAGCCACCGCGGGTCACCACGATATTCAGGCGCCCGGGCAGCGGCCGGCCGATCGATTCGAAGGTGCGGCGGCCCATGATCACCGGCTTGCCCAACGTCAGGCGCTTGAAGTGCCGCAGGTCGTCCGGCAGATGCCAGGGCATGCGTTCGCTGTCGACGCCGATCAGGCGATTGCGGTCGATGGCCGCGATCAGCGACAGCCGGATCGGATCGTTGCGCATGACTGAAGCCGCGCGTGGCTCAGCGGGCAAATGCTACCGCTGCAACCGTGCAGACCGACAACACGAGGTTGACCGCCACCAGCTGGCGAATTGAATTCAGCGCCTTGGCGGCCTCTGGCCAGTTGGCGGAATTGCTGTGCAGCCGCAGGCGTGGAAAAAGTCGGACATAGACGTAGACAAAAACCCCGCTCATCAACAACCCGAGTGCGAACATCACATGCCATCCGAGCGGGGCGAACGCCATGCCAACCTGCAACATCATGATCAGGCCACTGCCCAGCACCAGCACGACCGCGACCGCGGTGATCGGCAGGAAGCGGGCGAAGGTAGCCGTCCACAGCGGCAGACGCTTCGGCGGCTCAAGCAGTGCGGCGGCGGCCGGGCGCAAGCAGAAATACGCGAAGAACATGCCGCCGACCCAGATGATGACGCCGGCCAGGTGGGTGAACAGCAGGATTTGTCTGAGCATGGCGAGCAGGAGCGTGTTGGTGGAGGAACTGGGACGCAAAGGCCCGGTGCCGCGGCGCGGGACGGGAAGGGGTGATCGTAGCGCGCACGGCGCGCAGGTCGGATTCGGGTCGCCCGTGCCTCAGATGTCCGACGCCGCTTCCCGTCCGGCCGCGATGTGGCGATGCATCAGCCGTGCCGCCTGCCCGGCGTCGCGCGCTCGAATTGCGCTCATCAGATCACGGTGTTCCTGCAGCGAAGCCTCGAGCCGGCCCTGCCGGAACAAGGAGTGATGGCGATTCAACTTCATTACCTTGCGCAGATCGGCAACTACCTGGATGCGCCAGCGGTTGTCGGCGAGTTCAAGCAGCCGCATGTGAAAGCCTTCATTGGCGGCGAAAAACGCCTCGCGGTCGTCGATGCGGCGTTCCAGCTCATCATGCATTTGCTGCAACTGCTCGATTTCGTCGCCGCTCGCCTGCGCCGCGACCGTTGCGGCGGCGTCACTTTCCAGCAGAGCCATCAGGTGATAGACCTCGGCCAGATCGCGCTCCGACACTTCAGTGACATAGGCGCCGCGGCGCAGTTTCATCGTCACCAGACCTTCGGCCGCCAGCACCTTCAGCGCTTCGCGAAGCGGTGTGCGGCTGATGCCGAACTCGGCCGTGAAAGCCTGCTCGTCGATCCAGCTGCCGGGCGCCAGTCGGTGACTGAGGATCTGCGACCGCAAGCGTTCAGCCACCTGCTCATACAGCGCGCGGGTGGGCAGGCCATCGGTATTCGGCTTGACCATGACTGACATTGGCGAGGGCTTCCGGTTCGCGAGCCATTCAGTATAATTCAAAATTGAATTATGATATCGGACCGCGTCAGCAGTCGGGCCGCGCAAGTACTGGAAGCGTATGCCGGCTGCGGAGCCCAGCCCGCTGTCGGGCATGCAACGCAGCGGCTGCTGCCGATCATGAGACTGCAAGCAATGTCATCTGCACCTGAATCAAGAAAGCTTGCCGACCGAGCACAGCTCGATGCCTGGGCCCAGGCTGCCGCCAAGTCCGCGCCCGGTGGTGATCTGTCCGGCCTGAACTGGACGACGCCCGAAGGGCTGACCGTCAAGCCCTTGTATACCGCTGCCGATCTGCAGGCACTGCCGTACACCGATACGCTGCCTGGCTTTGCGCCGTATATCCGCGGCCCGCAGGCCACGATGTATGCGGTGCGGCCGTGGACGCTGCGCCAGTACGCCGGCTTCTCGACCGCCGAAGATTCGAATGCCTTCTACCGTCAGGCGTTGGCGGCCGGCGGGCAGGGCGTCAGTGTCGCCTTCGATCTGGCGACCCATCGCGGCTACGACAGCGACCATCCACGCGTGACCGGCGATGTCGGCAAGGCCGGCGTGGCGATCGATTCGGTCGAGGACATGAAGATCCTGTTCGACCAGATCCCGCTCGATCAGGTGAGCGTGTCGATGACGATGAACGGCGCGGTCTTGCCGGTGCTGGCAGGCTACATCGTGGCGGCCGAAGAGCAGGGCGTGGCGCAGGAAAAGCTCAGCGGAACCATTCAGAACGACATCCTGAAGGAGTTCATGGTCCGCAACACCTACATCTACCCGCCCGAGCCGAGCATGCGGATCATCGGCGACATCATCGAGTACACGGCCAGGCACATGCCGAAGTTCAACTCGATCAGCATCTCGGGCTACCACATGCAGGAGGCCGGCGCCAACCAGGCGCTGGAACTCGCGTTCACCTTGGCCGATGGGCAGGAGTATGTGAAGACGGCGCTCGCCAAGGGCCTTGATGTCGACGGCTTCGCGCCGCGCCTGAGCTTCTTCTGGGCGATCGGCATGAATTTCTACCTCGAGATCGCGAAGATGCGGGCGGCCCGGCTGTTGTGGCACCGGATCATGAGCGGCTTCGGTGCCAAGAACCCCAAGAGCCTGATGCTGCGCACCCATTGCCAGACCTCGGGCTGGAGCCTGACCGAGCAGGATCCTTACAACAACATCGTTCGCACCACCATCGAGGCGATGGCTGCGGTATTCGGCGGCACGCAAAGCCTGCACACCAACAGCTTCGACGAGGCAATTGCGCTGCCGACCGAGTTCTCGTCGCGCATCGCTCGCAATACGCAGTTGATCATCCAGGAAGAGACCCACATCACCAATGTCGTCGACCCGTGGGCCGGCTCGTACATGATGGAGAAGCTGACGCAGGACATGGCCGATGTGGCCTGGACAATCATCGAAGAAGTGCAGGCGATGGGTGGCATGACCCGCGCGGTCGACTCGGGCTGGGCCAAGCTGAAGATCGAGGCCAGCGCGGCCGAGAAGCAGGCGCGCATCGACTCCGGTCGCGATGTGATCGTCGGCGTCAACAAATACAAGCTGAAATCGCAGGACGCGGTCGATATCCTGGAGATCGACAACGTCAAGGTGCGCGATGGCCAGATTGCCCGGCTGAAGGCGGTGCGTGCGGCACGTGACGGCGCGGCGGTCCAGGCCGCTCTCGATGCGCTGACCGAAGCGGCCAGCGCCGGCAGCGGCAACCTGCTCGACCTGTCGGTCAAGGCGATTCGCCTGCGCGCCACCGTGGGTGAGATCAGCGATGCGCTGGAGAAGATCTTCGGTCGCCACCGCGCGAATATCCAGCAGGTGAGCGGCGTCTATGCGGCAGCTTACGAGGGTGCGGAGGGCTGGGCCATGTTGAAGACCGAGATCAAGGCGTTTGCCGACGAGACCGGTCGCCGTCCGCGCGTGATGATCGCCAAGCTGGGTCAGGACGGTCACGACCGGGGCGCCAAGGTGGTGGCCACCGCATTTGCCGACATGGGCTTCGACGTCGACATCGGTCCGCTGTTCCAGACCCCGGAAGAATGCGCGCGCCAGGCGATCGAGAACGACGTGCATGCGGTCGGTGTCTCGACATTGGCCGCCGGTCACAAGACGCTGGTGCCGGCGATCATCGAATCGCTGAAGGCGCAGGGCGCCAACGACATCGTCGTCTTCGTCGGCGGCGTGATTCCGGCGCAGGACTATGACTTCTTGTACCAGGCCGGCGTGAAGGGCATCTACGGCCCCGGCACACCGATCCCGGTCAGCGCCAAAAGTGTGCTCGAACACATCCGGTCGGCGCAGGCGAGCGACTGAGTGGTTGCCCGGTCGATGTCAATGGATCAGCAGCATCCGGCCCCGCGCGGTCTGCAATTGACGCCGGCCGGCGAAGCCGACTTCGAGGGCTTGCTGGCCTTGCGGATGGCCGCGATGCGCGAAAGTCTGGAGCGTGCCGGCCGCTTCGATCCACAGCGGGTCCGCGAACGGCTGAGCCGCGGCTACCTACCTGCCTATACGCGCAATATCCAGCAAAGTGGTGAGCTGGTCGGCTTTGTCGTGGTTCAGCCGCGCGAGAAAGACTGGTTGCTCGATCACCTGTATGGGCATCCGAATGCGCAGGGAAGGGGCATCGGTTCGTGGGTGCTGGATCTCGTGCTCCGGGAAGCTGATGCCAAAGGCAAGGCGGTCTCGCTGACGGCTCTGAAACACAGTGCCGCCAATCGCTTCTATCTGCCTCACGGTTTCGCGCTGCAGGCCGAAGGCGCGTGGGATCTGTATTACCCGCGGCCGGCTCAGCCGAACGCGGCGGTAGCGCAGTCTCCGGATTGCCTGCAACGCACGCCGACATGACCGATACCGCACTGGCTGCGTCCGAACAGCAATTGCTCGAGCACCTGCTCGGTGATTCGCCGCTGCCCAGACGACGCGCCATTGCGAAGGCGATCACCTTGCTGGAATCGACCCGCCCTGACCACCGCCTGCGTGCCGATGCGTTGCTCAATGCCACGCTGCCGCACAGTGGCCGGTCGCTTCGAATCGGCATCTCGGGCGTTCCCGGCGTTGGCAAGAGCACCTTCATCGAGGCGCTCGGCTTGTACCTGATCGAGCGCGGGCACCGGGTCGCCGTGCTTGCGGTCGATCCGTCGTCGAGTGTGTCAGGCGGATCGATCCTTGGCGACAAGACGCGGATGGAGAAGCTCTCGGTCGACGAGCGCGCCTTCATCCGACCGAGCCCGGCATCGGGCACGCTGGGCGGCGTGGCCGAGCGCAGCCGCGAGGCCATGCTGGTGTGCGAGGCGGCGGGCTTCGATGTCGTGATTGTCGAGACCGTCGGGGTCGGCCAGAGCGAGACGGCGGTGGCGGCCATGACCGACATCTTCGTCCTGCTGCAGCTGCCCAATGCCGGCGACGACCTGCAGGCGATCAAGAAAGGCGTGATGGAGCTGGCCGATCTGGTGGTGATCAACAAGGCCGACCTGGATGAAGACGCCGCCACCCGCGCCCGCTCGCAGATCACCAGTGCGATGCGCCTGTTGGGCCTGTTTTCTGAGCACGACGAATCAGTCTGGCATCCGCAGGTGATGCAGTTGAGCGCGCTGAAGGCTGCCGGCATCGAGGCGTTCTGGCAACACGTCAGCCGGTTTGCGCAATTGCAGCGCGACAACGGCCGGATGGCAACGCGCCGCCGCACCCAGGACGAAGCCTGGATGTGGGAGCGCGTCGATGCCGGCTTGAAAACCGCCTTTCGCCATCATCCGACGGTGCGTGATGCCTTGCCGAGATGGACCGCCGAGGTGCGGGCTGGCCGCGTTGCTGCGTCGGTCGCCGCGCGCAGCCTGCTCGAACACTTCTGCCGCCCCGATGCGGTGCCCGCTGAACAATCGAATTGACGAGGGAGAAACGATTCATGCACGACATCCAGCAGATGCTCGAGGAAAAGCGCGCCAAGGCGCGGCTCGGTGGCGGCGAGAAACGCATCGCCGCGCAGCACGGCAAAGGCAAGCTGACGGCGCGTGAGCGCATCGAACTGCTGCTGGACGCCGGCACCTTCGAAGAGTGGGACATGTTCGTCGAACACCGCTGCCACGACTTCGGCATGCAGGACAACAAGGTGCCCGGAGACGGCGTGATCATCGGCTACGGCATGATCAACGGCCGGCTGGTCTTCGTCTACAGCCAGGATTTCACGGTTTTCGGCGGTGCCTTGTCGGAAGCCCATGCCGAGAAAATCTGCAAGGTGATGGACCAGGCGATGAAGGTCGGCGCACCGGTGATCGGCCTCAACGATTCTGGCGGGGCGCGGATCCAGGAGGGTGTCGCATCGCTCGGCGGTTACGCCGAAGTCTTCCAGCGCAACGTGATGGCCTCGGGCGTGGTGCCGCAGATCAGCATGATCATGGGGCCGTGTGCCGGTGGCGCGGTCTATTCGCCGGCCATGACCGATTTCATCTTCATGGTCAAGGACAGCAGCTACATGTTCGTCACCGGGCCGGAGGTGGTGAAGACCGTGACCCACGAGGAAGTGACCGCCGAAGATCTTGGCGGCGCGACCACCCACACGACACGCAGCGGCGTCGCCGATCTGGCCTTCGACAACGATGTCGAGGCCTTGCTGATGCTGCGCCGCTTCTTCAACTACCTGCCGACCAACAACCGGGCACGGGCACCGGTGCGGCCGAGCAACGACGCGGCCGACCGGCTCGACCGGTCGCTCGATACGCTGATTCCCGACAACCCGAACAAGCCGTATGACATCAAGGAGCTGATCGTCAAGGTGGCCGACGATGGCGACTTCTTCGAGTTGCAGCCCGAACACGCAAAGAACATCGTGATCGGTTTTTGCCGCATGGAAGGCCAGTCAGTGGGCATCGTCGCCAACAACCCGCTGGTGCTGGCCGGTTGCCTGGACATCAAGAGCAGCATCAAGGCGGCGCGCTTCGTGCGCTTTTGTGATGCCTTCAACATCCCGGTGGTCACCTTCGTCGACGTGCCGGGATTCATGCCCGGCACCAGCCAGGAATACGGCGGCATCATCAAGCATGGCGCCAAGCTGCTGTATGCCTACGCCGAGTGCACGGTGCCGAAGATCACCGTGATCACCCGCAAGGCCTATGGTGGCGCCTACGACGTGATGAGCTCCAAGCACTTGCGCGGTGACGTGAACTTCGCATGGCCGAATGCCGAGATTGCCGTGATGGGTGCCAAGGGCGCGGTCGAGATCATCTTCCGCGAGGACAAGGGCAACCCGGAAAAACTGGCCGCCAAGGAGGCCGAATACAGGGCCCGCTTCGCCAACCCGTTTGTCGCTGGTGCACGCGGTTTCATCGACGACGTGATCCAGCCGCACGAGACCCGCAAGCGAATCTGCCGATCGCTGGTGATGCTGCGCGACAAGAAGCTCGAGAACCCGTGGCGCAAGCACGGCAATATCCCGCTGTGACTGTTGACATTGTGTGCCTTACACTGAAGTAAGGAAGAATCATTCGAGGTTCGTCCATGTCTAGCGCTACGCTCACGACCAAAGGTCAGATCACCATTCCCGCCGACGTGCGTCGCAGCTTGGGCGTGCAGGCAGGAGACCGTGTGGAGTTCGTGCAGGTCGACGCCGGCCGCTTCGAACTTGTCGCGGCGACGCGCTCGGTGCGCGAACTGAAGGGCCTTTTCGGCAAGCCCGCGCGCACGGTGTCAATCGAGGAGATGAACCGCTTGATCAACGAGCGCGGCGCAGCAGCGGCGCCGCGCAGGGGGCGCAGTCGGTGATCGGGCTGGATACCAATGTTCTGGTGCGTTACGTGATGCAGGACGACCCGCGCCAGTCGGCCCGCGCCACGCGATTGATCGAAGCGCTCACAGCCGAGACGCCTGGCTTCGTGCCTTTGGTGGCGCTGGTCGAACTGGTTTGGGTGCTGGCGGGCAGCTACGGTCTGACGCGGGCGCAGGTGGCCACGGTGCTGGAGACGCTGCTGCGAAGCAAGGAACTGGTGCTTGACCGCGCCGACATCGTGACCCAGGCGCTGAACCGATTCGCGCGTGGCGGCGCGGACTTTGCCGATGTGCTGATTGAGCGCATCGCCGCAGCGGCTGGCTGCGAGCAGACGATGACCTTCGACGCCGGGGCCGTCAAGGCAGCCGGCATGCAGGCGGTGCCCTGACCCATGGCTGTCACTCGCAACCTGATTGCGCACGGCCCAAGCCGAGACGACAACGTCGACAAGGCGCGCGGCCTCGCACGCTTTGCCGAACGTCACGGGGCAAGGTTCGGGCACATCCAGATCGTCCGCCAGCGCCGGTCAACCGGTGGTGCCGAGCGGTTCGTGCGCCTGAAAATCAACCGCCGGGGGTGCGTCAAGCAGGTGCTCCTGCCAAGCACGGCGGCACAACTGGACAGATTGTTCGACGGAGTTCAATGATGTTCGAAAAGATCCTGATCGCCAACCGCGGCGAAATCGCCTGCCGCGTCATCAAGACCGCACGCAAGATGGGCATCAAGACGGTGGCGGTGTATTCCGACGCCGATCGTGAGGCGCGACATGTAGACCTTGCCGACGAGGCGGTGCATATCGGGCCGGCGGCGTCGCGCGAGTCGTATCTGGTGATGGACAAGATCATCGATGCCTGCAAGCAGACCGGCGCGCAGGCGGTGCATCCGGGTTACGGCTTTCTGAGCGAAAACGCCGAGTTCTCGAAGCGGGTTGAGGACGAAGGCATCGTCTTCATCGGACCGAAGCACCATGCGATCGCCGCGATGGGCGACAAGATCGCGTCGAAGAAGCTGGCGCTCGAGGCCAAGGTCAATACCATCCCTGGCCACAACGCGGCCATCGATACGCCCGAACAGGCGGTCGAGATCGCCAAGGACATCGGCTACCCGGTGATGATCAAGGCCAGCGCGGGTGGCGGTGGCAAGGGTCTGCGCGTGGCCTATGACGACAGGCAGGCGAACGAGGGATTCACCTCGTGTCGCAACGAGGCGCGCAACAGCTTCGGCGACGACCGGGTCTTCATCGAGAAATTCGTCGAGGAGCCGCGCCATATCGAGATCCAGCTGATCGGGGACGCCCACGGCAACATCGTCTATCTGTGGGAGCGTGAGTGCTCCATCCAGCGTCGCCACCAGAAGGTGATCGAAGAGGCGCCGAGCGCCTTCCTCGACGATTCGACACGCCGCGCGATGGGCGAGCAGGCGGTCCAACTGGCGCGTGCGGTCGATTACCAGTCGGCCGGCACGGTCGAATTCGTCGTCGGCAAGGACAAGAGCTTCTATTTTCTGGAGATGAATACCCGCCTGCAGGTCGAGCATCCGGTGACCGAAGGCATCACCGGCGTCGACCTGGTCGAACTGATGATCCGGGTCGCGGCGGGTGAGCCGCTGCCGTTCAAGCAGGCCGATGTGAGGCGCAACGGCTGGGCGATCGAATGCCGGATCAATGCCGAAGATCCGTTCCGCGGCTTCCTGCCATCCACCGGTCGCCTGGTGCGCTTCGCGCCGCCGGCCGAAACCTGGACTGCGGCGCAACCGGTGCCGGATGGTGGCGGCGTTCGCGTCGATACCGGTGTGGTCGAGGGCGGCGAGATCCCGATGTTCTACGACTCGATGATCGCGAAGCTGGTGGTGCATGGCAGCGACCGCAACGATGCGATTCAGCGCATGCGCGCCGCGCTGAACGCCTTCGCGATCCGCGGCATCAGCTCGAACATCCCGTTTCAGGCCGCGTTGCTGGCGCATCCGAAATTCGTCAGCGGCGACTTCAACACCGGCTTCATCGCCGAGCAGTATCCGGACGGCTTCTCGGCCGAGGCGCAGCCGCAGGCCGATCTCAGCTTGCTGGGGGTGCTGGCGGCTGTTGCCAGCCGAATCCACGCCGACCGATCGGCCGGAATCAGCGGCCAGATGCCCGGTCATGAGTTCACCGTCAAGCCCGAAGTGGTGGTGATGACGACCGATGCCCGGGGCGCACGCGAGGCGATTCCGGTCACGGTGGCGCACGAAAACGGCGGCTTCCGCGTGGCGCTCGGGGGCGCCAGCCACCACGTGGTTTTCGAATCACCGTTGCGCCAGGTGGTCGTGCACGGCCGGATCGACGATCAGCCGTTCTGCGCGCAGATCGAACGCCTCGGCCTGGTCTACCGCGTGATCCACGACGGCAACCAGATCGACGCCACCGTGATGACGCCGTTCGCGGCGCAGATGATGACGCTGATGCCGTTCAAGGCGGCGCCGGATCTGTCGCGCTTTCTGCTGTCGCCGATGCCGGGGCTGCTGGTCGACGTGCCGGTCAAGGCGGGTCAGAAGGTGGTTGCCGGCGAAAAACTGGCGGTGATCGAGGCGATGAAGATGGAGAACATCCTGGTGGCGACGCAGGATGGCGTGGTGGCCGAGGTATCGGCGACCAAGGGGGACAGTCTGGCGGTGGACCAGGTAATCCTTCGATTTGAATGACCACCTCCCGCCGCAATGCCCGGGCTCGTTGGAGCGGCTTCAGCCGCGCTTCGGGCTTAATCCAAAAAACAACGCGCGGCTGAAGCCGCTCCTACCCCACAGGAATCATCCAAGCCCATGCCATCACGTCCATTCAAGGTTCTCGGGATCCAGCAGGTCGCCATCGGCGGTCCGAGCAAGGCGCGCTTGCGGGCGCTTTGGGTGGACATGCTGGGTTTGCAGGTGACGGGCAATTTCGTCAGCGAGCGGGAAAATGTCGACGAGGACATCTGCGCGATGGGGTCGGGGGCGAACCGGGTCGAGGTCGATCTGATGCAGCCGATCGATCCGGACAAGAAGCCGGCGGTGCATCTGACCCCGCTGAATCACATCGGCTTGTGGATCGACGACTTGCCGTTGGCGGTCGAGTGGTTGACTGCCCAGGGTGTGCGTTTTGCGCCTGGCGGCATTCGCCAGGGCGCGGCCGGGCATGACATCACCTTCCTGCATCCGAAAAGCAACGCCGAGTTTCCGATTGCCGGTGAAGGCGTGTTGATCGAGCTGGTGCAGGCGCCGCCGGAAATCATCGCCGCATTGGGCTGAGCGAATCGCGGGATTGCCGCAGCATCAAGACAGCCAAGACACGCTAGAGTGTGTGGCGTACCTCGCCATCTGCTGCGCCGATGTTGTTTCTTCTTTCTCCTGCCAAGTCGCTCGACTACGAACGCCCGATCACGCCGCGGCGGACGCGCCGGCCGGCATTCGTCGCCGAATCGACCGAGTTGATCGACACCTTGCGCCAGCAGTCGGTGGCGCAGATCGCGTCGCTGATGAAGCTGTCGCCGGCGCTGGCCGAACTCAACGTCGATCGCTATGCGAGTTGGCGGCCGCGTTTCACAGCGCACAACAGCCGCCCGGCCGTGCTGGCCTTCGACGGCGATGTCTATGGCGGGCTCGACGCCACCAGCCTGAGCGACGATCAGCTCCACTGGGCCGACCAGCATCTGGTCATCCTGTCCGGCCTCTACGGTGCCTTGCGTCCGCTCGATGCCTTGCAGCCCTACCGGCTCGAGATGGGCACCGCGCTGCCGAATTCACGTGGCAACAACCTGCACGCCTATTGGGGCGATACCTTGGCCGACTACCTGAACCGTCGCGCCAGGGGCCAGGCCTCGCCGGTGATCGTCAATCTGGCGTCGCAGGAATATTTCGGCGGTGTGAGTCAGTCGCGGCTGAAGCCGCGGGTCATCGATTGCGTGTTCGAAGACTGGAAAGACGATCGCTACAAGGTGATCGGCTTTTTCGCGAAGCGGGCCCGTGGCTTGATGGCGCGCCATGCCGTGGAGAAAATGATCGAGACCCCGGAAGGCCTGCAGGGCTTTGATTCCGAGGGTTACCGTTTTGCACGCCAGGCATCTGCGGCGGATCGCCTGGTATTTCGACGCAGGGAAAAAACCGTATGAACCAGACCGGAAACAGCCAGCAGGTCACGCCCGAACTGCGCAAATGGATCATCGATCAGGCCACCAGCGGCCGGCAGCCCGACGTGGTGCTGCAATCGATGCTGGCCAGCGGCTGGCAGGAAGAGGTGGCGCTGGCCGCGCTGGAAGATACGATGCGCGGCTATCTGAAGGACCACGCCGACGCCAACGGCCTGCCGCAACCCTGCGTCGTGCCCGAGCCGATGAGCCTGGATCGCACACCGCTGCTCGATGCCGGCGACCGGCAGGTGCCGGTGCTGATCAGCATGCTGACGCCGCGCATCGTCGTATTCGGCCAACTGCTGTCGGACGACGAATGCGATGAACTGGTCGCATTGGCCAGCAAGCGGCTCGAGCGTTCCGAAACCGTCAAACTCGACAGCGGGACCAGCGAGGTCAACGAGGCCCGCACCAGCGACGGCATGTTCTTCGCACGCGCCGAGAATGCCTTGTGCAAGCGCATCGAGGAGCGCATCGCCCATCTGACCAACTGGCCGGTCGAAAACGGTGAGGGCCTGCAGATTCTTCGCTACCGCCCGGGTGCGGAGTACAAGCCGCACTACGATTATTTCGATCCGGCGCAGGCCGGCACGCCGGCGATCCTGAAACGCGGTGGCCAACGGGTGGCGTCGCTGGTGATGTACCTGAATACGCCCACTCGTGGTGGTGCGACCACCTTTCCCGATGTGCATCTGGAAGTCGCGCCGATCAAGGGCAACGGCGTATTCTTCAGCTACGACCGACCCCATCCGCTGACGCGCAGCCTGCACGGCGGCGCGCCGGTACAGGAAGGGGAAAAGTGGGTGGCGACCAAGTGGTTGCGGCAGGGTCGGTTCGAGTGAGGGGGGCCGCGGATCTGCGCGGACAACAAAAAACCCGGCTCTAATGGCCGGGTTTTTCAATTGCAGACGCGTCGACCGGCCTGCAAATGCGGGACGGCGATGGGGATCGGCATTCGGCCGATCCGCTGCGGTCACCGTTTGGTTTGCAGCAGTCGCGACGGCGCGCGCGAATCGCGCGGGCCATCGTTTCGTGCTGGTGCAGACGCCGAGCGCGGGGCTGCGGCCGATCCTGCGCTGCGCGGCGCATGGCTGCTCGGGCCGTGTCCGCTGCCGACCGGCGCGCTGCGGCGAGAATCGCGGCGCGGCTCGTTGCTGCCCCGTCCGGCGTTGTTGCCCTGGCCGCTGCGGCCACCGCCACCACCACCGCTCCGACCGGAGTTGCTGCGCATGCCGCCCCGGCCGGCGCCTTCGCCGATCACCATCCGGCCCAGCACGATCGGTTCGGGCCGCTCGCTGGCATGGGGTTCGAAGCCGGCGATGGCTTCCTTCGGGATCTCGCGCTTGATCAGTTTTTCGATGTCGCGCAGGAAGCCGTTTTCGTCCACACAGACCAGCGAAACCGCTTCGCCTTGCGAACCGGCGCGGCCGGTGCGGCCGATGCGGTGTACATAGTCTTCCGGCACGTTCGGCAGCTCGTAGTTGACGACGTGGGGCAGCTGGTCGATGTCGATGCCGCGCGCCGCGATGTCGGTGGCCACCAGGCAGGTCAGCTGGCCGGCCTTGAAATCGGCCAGCGCCTTGGTGCGTGCGGTCTGGCTCTTGTTGCCGTGGATCGCCATCGCACTGATGCCTTGGTCGTTCAAATGATCGACCAGGCGGTTCGCGCCGTGTTTCATGCGGGTGAATACCAGCACCTGCTGCCAGTCGTTTTCCTTGATCAGATGGACCAGCAGGTCCTTCTTCTTCTCGCGGCCGACCGGGTGAACCTTCTGGGCGATGGTGTCGGCGGTCTGGTTGCGGCGCGCCACTTCGATCAGCGCCGGCTTGTTCAGCAGGCGATCGGCCAAGGCCTTGATCTCGTCGCTGAAGGTGGCGCTGAACAACAGGCTCTGCTTCTTGGCCGGAACGATCGCCAGCACCTTCTTGATATCGTGGATGAAGCCCATGTCGAGCATGCGATCGGCCTCGTCGAGCACGAAGATCTCGATCTTGCTCAGATCCAGCGTGCGCTGGCCGGCGTGGTCGAGCAGACGGCCCGGCGTGGCCACCAGAATGTCGACGCCACGACGCAGCTTGTCGATCTGCGGCTGCATGCCGACGCCGCCGAACATCACCATGCTGGTGAGCTTGCTGTATTTGCCGTAGTTGCGAACGCTTTCCTCGACCTGGGCGGCCAGCTCACGCGTCGGCGTCAGGATCAACGCGCGGATCGGCAGGCGGCCGCGCGCATCGCGTTCGGCCGAGGTTGCCATCAGGCGCTGCAACAGCGGCAGCACGAAGCCGGCGGTCTTGCCGGTGCCGGTCTGGGCGCCACCCATGACGTCACCGCCTGAGAGCACCAGCGGAATCGCCTGGGCCTGGATGGGGGTCGGGGTGGTGTATCCCTGCTCGTGCACGGCACGCAGCAAGGGCTCGGCGAGGCCGAGGGAATCAAAGGACATGGGGTTCCAACAGGAATCAGCCCGTCGCTCGCACTGCAGAGCGCCAGTCGCAGGCAGAAGGTGGTGTGAGCGAAGGCCGCTCGGTCAGGATGACGTCAACCCGGTGACTGGAGAGTGGGTTGGTGCCGATATTCTAACTTGTTGCATAGCAGCATTGGGTGCCAGGATGAGCTTTGGCGCGGATTTCAGCGCAGATTGTCAATTCGACGCGACGCTTTGTCGGGGGCGTAGGAGCGGGGTAAGCCCCGCGTAGGGCAGGGTACAAAAACCAAAAAGCCGCGGTAACCCCGCCAAAACCGGGGAAAACAAGGGTTTTGCTATGCAGGCCATAGATAAACAAGGCGCC
>JANNNE010000254.1:0-3977 GCA_031398385.1 Ideonella sp.
GCCGGCGTGGTCGGCGTCTTCGAACTGCTGCAGCAGGGCAGACTGCCGGCCCGCGGTTTTGTTTCACCCGACCAGGTGGCGCTGGGACAGTTCCTGTCGACCCGTGTCGGCCACTTTTACCAGGGGCTGGGGATCGACGCCGAACGAGCAGTTGCGGCATCGGCAGCCAGCGTTGCGTAGACCAACATGAACCCAAGCCGGGCGTAAACCAACGCCGGACGCGCCACAGACGTACACTGCCTCGCGCCAGAGACCGGTTGTATCTGGCGAGACCGACCGTTGGATCGACAGGGCGTGGCCGATACGAAAACGCTCTGGATGCCGGGTTGGCACATCACCCGATTTCACCAGGAGACCCTAATGAACTGTCCGAAATTTTTGACCGCCCTGCTCGCCAGCGCCGCTTTGGTCGGCTTGGCGTCTTGCGGTGGCGACGATGCCGAGCCGACCTTTACCGTCGGTGGCACCCTGGCCGGTTCGGTCGGGACCGTCGTTGTCAAGCTCAACGGCGCGAATGATGTGTCCCTGTCGGCCCCGGGTACCTTCAATTTCAGCCCGCGCCTGGTCGGCGGCACGAGTTTTGCCGTCACCGCCAGCGGCGCGCAGAACTGCAATGTCGTCAACGGCAGCGGTACCGTCGGATCGACCAATGTCAGCAACGTGACAATCACCTGCACCAGCGTGGTCCGTTCGACAACGCTGACGGGCTCGCTCGAAAATCCGCCCGTCACGACGACGGCAACCGGACGCGGTGCCGTGGTGGTCAATCCGACAACGCGCGAGATCACCGGTGGCGTCAGTTTCAGCGGGGTCACACCAACCGCTGGTGGCCACCACATCCATCAGGCGCCGGCTGGCAGCCCGACGCAGAACGGGCCGGTCATCATCCCGCTGGTCCTGGCGCCGAGTGGTGGCGTGGCGACCATTCCTGCGGGCACCTTGCTGACCCCAGCGCAATATGCTGCGCTGCTCGCCGGTGAGCTGTACTTCAACATCCACAGTGCCGCCAATCCGGGGGGCGAGATCCGCGGCCAGATCACTGTCGTCGGCGGCGTCGCCGCCGGATTGGCGACGCTGAACGGGGCCAACGAAGTGCCACCCAACGGTTCGGTTGCAACCGGTCGGGGCACCCTGGTGTTCGATTCGACGACGCGCAACATCATCGTCGCCTACGCCACCCACAATGTCGCCGCACCGACCGTCGCTCACATCCATACCGGTGCAGCTGGGGTCAGCGGACCCGCCAACGTCGTGACACTGTCATCCGGAACCAATATCTCCTTGGCGCCGAACCCGTCGACCTTGTCGGTGCAGAACCTGACCGACATCAATGCGGGCAATACCTATTTCAACATTCACAGCACCCCATTCCCGGGCGGCGAGATTCGCGGCCAGATCGCCGTGCAATAAAGGCGAGTCGGCAGGCGGCGCGCGGGTCAGGCGCCGCCTTCAGCTGGACCGACATTGACGCCACGGGCGGCTTTTCGGGCCGCCCTGCTCGACCGCCGATACCCGACCCTCTCGCACGGGTACCGGGAATGGACATCATGGCGCCTTCCCCGAAACCTGGAGACCACAAATGGCGCGATTGAACGTGAACGGGCAGGTGCGAGAGCATGACGCCGAACCCGACACCCCGCTGTTGTGGGTCATCCGCGAGCAACTCGGGCTGACCGGAACCAAGTACGGCTGTGGCATCGCGCAATGCGGTTCGTGCACCGTGCACCTCGATGGCGCGCCGGTGCGCAGTTGCGTGTTGCCGGTCTCGGCGGTGCAAGCCAACCAGAAAATCGTCACCATCGAAGGCTTGGCGCCGAACGGCGACCATCCCTTGCAGAAGGCCTGGGTGGCCAATGATGTGCCGCAGTGCGGCTACTGTCAGAGCGGCATGATCATGGCCGCCGCCGCCTTGTTGAAAGACAAGCCGCAACCGACCGACGCCGACATCGACGCCTCGATCACCAACATCTGCCGCTGCGGCACCTACAACCGCGTGCGTGCGGCGATCAAGCAGGCGGCCGGCGGCGTTCGAACCGCAGGCGTCGACATCGTCCACATGGTCAGGAGCACCTCATGAGCGCCGTCCTGCCCACCGACTCCCGCCCGGCCGACGAAGCCGGACCCGCAGCGCGCGCACAGGTCACGCGCCGCAGTTTCATGGCCGGCGCGGCGGCCGGATCGCTGGTGATCGGTTTTCCGATCAGCGCCTCAGCGGCCACGCGCGATGGCCATTCCGATTTCGCCACCGCATCGCCGGTATCCGGCAAGACGCCGACCACCGGCAGCGGCCCCGAAATCAACGCGTGGGTGGTGGTGCAGCCCGACGAGCGGGTCATCATCCGGATTGCACGCTCCGAGATGGGCCAGGGCACGTTGACCGGTCTGGCGCAATTGGTTGCCGAAGAGCTGGGCTGCGACTGGACGCGGGTCACCACCGAATATCCGACCCCAGGCGAAAACCTGGCACGCAAACGCGCCTGGGGCAGCTATTCGACCGGCGGCAGCCGGGGCATCCGCGAGTCGCACGACTATGTTCGCAAGGGTGGCGCCGCGGCGCGCATGATGCTGGTGCAGGCCGCAGCCGACGGCTGGAAGGTGCCGGTCGGCGAATGCACGGTCAGCAAGGGCGTGATCAGCCATGCCGGCTCGAGCCGCAGCACCAGCTTCGGCAAGGTGGCGACTGCGGCCGCCGCCTTGACCCCGCCGGCCGACGTCAAGCTGAAGGATCCGAAGGACTGGACGCTGGCAGGCCAGCGGCTGGCACGGCTCGACACCATCGACAAGACCACCGGCCGTCAGATCTACGGGGCCGATCTGAAGATGCCGGGCCTGCTCAACGCGGCCATCGTTGCCTGCCCGGTTTTCGGCGGCAAGCTGGCGAAGTTCGATGCCGCCAAGGTCACCGGCATGCGGGGCGTCAAGAAAGTGGTGCCGGTGGGCGACGATGCCGTGGCCGTGGTGGCCGATACCTGGTGGCGGGCCAAGAAGGCACTCGATGCGCTGCCGATCGAATGGGACTTCGGCGCCAATGCCAAGGTCCAGCAGGCCGATATCGATACGATGATCAAGAGCGGGCTGACCGCCGAGCAGGCCGTGGTCGGCAATTCGCGTGGTGATGCGAAGGCCGGACTGGCTTCTGCGGCGCGCCGCATCGAGGCGGTCTACGCCTATCCGTACCAGAACCACGCGACCATGGAGCCGATGAACGCGACCGCGCGTTTCACGCCGGCCAGCGCCAGCACCGAAGCCCGCTGCGAGGTCTGGACGCCGACGCAAAACGGCGAAGGCGCGCTTGCCGCCACTGCCGAGGCCGCGGGCTTGCCACCGGCGCAATGCGAGGTCTACAAGGTGCATCTCGGCGGCGGTTTCGGTCGCCGTGGCGCGGTACACGACTGGGTGCGCCAGACGGTGGCGATCGCCAAGGCCATGCCCGGCACGCCGGTCAAGCTGTTGTGGACGCGCGAAGAGGACATGACGCACGGCCAATACCATCCGACGACGATGTGCAAGCTCAGCGCCGGCCTTGACGACAGGGGCGAAGTGACCTCGCTGCACATGCGGATCGCCGGCCAGTCGATCCTGGCCGCGCTGTTTCCGCAAAACGTCAAGGACGGCAAGGATCCGGTGGTCTTCCAGGGCCTGAACGACGGCGGTGGCGAAGCGATGATCGGCTACACGGTGCCGAACCTGCTGATCGACCACGCCATGCGCAACCCGCATGTGCCGCCCGGCTTCTGGCGCGGTGTCAACCTGAACCAGAACGCTATCTACCTTGAGTGTTTTCTCGACGAGATCGCGCACGCGACCAAGCAGGATCCGCTGGCGCTGCGCCGCAAGCTGATGGCCGCGCACCCAAAACACCTGGCAGTGCTGGAAGCGGCAGCGACCGGCGCGGGCTGGGGCAAGCCGGCGCCCGACATCAACGGGCAGAAGGTCTACCGCGGGCTGGCGCAGACGCACGGTTTCGGCAGTTATGT
>JANNNE010000329.1:0-6952 GCA_031398385.1 Ideonella sp.
ATCACCGTGACCTTGTGTTCGTTGTGGACAACGCTGATCAACACCGCGATCGGCGTCACCTCGGTCGACAAGGACCTGGTCAATGTCGGCCGCGTGCTGCAGCTGCCACTGTGGACTCGGGTGCGCAAGATCATCCTGCCGTCGGCGCTGCCGTTCATCTTCACCGGCATGCGGCTGTCGCTGGGCGTCGGCTGGATGGTGCTGATCGCCGCCGAGATGCTGGCGCAGAACCCCGGCCTCGGCAAATTCGTCTGGGATGAATTCCAGAACGGCAGCTCGGATTCCCTCAGCCGGATCATGGTCGCCGTATTCACCATCGGCCTGATCGGTTTCGCACTCGACCGGCTGATGCTGGTGGTGCAGAACCTCGTCACGCACCGTTGATCAGGAGACCCACATGCCCCTCGCACTCCAGGCACACACCGCGCCGAAACCTCGCGACGCGACCGCGTCGATCGCGGGCGGATCGGCCGTCGCCTCGCCGATCTCGATCGTTCCGTCCGCCTCCACGGCAGTGGCCGCGCTCGAGCTGCGCCAGGTCTGCAAGGCTTATGGCAGCGGCAGCAGCCGGACCCAGGTACTGAACGGGCTCGACCTGCGCGTCGAACCGGGCGAGTTCGTTGCCATCGTGGGCTTCTCGGGCAGCGGCAAGACCACGCTGATCAGCCTGCTGGCCGGTCTGATTCAGGCTGACAGCGGCGAGGTACTGAAGAACGGCCAGCCGATCACCGACCCGGGCCCGGATCGCGGCATCGTCTTCCAGAGTTATTCGCTGATGCCCTGGCTCAGCGTGCGCGACAACATCGCGCTGGCGGTCGACCGTGTGTTCGCCAAGGAAAGCACGGCCGCGCGCGCCGAGCGGGTACGCCGTTGCGTCGGCTTGGTCGGCTTGACGCCGGCGATCGACAAGCAGCCGGCGCAGTTGTCGGGCGGCATGCGCCAGCGCGTCGCGGTGGCGCGCGCATTGGCGACCGATCCGGACGTGCTGCTGCTCGACGAACCGCTGTCGGCGCTGGATGCGCTGACGCGGGCCAACCTGCAGGACGAGATCGTGCGGATCTGGAGCGAAGCGCGCAAGACCGTGCTGCTGATCACCAACGATGTAGACGAGGCCCTGATGGTGGCCGATCGCATCATCCCGCTCGAGATCGGTCCGGGCGCCAAGCTCGGACCGTCGTACCGCGTCGACATCGAGCGCCCGCGCGATCGCCGCGCGATGAACCACGACGCCCGCTTCCAGCAACTGCGCGCGGAAATCACGCAACACCTGCTGCAGATGTCGCACCAGCGTGATGCAGGCAAAGGCGCCGAGATCATCCAGCTGCCGGTGCTGACGCCTCGCGCCGTGGGTCGGAACCAGTCGAAGACCCTGGCCACGATGATGGGCCTGCGGCATGCCGGGATGGCCGAGCAGATCGAGCAGGAAGTGCGCGCGCTGGCCAATGCACCGGTCCAGATCGATCAGGCGGCACCCAAGCGGCTCAGCGGCGACGATCGCTTCGTCGATTTCTCGAAAGTCATCAAGGTCTATCCGACGCCCAAGGGGCCGCAGACGGTGGTCGACGGCTTCGACCTGAAGATGCACAAGGGCGAATTCATCTCGATCATCGGCCACTCCGGCTGCGGCAAATCGACCGTGTTGTCGATGGTTGCCGGCCTGACCGGCATCACCGAGGGCGTGATCGCGCTGGACGGGCGCGAAGTGGTCGACGCCGGACCGGATCGGGGCCTGGTCTTTCAGTCGCCGAGTCTGGTGCCGTGGCTCAGCGCTTACGACAACGTGATGCTCGGCGTCGAACGGGTCTTTCCGCAAGCCAGCGCAGCCGAGCGTTCGGACACCGTCGGCTACTACCTGAACCGGGTGGGGTTGGGGTCGGCGATGAAGAAAAAGGCTGCCGAACTCTCCAACGGCATGAAGCAGCGCGTGGGTATTGCGCGCGCCTTTGCGCTGAACCCGAAACTGTTGCTGCTCGACGAGCCCTTCGGCATGCTCGACTCGCTGACCCGCTGGGACCTGCAGGAGGTTCTGATGGAGGTCTGGGCGCGAAGCCAGGTGACGGCGGTGATGGTCACACACGATGTCGACGAAGCCATCCTGCTGGCCGACCGGGTGGTGATGATGACTAACGGTCCGCGCGCCAAGATCGGCAAGGTGATGAAGGTGCCTCTGCCACGGCCGCGCTCGCGCGAGTCGCTGTTGACACACCCTCGCTACTACGAGCTGCGCGAGGAGTTGATCGGTTTCCTCGAAGACTGCGGGAAGCAGCATTGACCTGCGGTGGCGCAGGCGAGCCGCCGACTCAATGCAATTCCTTTGCATGGTTGATCGTGTAGCGGGGGATTTCCACGGTCACATCCTTGTCCGCCAGGATGGCCTGGCACGACAGGCGCGAGTTCGGTTCCAGCCCCCAGGCCCGGTCGAGCAGATCCTCCTCGACTTCCTCGATCTCGCCGAGCGACGGAAAACCTTCGCGAACGATCACATGGCAGGTGGTGCAGGCGGCACTCATCTCGCAGGCGTGTTCGATCTCGACACCGTTCTCGAGCAGCGCCTCGCAGATCGACGTACCGGGAGCGGCCGTGAATTCCTTGCCCTGCGGGCAGACTTCGACGTGGGGCAGTACCTTGATCTTGGGCATCTTAGGTTCTTGAAGCGCGTTCAGATATCTTCGATCCGTCGGCCCGCCAGCGCCTGGCGGATGCCACGGTTCATGCGTTCGGCGGCGAAAGTTTCGGTGGTGGCGGCGAGCCCTTCGACCGCGGCATCGATCGCCGCATGATCATCGCCTTCGCGGATCGTGCGCAGCGCAGCCATCGCGGCGTCAATCTTCTGGCGGTCGCCGTCTTCGAGCAGATCACCATCGGCCTGCAACGCCCCGGCAATGGCAAGCAGCAGACGATCGGCCTCGACACGTGATTCGCGCAGGCTGCGCTCTCGCATGTCGCCTTCCGCGGTGCTGAAGCTTTCGCTCAGCATGCGGGCGATATCGGCATCCTCGAGCCCATAGCTGGGCTTGACCGTGATGGTGGCCTCGACGCCGGACCCGAGTTCACGTGCGCCGACGCTGAGCAGGCCATCGGCGTCGACCTGAAACGTGACCCGGATGCGCGCCGCGCCCGCGGCCATCGGCGGGATGCCGCGCAATTCGAAGCGCGCCAGCGAGCGGCAGAATTCAACCTGTTCACGCTCGCCCTGCAGCACGTGGATGGCCAACGCGGTCTGGCCGTCCTTGAAGGTCGTGAAATCCTGGGCGCGGCTGGTCGGGATGCTGCTGTTGCGCGGCACGATGCGCTCGACCAATCCGCCCATCGTTTCGAGGCCCAGCGACAGCGGGATCACATCGAGCAGCAGCAGTTCTTCCGCACCCGCGTTGCCAGCCAGCGCGTTGGCCTGGATCGCCGCACCGATCGCCACCACCTCGTCCGGGTTGAGGTCGATCAACGGCGGCTTACCGAAAAATTCGGCCACCATCGCCTGCACCATCGGCATGCGTGTCGAGCCACCGACCATCACCACACCCTGCACCTCGGCGCGGTCGGCCTTGGCATCGCGCAAGACCTTGCGCAGCGCAACTGACGTGCGGTCGACCAGGGGCTTGGTCAGCGCCTGGAAATCGGCGCGGGTGATTCGAACCGACAACTCACCTGCCGCCAGCGGGCAGGCAATGGTTGCGTGATCGGTGCCAGACAACTTTTCCTTGGCGGCGCGGGCGGCGACCAGCAAGGCGCGCTTGTCTTGCGCCGAATCGGCCTCAAGCGCCGACCGCTGCAGCGCCCAGTCGGCCAGCAGATGGTCGAAATCGTCGCCGCCCAGCGCGCTGTCGCCACCCGTTGCAACCACCTCGAACACGCCGGCACTCAGGCGCAGCAACGAGATGTCGAAGGTGCCACCACCCAGGTCGTAGACTGCGATCAGACCTTCGGAGCCGTGCTCCAGGCCGTAGGCGATCGCGGCCGCTGTCGGCTCGTTGATCAGGCGCAGCACGTTGATGCCCGCCAGTTCACCGGCATCCTTGGTGGCCTGACGCTGGGCATCGTCGAAATAGGCCGGCACCGTGATCACGGCACCGAACAGGTCGTCGTCGAAACTGTCTTCGGCGCGCTGGCGCAGTTTGGCCAGCAGTTCGGCTGAAACCTCGACCGGCGACTTCTGGCCGTCGACCGTCTGGATCTTCAGCATGCCGGGCGCATCGACAAACTCGTACGGCAGCCTGGCACGATCGGGCAGATCGCTCAGGCCCCGCCCCATGAAGCGCTTGACGGACACGATGGTGTTGGTGGGATCGGTCGCCGCAGCCGCCAGCGCGTCGGCGCCGATCTGGCGCCGACCCTCTGGCAGATAACGCACCGCCGACGGCAGGATCACCCTGCCCTGCTCGTCGGGCAGGCATTCGGAAACGCTGTTGCGAACCGCCGCGACCAACGAATGGGTGGTTCCGAGATCGATGCCGACCGCGATGCGCCGCTGATGAGGATCGGGGCTGCCACCGGGTTCCGATATCTGCAATAAAGCCATGTCAGTCTTCTTGTTGTTCCAGCGTTTCGAGCCGGCGGTCGACATCGTCGGCAAATCGCTCGACGAACATCAGGGCCCGAACCTGCCGGGCAGCGTCGACGGTGTCGCCGTGCCGATCCAGCGTGACCTGCAGCCTGCCAACCGCGTCGCGCCGGAATGCCGCCACGTTTTCAGCGATCTCGTTCACCGAGCGCAGATTCGCCGCCTCTTCCAGCGCCTCGCGCCAGGCCATCTGCTGGATCAGGAAATCACCGGGCATCGCGGTATTGCTCTCGGCATCGATCGGCGCGCCGGCCAGCTCGCACAAATATGCCGCACGCTTGAGCGGGTCACGCAAACGCTGGTATGCCTCATTGACGCGCACCGCCCACTGCATCGCCGCACGCTGTGCTGCAGCGCCATCGGCGGCGAAACGGTCCGGATGGACCTTGCCTTGCAGCGCACGCCAGCGCGAATCGAGTTCGGCGCGATCCTGATCGAAACGTCGCGGCAGGCCGAACAGTTCAAAGTCGTCGCTGTCGAATTTCATGGGAAATTCGATCCGGCACGGCCCCGGAAAACGACCTCGGGACACCAAGGATGTGCGACCTGCGGGCTACGCCCGAGGCGAATCTGCCGAGCCGAGGCCGACCCCTCAGACGCGAAAGGATTCACCACACCCGCAACGATCCTTCTCCCGAGGATTGTGAAACTTGAAACCCTCGTTCAAGCCCTCGCGAACGAAGTCGAGTTCCGTTCCATCGATATACGGCAGGCTTTTCGGATCGACCAACACCTTGACGCCATGGCCTTCGAATACCTTGTCCTCCGGCGCGACGTCATCGGCATATTCGAGCTTGTAGGCCAGGCCGGAACAGCCGGTGGTCTTGACGCCCAGACGCACCCCGACACCCTTGCCGCGTTTGGCCAGGTAGCGGGTCACATGGCGGGCGGCCGCCTCGGTGAGGGTGACGCTCATGTCGATCAATGACCGGCAGCCGGCTCGGCCGCGGCGAAGGCGACATGACCGGTCTTGGCGCGATAGTCGGTCACCGCAGCCTTGATCGCGTCCTCGGCGAGGATCGAGCAATGGATCTTGACCGGCGGCAGCGCCAGTTCCTCGGCGATATGGGTATTCTTGATCGTCAACGCCTCGTCGAGCGATTTGCCCTTGACCCATTCGGTGACCAGCGAACTGGACGCGATGGCCGAGCCGCAGCCGTAGGTCTTGAATTTGGCGTCCTCGATCAGACCGGTTTGCGGATTGACCTTGATCTGCAGCTTCATCACGTCGCCGCAGGCCGGCGCACCCACCATGCCGGTGCCCACCGTATCGTCACCCTTGTCGAACGACCCGACATTGCGCGGGTTTTCGTAGTGCTCGACCACTTTTTCACTGTATGCCATGAGTTTTCTCCTGCAAATTCAATTCAGTCAATGCGCAGCCCACTGGATGGTGCTCAGATCGACACCTTCCTTGAACATGTCCCACAGCGGAGACAACTCGCGCAACTTGGCGACCCGGTCCTTCAACGTGGCCACGACATAGTCGATTTCTTCTTCGGTCGTGAAGCGGCCGATGGTCATGCGAAGGCTCGAGTGCGCCAGTTCGTCGCTGCGGCCCAGCGCCCGCAGCACATAACTCGGCTCGAGGCTGGCCGAGGTGCACGCCGACCCCGACGACACCGCGATGCCCTTGATGCCCATGATCAAGGACTCACCTTCCACGTAGTTGAACGACATGTTGACGTTGTGCGGCACACGCTGCTCAGGATGGCCGTTCAGGAAGGTCTGCTCGATGTCCTTCAGGCCGTTCATCAGGCGTTGATGCAACGATCGAACATGTGCATTCTCGACAACCATTTCCTCGCGAGCGATGCGGAAAGCCTCGCCCATGCCGACGATCTGATGGGTCGGCAGGGTGCCCGAGCGCATGCCGCGTTCGTGGCCGCCGCCATGCATCTGCGCCTCCAGGCGCACGCGCGGCTTGCGCCGAACATACAAGGCACCGATGCCCTTGGGTCCGTAAGTCTTGTGCGACGCCAGACTCATCAGATCGACCGGCAGCGTGGCCAGATCGATTGCGACCTTGCCGGTGGCCTGCGCCGCGTCGACATGAAAGATGATCCCGCGCTCGCGGCACATCGCGCCGATCGCCGCGATATCCTGGATCACGCCGATCTCGTTGTTGACGAACATCACCGACACCAAGATGGTGTCGTCGCGCATCGCCGCCTTCAACTTGTCGAGGTCGAGCAGGCCGTCTTCCTGCACATCGAGGTAGGTGACCTCGAAGCCCTGGCGCTCGAGTTCGCGCATCGTGTCGAGCACGGCCTTGTGCTCGGTCTTGACCGTGATCAGGTGCTTGCCGCGCGACTTGTAGAAATGCGCCGCGCCCTTGATCGCCAGGTTGTCGGACTCGGTTGCGCCGGAGGTCCAGACAATCTCGCGCGGATC
>JANNNE010000006.1:0-11582 GCA_031398385.1 Ideonella sp.
GGGGGGCCCGCCCCCCCGGGGCGCCCGCCGCTACCACGTCAGGGCCGGCCATCTGCTTGTGGCCAACTGCCTTCGTCCTTAAAGTTGTCCGATGTCAAAAATTGAAATGCCTGTTCGCTGCCGTGCCGCCGTCCGGGTGCACACCCGCACCACCGGTCGGCTTGTTTCGCTTGCCGCGATGCTGAGCCTGGCCGTTTGGCTCAGCCCGGCGAACGCTGAAATCTATCAACCCGCTTCCGATTCCGAAGTGGTCGAGAAGCTGGCCGAGACCGGCACCGCACGTTCCGAGGAGCGCGCGCTGCGCAAGCGCTTGGCCGCCGATCCGAACGATGCCGCAGTCGCGGTAGCACTGGCGCGCCGCTATCTCGATCAGGCGCGTGATCAGGGCGAACCCCGTTTTGCCGGCCGCGCACTGGCGGTTCTGCAGCATTGGAAACAACCCAAGCAGGCGCCGGCCGAGGTTGTCCTGATGCTGGCCACCGTGCAGCAGTATCTGCATGATTTCGACGGCTCGACGCAACTGCTCGAAGACTTGGTCAAACGTGACCCCAAGCATCCACAGGCGTGGCTGACCTTGGCGACCATTCGGCGCGTGCAGGGGCGATATGCCGAGTCCGACGCCGCTTGCAAGGGGCTCGCGTCGACCGGTGAGGGTTTCTACAGCCAGGCTTGCCTGGCCGAGAACGTCGCGCTGCGGGGACGCTTCGATGAGGCGCGCAGCTTGTTCGAGCGTCTGCTCGCACGTCCCGAGCTGCAGCCGTCCCAACGCAGCTGGTTGCAGACCAGCCTGGCCGAACTCGAGACGCGGGCCGGGCGCAAGCGTGAAGCGGAAGCTGCCTTCCGCCAGGCACTGGCCGCCGCGCCCGATGAATATACGCGGCTGACGTTTGCCGATTACCTGATTGCGAACGGACGGCAGGCCGAGGTGCGGCCGCTGCTGCGCAACGACCCACGGAGTGATCCGGTGCTGCTGCGTCTGGCGCTGGCCGACGCGGCGTCCAAGGCCGATCCGGCGTCGCCCGACGCCGCTGAACTGCGGGCGCGCATGGCGCAGGCGGCACTTCGACCCGAGGTCAAGGCCACCCATGCCCGCGAGCAGGCGATGTTCGCATTGTATGTCGATGCCGACGTGCAGCGGGCACTGCAGCTGGCGCGCCAGAATGTCGAACTGCAGCGTGAGCCAGTCGACCTGCTGTTGCTGGCGCAGACGGCGCGCGCTGCGAAACATGCACCAAGCCTGCAACAAGCGCGGCAGATCCGCGACGACATGGGGCTGCGCGATGCACGTCTCGATGCCTTGCTCTGATCGGCGTTCAACGATGATGGATTCAGGTGTGATCAGGCTGCTGCAGGCGACCGCGTTGGTGGTGGGCTTGATGCTGGCGATGATGTCGAGTGCCTTCGCGCACAAGGCCAGCGATGCCTACCTGAAGCTCGAACCGGGTGTTGGTGGTGGCACCAGCCTGCGTGTCGACGTCGCATTGCGCGATCTCGATGCGGCGCTCGACATGGACAGCAATGCCGACGCTGAATTGAGTTGGGGCGAGGTCAAGGCCGCGTGGCCGGCGATCGATGCCTACGTGCAGCGCAATGTCCAACTGGCCGACTGTCGTTTCGACCGACCGCAGCCGGCGCTGGAAAAACGCGCCGACGGCGTTTATGCCGTCCTGCAGTACTCAGGTGCGTGTGCGCTCACGGCCGAGCCGTCGATTCGCTACACGTTGCTGTCCGACATCGATCCGACCCATCGCGGCCTGGCATCGATCGCGATGCCCGGGGCCGCGCCGCAGTTGCGGGTGCTCGATCCGCGCCAGCCATCGGACTTGTCGGGTGGCTCTGCGGGCAACGCGAGCAATCAGGCCGCGTCCTCGCCGGACAGCGCCGACCAGCTGCAATTCGTTCGCGAAGGCATTCATCACATCGTCACCGGCTACGACCACGTGTTGTTCCTGATCGCGCTGATGCTGCCGTCGGTGATGCGTCGCACTGCTACCGGGTGGCAGCCGGTGCAGCGGGCAGGGGAGGCGTTCTGGCCGATCCTGGGAATCGTCACCGCGTTCACGATCGCCCATTCGATCACGCTGGGCCTGGCGGCGCTGGGCCTGGTGTCGCTGCCGGGCGAATTCATCGAACCGGCGATCGCCGTCACCATCGTGTTGGCGGGACTGGACAACCTGTGGCCGATCTTCGGCGGGCGCCGCGCGTTGGTGACGTTCCTGTTCGGGTTGATCCACGGCTTCGGATTCGCAGGGGTGCTGGCCGAGCTCGAACTGCCCACGCTTCACTTTGCCTGGGCGCTGTTTCAGTTCAATGTCGGGCTCGAACTCGGGCAGATCGTCATCGTGCTGATCGTCGGGGCGATGTTGTTCGGCGCGCGGAAGAATCGGCTGTATGTGCCGGCGGTGATTCGTGCCGGATCCTGTGTCGCCATGTTGATCGGGGTGTTATGGTTCATCGAGCGCGTCTTCGATGTCCCTTTACTGCCGTTGTAACTTGATGTTGCCGCTGTGGAACGAATGCGCGGCCGGATGCCCGAACAGCGGGTGTGCGCCCGCCAAAAGTTGGCGTGCCGACCATTGATCCAATACCAATGAGGGACATCACCATGACCATCGCATCGACCACCACCCGCACATCGTTGATTTGCGTCGCCATCGGAATGGCCGTGTTGAGCGGATGCGCCAATCCCGGCCCGCGCCAGTCGTCATCGGCTCAGCCGCCGTCTTACGGCAGCGGGTCGACCTACGGGGCCAATCAGTCCGGCCGGATGTACGGGCATGTCGAGAATGTCGAACTGATCAAGGCTGAAACCCAGACCAGCGGCGCCGGCGCGCTGATCGGCGGTGTGCTCGGTGCGGTGGTCGGCAACCAGATCGGCAAGGGATCCGGGCGTGTTGCCGCCACTGGTGTCGGCGCAGTCGGTGGTGCGCTCGCTGGCAACCAGATCGAGAAGAACCGAAAGGGAACCAGCGATTTCGTGCGCGTTCATGTCCGGCTCGACCAGGGCGGCACGCGCCAGTTCGACTACGAGCCGGGCGTCGATATCCGTCAGGGTGACCGCATCTATGTGCAGGGCGACCAGTTGATGCGTTATTGACGGCGGGTCTTCGATGGGTTTTTTGTAGGAGCGGCTTTAGCCGCGATCCGCGTGCCGAAGCGCAATCGCGGCTCAAGCCGCTCCTACATGTCTACATAAAATGCCAACCGACCTGTTCTACGCCACGATCCGCCCAACGATTTACAATCCGGCACTCCCAACCCACAAGGACGAGAAAGGCGAATCGGTTATGACACCGCGGACTACCCCGTCGACTGCCGGCAAACAAGCCGGATCTTCCGAGGCCTAGACCGTCGCGCGTCAGCCCCCCGCTTCCCCTTGATTACCCGAGCGCGGCTTCTGTCCGCGCTTTTTTGTTTCTGGAGCTCAGCATGGTTTCGATTCAGCTGCCCGATGGTTCGCAGCGGCAATTTCCGGCACCGGTCACGGTGGGTGAGGTGGCGGCGTCGATCGGGACCGGACTGGCCAAGGCCGCCCTCGGCGGTCGCGTTGGCAGCGGCGATGCCGCGCGCCTTGTCGATGTCGATTTTCTGATCGAACGCGACAGCCAGCTGGCCATCGTTACCGACAAGGACCCGGCCGGCCTGGAGCTGATCCGTCACTCGACGGCGCACCTGCTGGCCTATGCGGTCAAGTCGCTGTTTCCGGAGGCGCAGGTCACGATCGGGCCGGTGATCGAGAACGGCTTCTATTACGACTTCGCCTACAAGCGGCCCTTCACGCCCGACGATCTGGCTGCGATCGAGGCCAGGATGACCGAGCTGGCGAAGAAGGACGAAAAGGTCGCGCGCCGCGTGCTGCCACGCGACGAGGCGATTGCGCATTTCAAGGCGCAGGGCGAGTTGTACAAGGCCGAGATCATCGGCAGCATTCCGGCCGGTGAAGACGTCTCGCTGTACCGCGAAGGCGGGTTCGAGGATCTGTGCCGCGGCCCTCACGTGCCGAGCACCGGCAAACTGAAGCACTTCAAGCTGATGAAGGTGGCGGGCGCCTACTGGCGCGGCGACCATCGCAACGAGATGCTGCAGCGCATTTACGGCACCGCCTGGGCCAGCAAGGAGCAATTGCAGCAATACCTGCACATGCTGGAGGAAGCCGAAAAGCGCGACCACCGCAAGCTCGGCCGCGAGCTCGACCTGTTCCACCTCGACGAACATTCACCCGGCACGGTGTTCTGGCACCCGAAGGGCTGGGCGGTCTGGCAGCAGGTCGAGCAATATATGCGTGCGGTCTACCGCGACAACGGCTACCTCGAGGTGAAGGGCCCGCAGATCCTCGACCAGGGGCTGTGGGAGAAAACCGGCCACTGGGGCAAATACCGCGAGAACATGTTCACGACCGAATCGGAGAAGCGCGAATATGCGCTGAAGCCGATGAACTGTCCCGGCCACATCCTGATCTTCAAGCAGGGCATCAAGAGCTACCGCGACCTGCCGTTGCGTTACGGCGAGTTCGGCCAGTGCCACCGCAACGAGCCGACCGGCGGTCTGCACGGCATCATGCGGGTGCGCGGCTTCACGCAGGACGACGGCCACGTCTTCTGCACCGAGGACATGATCCTCGACGAATGCGTCGCCTACACGGCGCTGCTGCAGAAGGTTTACGACGATTTCGGCTTCAAGGACATCATCTACAAGGTGGCAACCCGGCCGGACGCCCGCATCGGCAGCGACGAGGTCTGGGACAAGGCCGAACACGCGCTGATCGAGAGCCTGCGCCGCAGCGGCTGCGAATTCGAGATTTCCCCGGGCGAGGGCGCCTTCTACGGCCCGAAGATCGAATATACGTTGAAGGATGCGATCGGCCGGCAGTGGCAGTGCGGCACGATGCAGGTCGATTTCTCGATGGCCGAGCGGCTGGATGCCGTTTATGTGGCCGAATCCGGCGAGCGCCACCATCCAGTGATGCTGCACCGCGCCATTGTCGGCAGCCTCGAGCGTTTCATCGGAATCCTGATCGAGCAGCATGCGGGCGCGTTGCCGGCTTGGCTGGCGCCCGAGCAGATAAACGTGCTCAACATCTCCGAGCAACAGGCCGACTATGCCGCCGACGTGGTGAAAATGCTTCAAAAACAAGGGCTTAGAGCAAGCTGCGATTTGCGCAATGCAAAAATTACCTATAAAATTCGCGAGCATTCCTTGCAGAAGGTCCCGTATATCCTGGTCGTTGGCGACAAGGAAAAGGCAAACGGGACCGTCGCGGTGCGCGCGCGTGGCAATCTTGACCTTGGCGTGATGTCGATCGCAGACTTCTCAGAAAAAGTCCGATCCGAGATCACTCAACGCATTTGAGCCCGTTTGTTCACCGACCCCAAGTGACGGATTTCGCTTGCCTTGAAGTCCATTGAAAGGTTCAAACCATCGCTACATACGCTGACCGCCGTACTCCCAATGTCGAGCGCAAACACCGCCTCAACCGGGAGATCATGGCCCCTGAAGTTCGCTTGAACGGTGTAGACAACGAGCCCCTGGGCATCGTCAACATCAACGACGCGTTGCAAATGGCCGGCGACCTCGATGTCGATCTGGTCGAGATTGCTGCTCAGGCCGAGCCGCCTGTGTGTCGTTTGATGGACTACGGCAAGCTGAAGTATCAGGAGCAGAAAAAAGCGGCCGAAGCCAAGTCGAAGCAGAAGATCGTTGAAATCAAGGAAGTGAAATTCCGCCCGGGCACCGACGAAGGCGACTACCAGATCAAGATGCGCAACCTGCGCCGCTTCATCTCGGAAGACGGCGACAAGGGCAAGGTGACGCTGCGTTACCGCGGACGGGAAATCACCCACCAGGATATCGGCATGCGCCTGCTCGAGCGCATCCGCGACGATCTGGCCGATGTGTCGGTGGTCGAGAACATGCCCAAGCTCGAAGGGCGGCAGATGATCATGGTGCTGGCGCCCAAGCGCAAGTCCTGAGCGTCGATTGACAGTATTCGACGCCTCGGTCTGGTCACCGGGGGGTTGAAAAGAAGCGGTTGCAGGCCAACAAGACGGCAGTGATTTGCCGGCGCCTGCAGCAGCAATCAAGAAGGAGCAGCAATGCCCAAGATGAAGACCAAAAGCAGCGCCAAGAAGCGGTTTCGCGTGCGCCCCGGTGGTACCGTCAAGCGCGGTCAGGCGTTCAAGCGCCACATCCTGACAAAGAAGTCGACAAAAGTGAAACGCCACCTGCGTGGCGCCACCAATGTCCACAAGGCAGACGTCGTCAGCATCTCCAAGATGCTTCCGATGGCTGGCCTCTGAACCGCTTCTGAAGGAGAAATAGACCATGCCTCGCGTCAAACGTGGTGTAACAGCCCGCGCTCGTCACAAGAAAGTTCTCGCACTCGCCAAGGGTTACCGCGGCCGCCGCAAGAACGTATTTCGCATTGCCAAGCAGGCCGTCATGCGTGCCGGCCAGTATGCGTACCGTGACCGCCGCACCAAGAAGCGTGTTTTCCGCCAGCTCTGGATCGCCCGTATCAACGCGGCGAGCCGGGGCCTGGGCTTGACCTACAGCAAATTCATGGCCGGCATGAAAAAAGCCTCGATCGAGATCGATCGCAAGGTGCTTGCCGACATGGCTGTCAATGATCCTGCCGCATTTGGCAGCATCGTCGAAAAGGTGAAGGCTCAACTGGCTTGAATGCCCTGAACGGCCCGCGGTGCAAGCC
Organism: Ideonella sp.; assembly: GCA_031398385.1. Lineage (GTDB taxonomy): Bacteria > Pseudomonadota > Gammaproteobacteria > Burkholderiales > Burkholderiaceae_C > Ideonella_A. Next base: position 6,707 of record JANNNE010000006.1, read on the forward strand.
GCGGGTCGATGGCAGACCGGATTCGCCACCAGGCGAGACCCGAATCAGCTTTTCCAGGCCGACCTCGTGTGCGGCCTTTTTTGTTTTTTGTCTCCTCTCGTGATGTTTCGGCATGAATGATCTCGAACAACTGGTTCTCGATGCGCAGGGCGATTTCGCGCGCACCGGCACACCGGCCGATCTGGAAAACGCCAAGGCTCGATACCTTGGCAAGGCGGGTCGCCTGACCGAGCAGCTGAAGGCACTCGGCGCGCTGGCGCACGAGGAAAAGAAGTCGCGCGGGGCGCTGATCAATGCAGCCAAACAGCAGGTCGAGGCCGCGCTGCAGCAGCGTCGCCAGGCGCTGGCCGATGCCGAACTCGATCTGCAACTGAAGGCCGAGGCGCTTGACGTGACGCTGCCCGGCCGGCGTCGCGGAAACGGTGCCGTGCATCCGATCGCCCGCACGATGGAGCGCATCGAGGCGATCTTCGGATCGATGGGATTCGATGTTGCCGATGGCCCCGAGATTGAAACCGACTGGTACAGCTTCACCGCACTGAACAACCCGGAAAACCACCCGGCGCGCTCGATGCAGGACACCTTCTATGTCGATGTGAAGGATGCCGAAGGCCGCTGGTTGAACCTGCGCCCCCACACCTCGCCGATGCAGATCCGTTATGCGCAGGCGCATGCGAAAAAATATGCTGGCCAGGCACACATGCCCGATATCCGCGTGATCGCGCCGGGACGCACCTACCGCGTCGACAGCGACGCGACCCACTCGCCGATGTTCCACCAGGTCGAGGGCCTGTGGGTCGGTGAAAACGTCAGCTTCAAGGACCTGAAGGCGATGTACCTGGCTTTCATCCAGGCCTTCTTCGAAACCACCGACCTGAAGCTGCGCTTCCGGCCCAGCTATTTCCCATTCACCGAACCGAGCGCGGAAATCGACATCATGTTCGAGAGCGGCCCGTTGACCGGTCGCTGGCTCGAGGTGTCGGGGTCGGGCCAGGTGCATCCGCAGGTGATCCGCAACATGGGTCTCGACCCCGAGCGTCACATCGGTTTCGCTTTCGGCTCGGGCATCGACCGGCTGGCGATGCTGCGCTACCGCATCAGCGACCTGCGCCTTTTCTTCGACGGCGACCTGCGCTTTCTGACGCAGTTTCAATGAACTTCGCCCGCCTCCGCCTCCAAGCACGCTTCGAATCCCTTGCCAATCTGAACTGAACGCGAAAGCCCGCGATGCAATTTCCAGAGTCGTGGTTGCGTGAATTCTGCAACCCACCGATCGATACCCGGCAACTGGCCGATCTGCTGACCATGTCCGGCATGGAGGTCGAGGAACTGCGCCCGGTCGCGCCGCCGTTCTCGAAGATCGTGGTCGGCGAAGTGCTGGCCGTCGAGCGGCATCCGAATGCCGATCGGCTCAATGTCTGCCAGGTCGATGCCGGAACCGGATCGACGCTGAACATCGTCTGTGGCGCACCGAATGTGGCAGTCGGCATCAAAGTGCCGTGTGCGCTGGTCGGTGCGGTGTTGCCGCCGGCCGAGACGGGTGATGATGCCAAGCCGTTCGAGATCAAGCTCGGCCAGCTGCGCGGCGTCGACAGTCAGGGCATGTTGTGCTCGGCGCGCGAGCTGAAATTGTCGGACGATCATGGCGGCCTGTTGCTGCTCGATGCCGATGCACAGGTGGGCCAGGATATCCGCGAGCACCTGCGACTCGACGACAGCCTGCTGACCTTGAAGCTGACGCCCAATCTCGGCCATGCGCTGAGCGTGTTCGGCATCGCGCGCGAAGTGGCTGCACTGACCGGCGCGACGATGTGTGTACCGACCGTCGCGGCGGTCGAACCGGCCATCGACGACCGCTTGTCGGTGCAAATTCAAGCAAGCGATCTGTGCGGGCGTTTCTCCGGCCGCGTCGTCCGCGGCGTCAACACCCAGGCGCGCACCCCCGCCTGGATGGTCGACCGGCTCGCGCGCTGTGGTCAGCGTTCGGTCACCGCACTGGTCGACATCTCGAACTACGTGATGTTCGAGTACGGCCAGCCGACCCACATCTTCGATCTCGACAAGATCCACGGCGGCCTGCAGGTGCGCTGGGCGCGCAGTGGCGAGACACTGAAGCTGCTGAACGGCAACACCGTTACGCTGGATGAGGCGGTGGGCATCATTGCCGACGATCTGGCGGTCGAGTCGTTGGCCGGCATCATGGGTGGCGACGCGACGGCGGTGTCCGACGACACCCGCAACATCTACATCGAGGCCGCATTCTGGTGGCCAGAGGCGGTGGCCGGCCGGTCGCGCCGCTTCAATTTCACGACCGACGCCGGGCACCGCTTCGAGCGTGGCGTCGATCCGGCGCGCACGGTCGAGGTCATCGAGCGAATCACCCGGCTGGTACTCGACATCTGCGGCGGCCAGGCCGGACCGATCGACGACCAGACCCAGGCGCTGCCGCAACGCCAGCCGGTGGACATGCGCGTGGCACGGGCCGCCCGGGTGATCGGAATGCCGATCAGCGTGGAACAGTGTCGCCAGGTCATGAGCCGTCTCGGCCTGCAGTTCAGCGAGTCGACCGGCGAGCAGGGCGATGTGTTGCATGTGACCCCTCCGAGCTGGCGTTTCGACCTGCAGATCGAGGAAGATCTGATCGAGGAGGTGATCCGGGTGCTCGGCTACACCCAGCTGCCCGATACCGCGCCGATTGCGGCCATCGGGCCGCGCGTGCGCAGCGAAAGCCGGCGCGATGCGCACCAGCTGCGCCGCACGCTGGCCGGCCTCGGCTATGTCGAGACCATCAATTTCAGCTTCGTCGAGGCCCGCTGGGAAAGCGAGCTGGCAGGCAACGACAATCCGATCCGGGTACTGAACCCAATTGCGAGTCCGCTGGCGGTGATGCGCTCCAGCCTGCTCGGCAGCCTGATCCAGGTGCTGCGCAGCAACCTGGCGCGCAAGTCGCCGCGGGTCCGGGTGTTCGAGATCGGGCGGGTCTACCGGCGCGACGCCTCGGTCGGCGACGGGCCGACCCAGGTTGCCGGAATCGAACAGACCCTGCGTGTCGCGGGGCTGGCGTTCGGTGGCGAAAGCGCCGAGCAATGGGGCGAGAAGGCGAGGGCAGTCGACTTCTTCGACGTCAAGGGTGATCTCGAGGCTCTGTTTGCACCACGAACACTGCGTTTCGCAGCCAGCGAGCATCCGGCGCTGCACCCCGGACGCAGTGCGCGCATCCTGATCGACGACAGGGCGGTGGGATTCGTCGGCGAGCTGCATCCGCGCTGGCGCCAGTCGTACGAGCTCCCGACGGCGCCGGTGCTGTTCGAGGTCGACCTGGCTGAATTGACCGCGATCGACCTGCCGAGCTTTGCGAGCCTGCCGCGCCAGCAATCGATCCGGCGCGACCTGGCGTTGATCACACCCGATGCGGTCGGTCACGACCAGCTGATCGAGGCCCTGCGCAGCACACCGAACCCGCTGCTGCGTTCGGTCAGCCTGTTCGATCTCTACAAGCCGCCTGGAGGCGGTGAACGCAGCATGGCGGTGCACCTTGAACTGCGCGACGATGACGCGACGCTGACCGATGAACGCACCGATGCCGCGGTCGCGCAGGTGCTCGACCATGTGCACACACGCCTCGGCGTGCGCCTGAGGAGCTGATGTGACGAACGACCCAGCATTGCCGCCAGACGCCGACGACCGTGATCAGGCGGATCAGCCGAACCCGCGGCCCGAGCAGCCCCGCGCGGTCTTGCCCAGCATCGAGACGCCGACACTCACCAAGGCCGAACTGGCCGACATGCTGTTCGACCGGCTCGGCCTGAACAAGCGCGAGTCCAAGGACATGGTCGATGGCTTCTTCGACATCATCCAGGGCCGGCTGGTCGAAGGCGTCGACGTCAAGTTGTCGGGCTTCGGCAACTTCAACATCCGGCGCAAGGCCCCGCGACCCGGCCGCAACCCGCGCACCGGCGAGGCGATACCGATCAAGGCCCGCAACGTCGTCACCTTCCACGCCAGCCAAAAGCTCAAGAATGCGGTGCAAGGGGATCCCCCGCCCGACGAAGAGTTCGAGTAAAGTCTGAGGCCCCGATCGAATCGCATTGATTTCAATGGAGAAATCGCTCCCAGCCATTCCTGCCAAGCGGTATTTCACGATCGGCGAAGTCAGCGATCTGTGCGGGGTGAAGCCGTATGTGCTGCGCTACTGGGAGCAGGAGTTCACGCAACTCAAGCCGATGAAGCGGCGCGGCAATCGGCGTTATTACCAGCACCACGAGGTGCTGCTGATCCGCCGCATTCGCGACTTGCTGTACGAACAGGGCTTCACGATCAGCGGCGCGCGCAACCGTCTGGCCGACCATCACGGCGATGATCTCCAGGGACTGGAAGTCACCGAGATCAACGGCGAACCAGGCGACGACGCGCCAGACTGGACAGACGCCTCCGGCCACTCGGAGCTGCTGACTGCCAGACCTGAAGCTGTCTTCTCCGGCGACCCCCTGACTCCGTCGCAGATCCGCACCGAGCTGCTGGCCATCCGCAGCCTGCTGACCGCCTGAGCGAGCGTCGAATGCCGCTATACTTCAAGGCTCAGTCGGGGCGTAGCGCAGCCTGGTAGCGCACTTGCATGGGGTGCAAGGGGTCGCGAGTTCGAATCCCGCCGTCCCGACCATATAAATCAATGGGTTAGCTTCCACAAGGAGCTAGCCCATTTTGATTTCCGGCTCTGGTTGTGGCTTTGGCTTTGGCCCCCACAGTTGCCCCCACAGTCAAGCAAGTTGCTTGCTCTGGCGCGTACACCCGTCGCAGCCCCGCAGTCCAGTACCTGACGGGGCTTCAGCTCCGCTCGTGCCGCTTTTTTCCCAACGCCCCGTGATCTGCCCGGCGA
>JANNNE010000031.1:0-22353 GCA_031398385.1 Ideonella sp.
CGTCACACGCCAACCCGCCGGAGCGCGCCAAGCTGCAATGTCTGGGCATGCCGTTGTTCGGTGTCGATTCGCGGATCGTCGATCCGGTGTCGCTCGCGGAATTGCCGATCGGGGAAGTCGGCGAGATCGTCACCCACGGGCCGATGGTCTTCAATGGGTATTGGCGACATCCGCAAGCCAGCGAAGCAGCGTTCATCGAACTGGATGGCAAGCGCTTCTTCCGCACTGGCGATCTCGGTCGAATGGATCACGAGGGCTACTTCTTCATCACCGACCGACTCAAACGCATGATCAACGCCAGCGGCTACAAGGTCTGGCCGGCCGAGGTCGAGATGCTGCTGTACAAGAATCCGGCGGTGCAGGAGGCGTGCATCATTGCCGCCAAGGACGCCTATCGGGGCGAGACGGTGAAAGCCGTGATCGTGCTGCGTGCAGACGCAGTGGGGCGAACGAGCGCACGAGACATCATCGACTGGTCGCGCGAACACATGGCCGCCTACAAGGTGCCAACGCAGGTCGACTTCGTCGAGGCATTGCCCAAATCGGGATCCGGAAAGGTCATGTGGCGGCTGCTGCAGGACCAGGAAAATGCCGACGCCGCTCGCTGAGCGGGGTCGGTATCGAGATGGTCATGGAAGCCCGCTGCCAGTCGCAGCCGGCTCAATGCCGGCCACGCCCGTGCGACATCACATGCCACCGATGAAGTTGCTGTCGAAGCTCATTTCACCGTAGACCGAATTGCCGAGGGCCAAGGTGGCCTTGTTCTGCACGTCGGCGCGGCTGACGTTGCTGGCTGCTGGCGGTGTGAAACGCGGGTACGCGTCATCGGTGCGCAATTTGCCTGCAGCCGCGGCGCGTCTGGCTTCGGCCTGCACTTCGGAACGGCTGACATTGGAAGTCGTGGGTGCCTCGAAGCGGACCGCTTCGACTGCAAACGTGGCCGAGGAAGCTGCCAGTGCGATGGCGGCGAGCGTGATGTGAACGGCTTTCATTTGAATCTCCTTTGAACGGTGGTTGGGTTGTTGCCATCGCGCCCGTGGGCCTTTGGCAGCGTGTCGACCGTCTTTGAAGATTCGATCGGCACATCGTCAATTACGAACGATGTGCCGAAGTGGATGCACTATTCGGTATTTTTTTATACCGATCAGTATCAGTTCCGAATGGTGATCTCGTTGCGCACGCTCTTCACGCCGTTGACGCCCTGGGCGATCTTCTGCGCCATCGACTTCTCGGTGCCATTCTTCGCAAAGCCCGACAGCAACACCGTGCCGTTCAGGGTCTCGACGCTGATCGCAGCAGCGTCGACCTGCTTATTCTCGATCATCCGGGCCTTCACCTGGGTGGTGATGGTCGAATCGTCGATATAGGCGCCGACCGTTGATTGGTCACGCATGACGGCGCAGCCCGGGAGGGTCAGCAGGGCGGTGGCGGAGGCAATGGCGATGAGGGTGGATTTGATGAACATGATGGTCTCTCTTTGCTTGTGAAAAATCGGTCGGGTTGGTTCAGCGGTCGAGCAGGTCGAGCATCTCGTCGGCATGCTCTTCTTCATCGGCGAGGATGTCTTCCAACAGCCTGCGCGTGGTCGGATCCTTGTCGCCGAGCAGTTTGATCATCTGCCGATAGGCCTCGATAGCGACCCGTTCGGCAACCAGATTGGCTCGCACCATCGCCTTGAGCTCGCTCGATGCGTCGTAGTCGGCATGGCTTCGAGATTCGAGGCTGCCTGGCGCGAAATCGGGGCTTCCGCCGAGTTGAACGATGCGCTCGGCCAGTCGGTCAGCGTGCGCGGCCTCTTCGTTCGCATGCACCATGAACTCATCGGCAACGGCCGGGGCTGACAGACCCTTGGCCGTGAAATGGTGGCGCTTGTAGCGCAGAACGCAGACGAGTTCGGTGGCCAGCGCATCGTTCAGCAGTTTGACGATGTCGTCTCTCCACGGGCCGTAGCTGGGAGTGACGACACCGTCGTCAAGATCCGACTTGGCAGCCTTCAAGGACGCCTCGTCGAGTTCGAGTCGCCCGTTGGCAGCGGATGTTGGGGAAGTGGCTTCGGGCATGGGAACAGGAGCTCCTCGTTCTTGATCTTCACCGGCCCGGACCATTTGCATGGCGTCGGGCCGATTGGGGATGGCAGATATTGTGGAATTTGTTTGCGAAAGCCAACGGTCGTTTGCGCACGGATTTCAAAGACCGTCAAGGGCGTCGACCAGTCGGCGGCCTCGGCGATCAGTGATCGCGGCGGCTCGATAGCAGCAGACCAAACAATGCACCGACCGCGGCTGCCAGCAAGACCGACTTGAACGGCTCCTGGCGGATGTATCCGACGGCTTGTTCCGACGAGCGGTGTGCCTGTTCTCGCAACTGCTGCGACTTGATGCGAGCAGTTTCTGCACTGCGGCGTGCCAGCGATTCGGCACCGCTGCCCAGACGCTCCAGCGCGGGAACGGTGGCGTTGCGGGCGGTCTCGACCGCGCTCGACAAGTGGTCGAAGGTGTCATTGGCGATGCGACTGGTGCGCGCCGCGGCATCGTGTGCGCCCTCGGCCACAGTGCTGGCTGCACGCTCCGCGACATGACCTGAACCGTTGGGGGTATTCAGCGTGGTGGTGGTTGTATTCATTCGAACCTCGGCTTGTGAAAGTTGTTGGAGGGGATTCGGGTCAGACCGGGTCGGCTATCGACCGCGCTTCATGAGTCCGTACAGGAAACTGGCAACCGCAAGAACGGCGAACACCACGAACAGGATCTGAGCGATACCCGAGGCGCTGGCCGCGATGCCGCCGAAGCCGAACAGGGCAGCGATGATCGCGATTACGAAAAATACGACGGCGTAGTGCAGCATGCTTCTCTCCCTGGGCCGTTGGCCCTTGATGGTTGCGATGGCCAAGCTTAGGGACCTGGCCGGGAACAGACCATGAGAGGGCGGGCCGTCGAGGTGTCGGCGGCACCACGGTGTGGGTGTAGGAGAACGCCGACAGTGTCGGCGCCGGGCGCGCAGCGGCTGCCGCTCAGCGTGCAGCTGACTCAGACGGGTGCTTCTTCCTGCTCGGGCGGGCTAGGCAAGATGGCGCTGACGAGCGTGCCTTCCCCGGGCGCCGATTCCAGTGTCATTCGACCGCCTTCGGCTTCGACCCTGAACCGCATGCCGAGCAAGCCATGCGAAGCCGGGTGGCGCTGGGTGTTCGAGTTGAAGCCCACCCCGTTGTCCCGGACCTCGATCAGGCCGCCGTCGCTGGTGGCCACCAGTTTGATGGTCACCTCGTTGGCCTTGGCGTATTTCGCGATATTGGTACAGGCTTCCTGGACCAGCCGGTAGACCGTCAATTCTGCCGACGGCGCAAGCCGTACCTTTTCGAACTGAGTGTGGATCTCGATTTCCGACGCCTCGGCGAACTCACGCGCTTGTATCTCGAGCGCGGCAACCAGGCCCAGATTGGACAACGAAGACGGCCGTAGGTCCTCGATGATCCGGCGCTTCAGGGCGATGCCGCTGTTCAGGGTTTCGTTCAGATGCGCCATGCGAGCGGCGGCTTCGGGCGAAATCTCCGGGATCCTGGATTTGAGCCTGGCGACGTCGAGTTTGGCTGCGGTCAGCAAGGCGCCGAGTTCGTCGTGCAAATCGCGGGCCAGCCGGCTGCGTTCATCCTCGCGCGCAGTCTGCAGGTGGCGCGCCAGTTCGGTCAGCTGTTCGGTCCGCTCCAATGCCAGCGCTTCCAGCTGATCTCGCTCCTGCTGCAGCGAGCGCCGTTGATCGACGCGAAGCGCCTCGATCGCAACCCGCTGGCGCAGATACAGCATCAGCGCCAGCACGCTCAATGCAGTCATGATCGCCACGCCGATCCGTCCCAGCCGCAGCGTGGCATCGATCTCCTCGCGCTCGGTCGCGATCTTGGCGGCCTCGCGCTCCGTCAGTTTCTGGGAAAGACGGCGGATCGAGTCCATCTGCTCGCGGCCGATATCGGTCAGCAGCAACTGCAATGCGCTTTCGGTCTTGCTTTCCTTGACCATGGTCAAGGAAGCCTGCATCTCCGACACCTTGCGATTGATGGCGGTCTGCAACTCGTTGAACACCTCGTTGCTCGTCGGATCCTGCTGGTAATAGTCGTTCAGCGGTTCGAGCAACTGCCGCAATTCACGGATCGAATCGTTGTAGGGGCGCAGGTATTCGTCTCGGCCGGTCAGCATGTAGCCGCGCTGTCCGGTTTCGGCATCGACCATCAAGCGCAGCAGCTCGAGGTTGCGAATCCGCACCGAGCCCATGTGTTCGAGTTCGTTCAGCGAGGTGATCGCACTGCGATGCGATACCTCGCTGATCACCAGCAACAAGACGGCGATGATCGCCACCAGCGGGAACGTGAACGGGCTGTCGCGCAGCAGCAGCAGAAATTTCGACCAGCCGGACCGCGGTTTCGCTGGCGCCGTCGCCGGCTCAGAAACTGGAGCGCGGGCCTGCATCGGGAGTCGTTCCAGTGTCGCGGTCCAGCGCGTGGTCCACACAGTAGTTGATCAGCGAATCGATCTCGTTGGATTTGTCGAAGACGCGGTCTGCCCCGAGTTCGAGGCATTTCTTGCGCATGTCCGCCGTCGCATAGTTGCTCAGCACAACGACCTTGGCATTGGCTTTGCGGAGCTGGGGCGACGCGAGCACACCGATGCCCGATCCGCTTTTAAGGAACAGATCAACGATCACCAGATCACATTGCTCGGGATGGCTGCTCAGCCAGGCGATAGCGGTCGATTCGTCCTCTGCCGTCCCGACGACCTCGACGGGTGCCAGTTCTTCGAGTGTGGCGACCAGGTTCTCCCGTATGACCGGGCTATCTTCAACGATGTAGGTCTTGAGGTTAGCCATCACTCAGCCGGTTGCACTGCTTCGCCTGCGTGGGTTGGCGGGGTCGATCGTGAAGTGTCGTCGGCTGTGCCACCGGCATCTGTCGGTCTGACGGTCCCTGCCGTGTAAGCGTCTTCCTACAAGCGACGACGGACATGTCATCGACCGCTGATCAGCGCCCGACCCGCCTGACCTGCACCTGCACATCCATTCCCAGGTAGGCATCGGACTCGCCGAACCAGCTGCCGGAAACCGGAGCAGCCTGGTTGGGGTCGCGTGCAACGGCGACCCGGATCAGCTGGGTTCCCCCAAGCAGGTTGTTGGTCGGATCGAAGGGAACCCAGCCTGCGCCGGGCAGATAAGCCTGCATCCATGCATGGGTCGCACCAGCGCCGACGGTCGGTATCGGTGCATCGCCGGGCGCGACGACCGGGGCGTCTGGTGCGATCCAGGATCGGCCCTGTGCCGCCGCTGCTGCGACCTTGCCGTGATCGTCCAGATCGAGTGCCGGGTCGTACAGATAGCCGGACACAAAGCGGGTGGCGATGCCGAGGTGGCGTGCCGCCTCCATCATCAGCAACGCGAAATCCCGACACGTGCCGCTGCCGGCCTCGAGGGTTTCGAGCGGTGTCTGCGTGCCTTCTTCGTCCCGGGACTCGTAGCTGAAATTCTCCCGGATCATGCGGTTCATCTGCACCAGCATCTGACGGGTATAGGTCGGCCCGGTCTTGCTGAGGAACTGTCTCGACCAGTTGGTGAGTTGCCCTTCCTCGTCGTCGTAATGCGGTCGAAGGTAATGTTCAAGGTCGAAACGATCCGCCAGCGAATAGGCGAACGGATAGATCTCGGCCGACGGCGACAGCGGCAATTCGAGGTTGTTGGTGTGGGCGTGTTCGATCGAGAACGAGCAGGTAATGCTCAGTTCGCTGGCCGATACCAGCGGCTGAACCAGCGCAACCGAATTGGAATACGGATCCTGGATCATCCGCACCGAGGCGTCCGGGCTGATTTCGAGATCGGTTGCGAGCACCCGCAGGTCGTGGCTGTCGCGTGGGCGGAACACCACGCGGTGTTCGCCGAAGGTGACCGGTACCGCATAACGGTAGACGGTTGTATGAACGATGTCGTAGCGGACGGGCATGATCCGGCCGGATCAGACGCCGAGCAGATCGACTTCGAATTCGAGCGTCGCATTCGGCGGAATCGCGCCACCAGCGCCGCGTTCGCCGTAGCCGAGTTCGGGCGGAATGATCAGGGTCCGCGTGCCGCCGACCTTCATCCCTTGCACGCCTTCGTCCCACCCGCCGATCACCATGCCGGATCCCAGCTTGAAGCTGAACGGCGAGCCACGATCCTTGCTGCTGTCGAACTTGTCGCTGCGCTTGCCATCTTCATAGAGCCAGCCGGTGTAGTGGACCTGTACCTTCTGTCCCGCGACAGCTTCGGCGCCGTCGCCGACGACTGAATCCTTGTATTGCAGGCCGGATGGTGTGGTGATCATGGCTACCTTTCGATGATTGCTACAACCCCGCATCCTATCGGCTTTGCGTCAAGGCACGGATTCATGGCGCGCCGTGTCTGTTCGGCAACGGATAGAGCGCGGCCCATCGCCGGACCGCCGCTGCCAGCCAATCGGCTGGTGTTGCAGCGGCGCCGTCGACCCCGAGCCGCGCGCCCGCAGCCCGCAGGATCTGCAGCGGATCCCGGGTGTCGATTGCCTGCGCACCATTCTGCTTCGACAGCTTCTCGCCATCGGCGCCCAACACCAGCGGCACGTGTAGATAACGCGGCCTCGGCAAGCCCAGCAGGTTCTGCAGGTGGATCTGGCGCGGCGTATTGTCGGCAAGGTCTTCGCCACGCACGACATCACTGATGCCTTGTGCGGCGTCGTCGACGACCACCGCCAGCTGATAGGCCCACAGACCGTCGTTGCGCAGCAGCACGAAGTCGCCGCAGAAATGCGTCAGATCCTGCTGCTGCTCGCCCAGCCGTCGGTCCTGCCATTCGATGACGATCGCAGACTCATCGGTCCCGCAGCGAAGCCGGATCGAGCCTGCGTCGCGGCCATCGAAAGCTGAACGATTTCGGCAGGTGCCGGGGTAGGGCCATTCCTCGGTCCTGCCGCGTTGCCGTCCGAGACCTTTCCAATGCGCGGCAATTTGCCGGCGCGAGCAGCTGCAGCGGAAGGTGGCCCCGATTCCTTCGAGCTGGCGCAGCGCAGCGGCATAGGCATCGCCGCGCTGCGATTGGGCCGGTACCAGCTCGTCGGGCAGCAGCTGGCAGGCTGCTAGTTGACCGAGGATCAGTTGGTCGGCGCCAACGATGCGGCGTGGCGAATCGACGTCTTCGATCCGCACCAGCCAGCGGCCGCATCGGGCACGTGCGTCGAGCCAGCTGGCCAGGGCCGCAACCATCGATCCGGCATGCAAGGGCCCGGTCGGCGAAGGAGCGAAGCGCCCGCTGTAACTCATCGAGCCCGATCCGAATCGACCGCCACGCGGGCAACCAGGCGGGAGCGGATCATGTGATGCCGTACCAGCGCATCAATCGACGACGGCCGACCAGGGCTGACCATGGCGCTCGAGCAGGGCTTTCTGGGTTGCCGGACGCGCCAGCTGATCGAGCCACCAGCGCAGGCCGAGGCCCATGCCCTGGGCGCGATCCGGCGCGTCGCCACCCGACTGGCGCCATGCATAACCAAAACTCACCGAGTTCGGACACCGCGCGGTCACCTTGCGAACCAGGCGTCCCGCCGCCAACGGCTCACGCGCCAGCGGTTCGGGCAGAAAACCGCAACCCAGCCCGCGGATCTGCGCTTCGATCTTGGCTGCGGTACTCGGCACCGTCAGCACATCCTGCCCCGCCAACAGGTTGAAGCTGGCCGGTGCCAGCCGTTGCGCCGAATCGGCAACCGCGACAGCCCGGTGCCGGATTACCTGGGCGTCGGTGATCGGCTCGGTCGCGTTCGCCAACGGGTGATGAGGCGCCACCACGAAGATGAAGGGAATGTCGCCGAGCGGCCGCATCTGGAAGCCGCTCTGCGTGCTGCGCTCGGGACTGAAGCCGATGCCGATTGCCAGATCGACCTGCCCGGTAACCAGTGCTTCCCAGGTTCCCGTCATCACCTCGGTGCGCAGGCGCAGCCGGGTTCCCGGTGCCTGGCGCGGCTCGGCGTTGCCGCCCGCGTGGTGATCGGCGATCGGTGTCGACAGGCTGTAGAACGCCTCGCACAACTCGAAGATGGTCAGCCTTGACAACACCCCATCGACGGCGATGCTGAGCTGCGATTCCCAGCCGGTGGCCACGCGCTTGACCCGGTGCGCGACGGCCTGCATCTCCTCCAGCAGGCGGCGTCCCTCGTGCAGCAGTTCCTCACCGGCCGCGGTGAACTCGGCCTGCCGCGATCGCCGGTCGAACAGCAACACGTCGAGCGCCTCTTCGAGCTGGCGCACGCTGTAGGTGAGCGCGGAAGGCACCTTGCCGAGCTCGCGCGCGGCGGCCGCGAAGCTGCCGGTTCTGGCAATCGCATCCAGCATCGCCAATGCGTCTGGTGTCAGGGCCTTGTGGGACATGGGTGGCTCGGACGGGTCTGGGGTGGTCGGTTGCAGAGGCTTCATGATATTTGAACGCTTGCTACAAAGCCCGCCCCTCGCACCGCGCCTGAGCGGACCTACATTGAAATCATCGAAGGAGGTTTCAGATGATCAGATTGCGCAAGGGTCAGGAGCGGGGCGGTGCCGACCATGGTTGGCTGCAGAGCAGGCACAGCTTTTCATTCGCCGACTATGTCGATCCGCAACACATGGGCTGGGGCAACCTGCGGGTCATCAACGAAGACCGGGTCGCGCCGGGGCGCGGCTTCGGCGCCCACAGTCACCGCGACATGGAAATCGTCAGCTACGTGCTCGACGGCGCCCTGGCGCACCAGGACAACATCGGCACTGGCGCGACGATCGTACCCGGCGACGTGCAGCGCATGAGCGCGGGCAGTGGTGTCACGCACAGCGAGTTCAACCATTCGGCTGATTCACCGACCCACTTCCTGCAGATCTGGATCCTGCCGGATCAGCGTGGCATCGCGCCGTCATATGAGCAGAAGCATTTCGATGCCGCGAGCAAACGTGGCCGCCTGCGCCTGGTTGCCAGCCCCGACGGTCGCGAAGACTCGGTTCGACTGCATGCCGACGCCAGCCTGCGTGCCGGCCTGTTCGATGGCGACGAACAGGTCGAGATGACGCTCGATCCACGTCGCAAGGCCTACGTGCACCTGGTCAAGGGCGAGCTCAATGTGAACGGGCAGAAATTGCAGGCGGGCGATGCCGCGCTGCTGGCCGTTACCGATCGGCTGAAACTGGACGGTGGCCGTCAGGCCGAGGTGCTGGTGTTCGACCTGGCCGCTTGACCAGAGCGACGCTGAGTCCGGTGCGCGCGCTGGCGCGGCAACTGGTTCAGTGTCGCATTGGTTCAGCGCGCCAGCCGCAGCCCGCTGAACTGCCATTGCGCGTCGGGCGGGAAGAAGTTGCGATAGCTGGCGCGAACATGGCCGGCCGGTGTCGCGCACGAGCCGCCGCGCAGCACATACTGGTTGCACATGAATTTGCCGTTGTACTCGCCCACCACGCCCGGCAGCGGCTGAAAACCCGGGTAGGCGCTGTACGACGACTGCGTCCACTCCCAGACGTCGCCGAACATCTGGACCGGCCCGTCGGTTACCGCCTGCTTGGCGGGCAGGGGATGGAATGCGCCGCGGTTGGCAAAATTTGCGGCAACCATCGCCGCAATCGGCTCCAGTCGCCGCGCGGCAAACTCCCACTCGGCTTCGGTGGGCAGCCGCGCCCCGGCCCAGCGGGCGAATGCGTCGGCCTCGAAAAAACTCAGGTGACTCACCGGAGTATGCGGATCGATCTCGATCAAGCCCTGCAGGCTGTGATTCCACCAGCGGTCGTCGCGTCGTTGCCAGTACAGCGGCGCATCGCGACGGCCCTGCTGAACCCAGTCCCAACCCATCGACAGCCACAACTCCGGCCGCTGGTAACCACCGTCGTCGATGAAATCGACGAAATCGCCATAACTGACGGGGCGGGATGCCAGCTCGAACGGCGCCGTGTAGCTGCGGTGGCGTGGCGTCTCGTTGTCGAAACAGAACGCAGCATCGTGCCGGGGATCGTGTCCCAGCTCGAACAGACCGCCTTCGAACGGCAACCACCGCATCGGCTGGGCCTGTACAACGCCGATCGGCCAGCGTTTGGCATAGGGCCGGCCCGGTGGATTGGCGGCCAGCAGATGTTTGATGTCGGTCAGCAGCAGTTCCTGGTGCTGTTGCTCGTGCTGCAGGCCCAGCGTCAGCAGCGACGCAATCTCCGCATCGTCGGGTCGCCGCGCCATCAATTCGATGATCTGCTCGTCGATCGCCTGCCGGTAGGCCTTGACTTCGGCGAGGCGGGGGCGGGTGACCAGGCCGCGTCGGGCACGCGGAAACTGCTCGCCGATGCCGTGGTAGTAACTGTTGAACAGCACCGCGAAGCGCTCGTCGAAGGGCCGGAAGTCCGGGTCGTGACGCTGCAGGATGAAGGTCTCGAAGAACCAGGTGGTGTGCGCCAGATGCCATTTGGCTGGGCTGGCGTCGAGCATCGACTGGACCTGACAGTCTTCGTCGCTGAGGGGTGCAACCAGAGCCAGACTGGTCTCGCGAACCTTGGCAAAGGCAGCTTGCTGCCTGGACAAATCCGGTGCTGGCGCGCGCGACGGCTTCGGTTGGTTCATCTCTGGTCCCCTCGATCGACTGTCTCAGGCCTCAGGCGCTGATGGTTGTGTGGCGTTCGGTCGCCCCGGCGATGCAGCGAGCCGAACCGTTGTGATGGGCTGGTTGGGGCAAAGTTCGCTCCCGCATCGACATCGGATTGGAAATCGGCTTCGAATCGAAGTCTGCAACCAATCGGCGCACTGCAATCACGCCTCGCTCAGATCCGCAGCCAGCGCAATCCGTTCGTCGAAGACGAAACAGCTGCCGTCGAAATGTCGGCCACCAGCCTCCTCGAAATATTTCAGGATTCCACCATCAAGCTGGAAGACACGTTCGATCCCGGCTTCGGCGAGGAAAATCGCCGCCTTTTCGCAACGGATACCGCCGGTGCAATAGCTGACGACGGTCTTGTCGGCGAAGAGTTCACGCCGGGCCAGCGCAGCCGCCGGCAGTTCGCTGAACCGGCTGGTCTGCAGATCGATCGCATCACGGAATCGGCCGTGCTCGACTTCGAAGCGGTTGCGGGTATCGAGCATCAAGACCGGCCGGCCGCTGTCGTCGTGGCCGCTGTCGAGCCAGCGCGCCAGCGTCTTGGCGTCGACCGCTGGCGAGCGGCTGCGCTCGGGGCGAATCGCCGGGTGGTTCATCCGGATGATCTCGCGCTTGACCTTGACGCGCAGTTTCCGGAACGGCACATGCTGCGACCAGCTCTCCTTGACCGGCAGATCGCTGAAACGCTGCTCGAGGCGCAGCCAGTCCAGCCAGCTTCTGAGTGCTTCCGGCGCACCCGCCAGGAACAGGTTGATGCCTTCCTCCGCCAGCAGCACCGTACCCTTGAGATCGGCGTTGCCGGCTTCGCGCTGTATCGATTCCCGCCACGCCTGGGCATCAGGCAAGGCGACGAAGCGGTAGGCCGAGATATTGAGGATCGCTGACACCGCTCGATTTTATGGCCGTCGCCCCGCCCGGGTCGTCGCGGACCGCTGCCTACAATCGCTCGATGGCTTTCGTTCACCTGCGCGTACACACTGAATTCTCGATTGTCGATGGCAGCCTGCGGATCGGCGAAGCGATCGACGCGGCGGCGAAAGACGGGCAGGTGGCCCTGGCGATTACCGACCTCAACAACCTGTTCGGCGCCGTCAAGTTCTACGGTGCGGCGCGCAAGGCGGGTGTCAAGCCCTTGATCGGCGCCGACGTCTGGCTGGCGCCCGAAGGTGGCGAGCGGCGCCACGACCAGCAGGTCAGTCGCCTGCTGCTGCTGGTGCAGTCGAATCGCGGCTACCTGAACCTGTGCGAGTTGCTGTCGCGCGCCTGGCTGCAGGCCCAACCCGCCGGCCAGCGCGGGCAGCCGTGGCTGCAATGGGAATGGCTGGAGCAGTTCAACGAGGGCTTGATTGCCCTGTCAGGCGCCGACCTCGGTGCCGTCGGCCAGGCCCTGCTGGCCCAGGATACGGCGCGCGCGAGTGAACTGGCGCAGCGGCTCGCTTCGATTTTCGAGGGGCGGTTCTATCTGGAGCTGCAACGCGCCGGTTCCAGCCTTCAGGAGGCCCATGTCCGGGCCGCCGTTCCGCTGGCGGCAGCACTCGATCTGCCGGTTGTCGCGACCCATCCGGTGCAGTTTCTCGAACCTGGCGACTTCGAGGCCCACGAGGCCCGGGTCTGCATCGCCGAAGGCGAAACGCTGACCAACCCGCGCCGGATCAAGCGCTTCGGCGGCGATCAATATCTGCTGAGCCAGTCGCAGATGGAAGCCTTGTTCGCCGACATCCCGAGTGCTGTGGCCAATACGGTCGAAATTGCCAGGCGCTGCAACCTGAACCTGGTGCTCGGCAAACCGCAGTTGCCCGATTTTCCGACGCCGCTGCAGGACGGCGTGCCGATGGCGATGGCCGACTTTTTCCGGATTGCCTCGCACGAGGGTCTGGAAGAGCGGCTGCAACTGCTGTATTCAAAGCCCGATGAACGAGAGCGCGAGCGACCACGGTATGTCGAGCGGCTGGATTTCGAGATCGCGACCATCCTGAAGATGGGCTTCCCCGGCTATTTCCTGATCGTTGCCGATTTCATCAACTGGGCGCAGCGCAACGGCTGCCCGGTCGGGCCCGGCCGTGGCTCGGGTGCGGGCTCGCTGGTCGCCTATTCGCTGAAGATCACCGGCCTCGATCCGCTGCGTTACAACCTGCTGTTCGAACGCTTTCTCAATCCGGAGCGGGTCTCGATGCCCGACTTCGACATCGATTTCTGTCAGGCCAACCGCGACCGCGTGATCGACTACGTCAAGCAGCGTTACGGGCGCGACGCGGTCAGCCAGATCGTCACCTTCGGCACGATGGCGGCGAAGGCGGCGTTGCGCGATGTCGGCCGCGTGCTCGGCATGGGTTACGGGCATGTCGATTCGATCGCCAAGCTGGTGCCCGCACCGCCCGGCAAATCGGTGACGCTGGCCCGCGTGCCGGAAGTGCCCGATCCGGGCGTCATCTATGCGCGCAAGGAGGCGCCCGAAATCGAGCAGCGCGAGGCAGCCGAGGAAGAGGTCGCCGAACTGTTGTCGCTGGCGGCGCGGGTCGAGGGCCTGACACGCAATGTCGGCATGCACGCTGGTGGCGTCTTGATCGCGCCGGGCCGGATCACCGACTTCTGTCCGCTTTATCTGCAGCCCGGGAGCGACAGCGCGGTCAGTCAGTTCGACAAGGACGATGTCGAAGCGATCGGCCTTGTCAAGTTCGACTTTCTGGGCCTGGCGACGCTGACCATCCTCGAATTGGCGAAAGAGCTGATCGTCGCGCGCCGACCGGCGCTGAAAGACTTCTCGTACGAAACGCTGGCGCTCGACGATGCCCGGGTGTATCGGCTGTTTTCCGAAGGCCGCACCGAATCGGTGTTCCAGTTCGAAAGTGCCGGCATGCAGCGCATGCTGCGTGATGCCAAGCCGAGCCGGCTGGAGGACCTGATCGCGCTGAACGCGATGTTCCGCCCAGGTCCGATGGAGAACATCCCGAGCTTTTGCGCACGCAAGCATGGCCGCGAAGCCGTCAGTTATCCGCATCCGCTGCTCGAGACCGTGCTCGGCGAGACCTACGGCATCATGGTCTACCAGGAGCAGGTGATGCAGGCGGCCCAGGTGCTGGGCGGTTATTCGCTCGGCGGTGCCGACCTGCTGCGCCGGGCCATGGGCAAGAAGAAGGCCGAGGAGATGGCGCGGCACCGCGAGATCTTCCGATCAGGCGCCGCGCAGAAGGACATCTCGGCGGCGGTGGCCGACGAAGTGTTCGACCTGATGGAGAAGTTTGCCGGTTACGGCTTCAACAAGTCGCACGCCGCCGCCTACTCCTTGCTGGCTTATCACACGGCCTGGATCAAGGTGCATTGCAGCGCCGAATTCTTCGCCGCGAACCTGACCGTCGAGTCCGACGATACCGACAAGCTGCGGGTATTGTGGAACGATGCCAAGGGCTTCGGCGTCGAGTTGCTGGCGCCAGATGTCAACCGCGGCATTCATCGCTTCGAACCGGTATCGGACACCGCGATCCAATACGGTCTGGGCGCGATCAAGGGGACCGGGCAGGGGGCGATCCAGGCCATCGTGGCGGCGCGGGAAGAAGGCGGTCCATTCAGGAGCCTGTTCGATTTTTGCGCGCGCGTCGATCGGCAGCGCATCAACAAGCGGGTCATCGAGGCCTTGATCAAGGCCGGTGCGTTCGATGCCTTGCATCCCGACCGGGCTCAGATGATCGCCAGCGTTGCGCTGGCGCTCGACTGGGCCGATACCCAGGCGGCCCACGCCAACCAGGGCGGGCTGTTCGATTTCGGGCCGGACGATGCGGCCAGCCATGCCGCCTCGACCTTGGAGCCGCCGCTGGTCGAGGTGTCGCCGTGGAGCATCCGCGAACGGCTGAGTTTCGAGAAGGCGGCACTCGGATTCTTCATGTCCGGGCATCTGTTCGATCAGAACGCCGATGAAGTGCGCCAGTTTGCCAAGCGGCAGATTGCCGACCTGTTGGACAGCCGGGAGCCGCAGATTCTGGCCGGCATCGTCGGCGACCTGCGCATCGTCAACGGGCAGCGCGGCAGGGTGGCGATCTTCAAGCTGGACGACAAGTCGGATTCGATCGAGTCGGTGGTGGCTGAGGATCTGCTGAATTGCAACAAGGACTTGCTGAAGGACGATGAATTGATCATCGTGCATGGCAAGGTGCAGCCGGATCGCTTCTCAGGCGGCGTGCGCCTCAACATCACGCAGATGTGGAATCTGGCCGAGGCGCGCTGTCGGTTCGGCAAACATCTGTTGATCGAACCGGGATCCAGCATGCCGCCGGTCGATCAGCTGATCGAGGCTTTTCCGGTACGGCGCAAGGCCGGCGAGCATGGCGAAGCGGTGGAAGGCCTCGGGGTGCGTCTGGTCGTACAGCGCAGCGACGCGCGGGCCGAAATCGACCTCGGCGCCGATGGCCGGTTCTTTCCGAGTGACGAGGCCTTGTCGGGCTGGCTCGAAGCGAGCGCCGGCCATGCTCGGGTCGTCTACGATCAGTCGCGCAGCAATACGTGATCCAGCAGGAACGTTTGCCGCGATGAACGGTCCAACGCTGCTGCGTCGGCTTTTGACGCCTCCCGTTCGACAGAGAGGGACTCCCATGAAGAGAATTGTCGTCAGTCTGCTGATGGCCATCGCAAGCGTGCCGAGTTACGCTGCCGATGTCGGCGTGTCGATCGGCTTCGATCAGCCCGGTTTGTATGGTCGAATCGATATCGGGCGGGTCCCGGCGCCACCGCTGCTCGTTTACCAGCAGCCGGTCGTCATCCTGCCGTCGCCGGTTGCCGTGCAGCGTCGGCCGATCTACATGCACGTGCCGCCCGGCCACGCCAAACGGTGGAAGACCCACTGCAGCCGTTACGGAGCCTGTGGCCAACCCGTCTATTTCGTCCAGGAAGGCTGGTACCGGGATGTCTACGCGCCGGTTCATCATGGCGACCGTGGCGACCATCATTCCGACAAGCAGCACAGGAAGCAGGAAAAAGAGCACTGGAAGCAGCACCGGAAACAAGACAAGAAACACGGCAAGAAATACGACCATTGATTCGGCGAACTGGCGGCTGATGTCCTGACTCCAACGCCTTTGCCTGGCCGCGCAGTGTGCCTACACTGCGTCTCATGCCGCCGATCAAGCCGCAAGTCGGGCCGCCGCTCACCGGGCTGATTCTCAGCGGTGGCGGTGCGCGCGCTGCGTATCAGGTGGGGGTCTTGCAGGCGATCGCGCAGATTCGACGCGAGGTGCTGGGCATCGGATCCCGCTCCAACGCGTCTGCAGTGGCACCTGGCTTGGCCGCGGCCAATCCTTTCCCGATCATTGCCGGCACGTCGGCCGGGGCGATCAACGCCGCCGCACTGGCCTGCCGCGCCGATGACTTCGATTCGGCGGTCGGCGATCTGGTCGACACCTGGCGCGGCTTCAGCGCCGAACAGGTCTACCGTACCGACAGCCTCGGCATCGCCAGAAGCGGCGCACGCTGGCTGACGATGTTGTCGATCGGTTGGCTGATTGCGCGGTGGACGCGGGTGCGACCACGCTCGTTGCTGGACAGCAGCCCGCTGATCGGCCTGTTGAAGGACCTGATCGCCATCGAGCGTTTCGAGACGATGCTGAGTCAGGGCCATCTGTACGCGCTGGCGGTCACCGCCTCCAGCTACACCACCGGGCAGCACCTGACGTTTTATCAGTCCCGCGCAGACATCCTGCCGTGGACGCGGTCGCAACGGATGGCCCAGCGCTGCCCGATCGATCATTCGCACCTGCTGGCGTCGGCGGCCATCCCGTTCGTATTCCCGGCCATCGCCTTGCCGATCGACGGCGGGACCGACTGGTTCGGCGATGGTTCGATGCGGCAATCTGCGCCGATTTCGCCGGCTGTCCATCTCGGCGCCAAACGGATCGTGGTGGTCGGCGCCGGACGCATGCACGAGCCGGCTGCCGTGCACCGTGGCAGCCCGGACTATCCGAACCTGGCGCAGATCGCCGGGCATGCGATGTCGAGCATCTTTCTGGATGCGCTTGCCGTCGATGTCGAGCGCCTGCAGCGCATCAATGCCACGCTGGCACTGCTGCCACCCGAGGCGTTGGCGACGTCCGCATTGCGGCCGATCGAGGTGCTGGTGATCTCGCCGAGCCAGCGCCTCGACGACATCGCAAGCCGCCACCTCGGCAGCCTGCCGGGTCCGATACGCGGCTTGCTGCGCGGGGTCGGTGTGTCGGGAGAAGGGAAAACCGCCAGCGGCGCGGCGCTGGCCAGTTATCTGTTGTTCGAGTCACCGTATACCTGCGAGTTGATCGACCTGGGAAACGCCGACACCTTCGCGCGCCGCGATGAAGTCGTGCGTTTTTTTGGCTGGCCTACGGCGAATGCGATGCACCAGGCCGAAACGGGCCCGGTGGTCGCCTGACCGGCTATTTCTTCGCCGACTTGCTGTCTGCCGACGGCGCTGCCGCCTTGCCGCCCTCGACCTTGTCGGCCTTGGCATAGGTGGCGCCGTTGACGGTCAGGCCCGCCTCGGAGAATTTGCCGGCATTTCCGGTGCCCACACCCTTGACGCGTTCGATCAGGTCGGACCAATCCTTGAACGGGCTCTTCTTGCGTTCGTCGAGCAAGCGGGTCGACATCGCCGGGCCGATGCCCTTGACGCTTTCGAGCATGGCCTGATCGGCCTTGTTGATGTCGACAGCCGCAAACGCTGCGGCGGCAAAGAGACTTGCGATGGTGGCCAGCAACAGGGCCCGGAGCTGCTTGATCATGGTGGTTCCTTGGTCGGGGTTGAAGAGTTGCTCGCTGATCATTCAGCGGCCCGACCAGTAAAACTCAAGCGCCAGCGGCCAGCCACCCTCCATAGCGGGCGACCCCTTCCCCCACTGGTGCGAACTGGTGGGTGCACCCGACAGAGCGAAGTCGCGACATATCGGCCTCAGTGAAACACTGGTATTTGCCGACCAGCGCTTCCGGAAAATCGATGTACTGCACCAGCCCGGCCGCGACCATTTCGATCAGGCTCATGGCGGCTTCGCCGCGCTGCTGGCGAGCCGCGTTGACGGTCGCTTCTGCGACGTCGTTGAAGGGTTGGCCGCGTCCGGTTCCGAGGTTGAAGATGCCGCTGCGGTCAGGGTGCTGCAAAAACCACAGATTCACGGCGACGATGTCATCGACGTGAATGAAGTCACGGGTCTGCTGACCGGGCCCGTAGCCGCCGTATTCGCCGAACAGCTTGACATGGCCGGTTTCCCGCAACTGGTTGAAGTGGTGGAATGCCACCGAGGCCATGCGCCCCTTGTGCTGCTCGCGCGGGCCGTAGACATTGAAGTAGCGGAACCCGACCACCTGCGCCCGGGCGCTGTCGAGCATGCGACGCACCACGTTGTCGAACAACAGCTTCGAGTAGCCGTAGACGTTGAGCGGCAGCTCGAACTCGGGCTTCTCGCGAAATTCGCTGCTGCCGCCGTAGGTGGCGGCAGACGATGCATACAGCAGTCGCGTGCCTTGTGTCTGGCAGGCATCGAGCAGATTTTTCGAGCAGCGGTAGTTGTTGTCGAGCATGAAGCGCCCGTTGTGCTCCATGGTGTCGGAGCAGGCACCTTCGTGGAAGACCGCATCGACCTTGCCGAACTCGCCGTCGACAAAGCGCTGGTAGAACTCGTCCTTGTCGAAATAGTCGCTGAACGACGCCCCCACCAGGTTGCGGTATTTCGGCCCGTCGGTCAGGTCGTCGACGGCGATGATGTCGTCGATACCGATGGCGTTGAGGCCATGGACGAGGTTGCTGCCGATCATGCCGGCTGCGCCGGTGACGACCACTTTCATGAAGCTTCCTTCCTGCGCGCCGGAGCACGCTGATGTTGTCGCTGAGCCAGGCTCACGGCGGATCTTCGGCGAACAGCTCGTCGTAGTCGACCGTGGCGGTGCCGAACTTGCCGACCACGATGCCGCCGGCTCGATTGGCCAGCGCCATGGCGTCTCGCAGATCGAGGCCGCTGGCCAGCAAGGCCGCGAGGGTCGCAATCACGGTATCACCGGCGCCGGTGACGTCGAAGACCTCGCGGGCCTGCGCCGGAATCTGGGTGTGGCCGGCGACCCCATCTGGCGCATCGAACAGCGACATGCCGTCTTCCGATCGGGTCAGTAGCAGCGCCTGCAGGCCGAGTTTCTCGCGCAAGGCATGGGCGCGCCGGTGCAGGTCCGCTTCGTCGACCCAGTCGCCGACAACCTGTGCCAGCTCGGCCTGATTGGGCGTGATCACGGTGGCGCCGGCATAACGGCTGTAGTCGCTGCCTTTCGGATCGACCAGCACCGGTACGCCACGTTCACGTGCCAGCTCGATCATGCGCGGGATGTGGGTCAGCCCGCCTTTGCCATAATCGGAAAACAGCACGGCCCGATGGTCGGGCAATGCGCGCTCGTAGTCGCCCAGCATCCCGGCCAGCACCTCGTGATCGGGCTGGTTCTCGAAATCGATGCGGATCAATTGCTGCGCGCGCCCGATGACGCGCAGCTTGACGATGGTGTAGAGCTTGGGATCTTCGCCGAGCAGGGTCGACACGCCCCGCTGGTTGAGCATCTGTCGCAGCTTGCGCGCCGGTTCGTCGACACCGACCACCGTCATCAGCGTCGCACTGGCGCCCAGCGTCTGTACATTCAACGCGACGTTGGCCGCGCCGCCCAGGCGCTCCTCCTCTCGGTTGACTCGCACCACCGGAACCGGTGCCTCGGGCGAAATGCGATCGACTGCGCCGAACCAGTAGCGGTCGAGCATGGCATCGCCGACCACCAGCACGCGCGCCGCCGCCAAGTCTGCCCGGCTGAGTCGTTTCATCGTCGTCATCCGAGGTCCTCGAGCATCTTCGGCGGGTAGCTGTCCCAGCTCAGGCAGCCGGGACATTGCCAGAAATAGTGTTGCGCTTCGAAGCCGCAGGCCGCGCAGCGATAACGTTGCAGCGGACGCGCCGACTGTGCCAGCGCCTGATCGATCAAGCTGCGATCCTCCGCATCACCTGCCGGCACGGCATCCAGCTGCAACAGTGCGCGCGCGCCCGACAAGCTGGGATGGCGTATCAGGTGCTCACGCAGCCGCGCACGCTGGCGTTCGGCATCGGGGTCGAGCAGGGCGATCGCGTTCAACAGTTGCAGGCCCGGTTCCAGCTTGCTGAGCTTGATCAGACTGGTCAAGGCGGTGTCGGATTGATCGACCTGGCGCGCACTGTCTGCAAATTCTGCGGCGACCAGACAGAACACTGCGGGGTCGGAGACCATCAGGCTGCCCCACTCGCGCAAGGTGGTGTGGTGGTCGCCGCGCAGGCGGGCGCGTTGGCCGCTCAGCATCAGCGGTCGGGCGGCCAGTGGCGCCGCCGCGCGTGCGCGGGCCAGCGCGTCATCGGCGTCGCCGGTGGCCTGGCGGGCGTCCGCTTCCAGCGCCAGCTCGCACCAGTAATGCGCGATGCGCGACGCATACGAGCCGGTGCCGCTGCGCTCCAGTTTGTGCGCCACGTCGACAGCCGCACGCCAGCTGCGCGAGCGCTCGTGAAGCGTCAGCAACGCCAGCCGCGCCTCGGTATCGAAGGCGGTGCCTTCGACCGCGCGCCAGGCGGCTTCGGCGCGATCCAGCAGCCCGGCCTTCATGAAGTCCTGAGCCAGCGCATGCTGCGCCCGATCGCGCTCGTCACGCGGCAGGTCGGCGCGGCTGATCAGGTGTTCATGCACCCGCACCGCGCGTTCGTATTCGCCGCGCCGGCGAAACAGGTTGCCGAGCGCGAAATGCAGCTCCGAGGTGTCGGGATCCTGTTGCACCGCCTCGATGAAGGAATCGATGGCCTTGTCGTGCTGCTCGTTGAGCAGCAAATTGAGGCCCTTGAAATAGGCCCGCGGCGAATCGTGTCGTTCACGGCGCCACTGGCGCAGATCCAGGCGCGAGGCCAACCAGCCGATGCCGAACGCCAGCGGCAGGCCGATCAGCAACCACTGCAGGTCAAAGTCCATCGCGCGGTGGATGTCGGTCGATGACGGTCTCGGCTACCGCCGAGGCGGGTTTTTCGTCGATTGGCTCAGCATCTTGAACCACGGCCCGCCGCGCCACGCGCCGGTGCCGCCACCAGCTCGGCACCATCGCAAAGACCCCGAACGCGCAACCCAGCGCAAAGGCGGTCAGGACGATGAAGACCATCGGTGCGCGCCATTCGTGGCCGAAGAACCAGCGCACGGCGGCATCCTGCTGATTATTCAGCGCAAATGCGAACAGGATGAAAAAAACCAGGGCTCGCCAAAGCCAGATCAGAAACCTCATGCGCCCTCCTGCGATGATTCTAGAGGGGCCTGATCGGTGATTGATCGGCGAGCTGCGAGTGGGTTGCCGTATCGACGGCATGGCTCGAGGAGCGCGCCCAGGCTGACCAGTCGACCGGCGGAGCGTTCATTCGCGACGTATTGTTCAGCGCCGTTGCGGCGCGTTCACAGTTGCGCAGAATCCGGCTCGTCGGTCACCGCCAGGCTCAGGTCCACCGCTTCGCGCAAGGCCTTGCCGGGCTTGAAGTGGGGCACCAGCTTTTCGGGAATCAGCACCTGATCGCCGGAGCGGGGATTGCGCCCCATCCGCGGCGGCCGCCGATTGATCGCAAAACTGCCGAAACCCCGGATCTCGATCCGGTGGCCGCGCGCCAATGAATCGGACATCGCGTCGAGGATGGTCTTGATCGCGAACTCGGTATCGCGGTGAGTCAACTGGGTGAAGCGCTCGCCGAGTTGGTTCACGAGGTCGGAACGGGTCATCGGGCTTGATCCACTCAAGTGTCAGGAGATGAAAACGGCCATCGCGCGGTGAGCGGGATGGCCGTTGAAGTGTGTGGGCCGGTGAATCTTCACCGGCGCACGCCGCCGGGAAATCAGTTGTTCTGATTGTCCAGCTTGGCCCGCAGCAACGCGCCCAGGCTGGTGGTGCCGGCGGTTTCACGCTCGTTGCTCTGCGACAGCTTTTGCATCGCTTCCTGCTGGTCGACGTTGTCCTTGGCCTTGATCGACAACTGGATCGACCGCGTCTTGCGATCGACGTTGATGATCACGGCAGACACTTCGTCGCCTTCCTTCAGCATGTTGCGTGCATCCTCGACGCGATCGCGGCTGATTTCCGACGCGCGCAGATAGGCGGTCACGTCTTCGTTCAGCTGGATCTCGGCGCCGCGCGCGTCAACCGTCTTGACCTTGCCGCTGACCGTTGCGCCACGATCGTTCAGCGTGGTGTAGGCGGTGAACGGGTCGCTGTCGAGCTGCTTGATGCCGAGCGAAATGCGCTCGCGTTCGACATCGACCGCCAGCACGATGGCTTCGACTTCCTGGCCCTTCTTGAAGTTGCGAACCGCCGCTTCGCCCGGCTCGTGCCAGGACAGATCGGACAGGTGAACCAGGCCGTCGATGCCGGCAGCCAGGCCGACGAAGACACCGAAATCGGTGATCGACTTGACCGGGCCCTTGACGCGGTCGCCGCGCTGTACCGTGGTGGAAAACTCTTCCCACGGGTTGGCCTTGCACTGCTTCATGCCCAGGCTGATGCGGCGCTTGTCTTCGTCGATCTCGAGCACCATGACTTCGACCTCTTCGCCGAGAGACACGATCTTGCTCGGCGCGACGTTCTTGTTGGTCCAGTCCATCTCGGACACGTGCACCAGGCCCTCGATGCCCGGCTCGATTTCGACAAACGCGCCGTAGTCGGCGATGTTGGTGATCTTGCCGAACAGGCGGGTGCCGTTCGG
>JANNNE010000032.1:0-10675 GCA_031398385.1 Ideonella sp.
GGCTGACGGCCAGGCCAGTGGCGCCGTCGAGCCGCTTGTCGCGCCGGACCACGGTGGCGGCATCGGATGCGATCAATCCGAGCGAGATCGGGGCACCGCTGGCCGGCAGCGCCCACAGCTCCAGGGCCCGGTCGGCTTGCAAGGCCACCTTGATCAGGGGCCGTGTCACGACCGCCCGCCCATCGCCGCTGATGCTGGCGACGAACGAAGCCGGCGTCACGCCGCCGCCGGCTGCGGGGGCGCTTGCATTCAGCACCACGATGATTGGCGGCGGAGCCGCGGCGGGATTGGCCAGCAATGTCCGCGCGCCGACCGCGGCCACCGTGGTGAACGCCGACACCCCACGCCAGAACAGCGTGCCCTGCCACCACCGACGGCGACGCGTCGGTGCACTGCGCATCCCGATGCGCGACTCGATCCCGCGCCAGACTTCGTCGGGCGGTGCCTGCGGGCTGATCGATGCGCTCAGCGGCGCCAGTCGATCCTGCCATTCGTGCACCGCTTCGCGCAGCACCGGATGCGCCGGCAACAAGGTTTCCATGCGACGCCGCGCGCCACCGCGCAGCGTGCCGGACACATAGTCGGCAGCCAGTCGGTCGGCGAGGTCGGAGCGACTGTAGTCCATCGATTCGTCCTACTCGCGCGCGTCGTCGGCGTCGAGGCAGGGCTTCAGGGCCTGCAGGGCTCGACGCACCCAGCTCTTGACGGTACCCAGCGGTTGGGCCATTCGTTCTGCGATCTCGGCGTGACTCAGGCCGTCGAAATAGGCCAGCGCCAGGCTCTGGCGCTGCGGCGCGCTGAGCCCTTCCATGCACCGGTTCAATTGTCGAGCCACCGCAGCCTGGTTCAGCAGTTCGAGGGGGCCTGGCGCGTCATCTGCAGTTTGGTCGTACACATCGAAGTCCTCGTCGGTCTTGCCATGGCTGCTGGTCAACCGGGGCTGGCTGTTGGCGCGGCGCAAACTGTCGATTGCGCGATTGCGGGCAATGCTGGTCAGCCAGGTCATGGGTTGGCTCTGCGCTGCATCGAAGCCCGAGGCAGCACGCCAGACATTGACGAACACCTCCTGAAGAATGTCCTCCGCTTGTGCCCTGTCGCGATTGATACGCAGGATCACCGCAAACAGATGCGAACTGCTGCGCCGATAGACACTGGCAAAGGCCGCGCGGTCTCCGAGCCCGGCCCTCGACAGCAGGTGTGCGAGTTCTTCGCTCTTGCTGGACCATTCTGGGGAACGAGGCATGAGACTGAATTCTAGGGGCCCCGTGCGGTGCTGCGCGGTTCGTACAATCGCGGCACGATGCCGGACCAGCCTGAACCGTTTGCAAGCGCAGTCGCCCAAGCTGCTGGGCGAGCGTTGGCCGCGCGGCTCTGGAACCGATGACCGTGCGCATGCCCGAGTTCAAGCTGCAGCAGGCAGGTCCGGCGCCGATCATCGAGTCGAACCCGATCGGCGAGTCGGCGTCGGTGCAGCGCTGAGATCGTCGACGATGGACGCGTACCGGGCGCCGCGCTGGCTGGCTGGCGATCAGAGCGTGGGCGGCAACCTGCAGACGGTCTGGCCGGCCTTGTTCGCGCGCAGTCACCACGGCCTCGCGCCGCGCTTCGAGCGAGAACGCTGGGCCACTCCCGATGGCGATTTCATCGATCTCGACTGGCACCGCGGCGACGCCGGTCACGAGCCCGGTCAACGCCCGCTGCTGGTCTTGTTCCACGGCCTCGAAGGTTCGTCGGCGAGCCCGTATTCGCAGGCCTTCGCGAGTCAGGCGCAGCGTTGTGGCTGGGATTTCGTGGTGCCGCATTTCCGCGGTTGTTCCGGTGAACTGAATCACGCGCCCAGGGCCTATCACTCGGGCGATCACGAGGAGATCGGCTGGATCCTGGCCCGGCTGCGCGAACATCGTCTGCCTGGCGCTGCGGCCATGTTCGCGGTCGGCATCTCGCTCGGCGGCAACGCCTTGCTGCGTTGGGTCGAGGAGGCGGGTGCCAGCGCATCGACGACGCTGCGTGCCGCGGCCGCCGTCTCGTCGCCGGTCGATCTGGCGGCGGGCGGGCATGCCATCGGGCGCGGCTTCAACCGGCTGGTCTACACACGGATGTTTCTGCGCAGCATGGTGCCCAAGGCACTGGCCAAGCTGGCGCAGCATCCCGGCCTGTTCGACCGCGAGCGCCTGCTGGCGGCGCGCAGCCTCTACGATTTCGACAACGTCTTCACCGCACCGCTGCACGGCTTTCGCGATACCGACGATTATTGGTCGCGCGGCTCGGCCAAGCCGCATCTGCAGCGCGTGCGGATTCCCACCTTGCTGCTGAATGCACGCAATGACCCTTTCATCCCCGCCGCTTCACTGCCGCGCGCCGACGAAGTCGGGCAACATGTGCGGCTGTGGCAGCCGGCTCAGGGCGGCCATGTCGGCTTTCCGGCCGGCCGGCCACCGGGTGATGTGTTGACGATGCCGCAGCGCGTCATCGGCTGGCTCGAGGCCCCCGACCTGGGCTGAATTTTTTTGGGAGAGTCGATTCGATGGACGATATCGTCAAGGCGGCCTTGCTCAAGTGGCCGAACGTTCCGGCCTGCCGTGGCTGGTTGGGGCTGGATACACGCGGCGAGTGGTACATGCGCGATGAGCCGACGCAGGCCGCGGGCGGGTTTCCCGAGTCGAAAGGCAGCCACATCGAACACCGCAAGCTGCGTGAATTCATCGAGCGCAACTATGCGGCCGACGCCGCTGGCGCCTGGTTTTTCCAGAACGGGCCGCAGCGGGTGTATGTCGAGCTCGAGGCCGCGCCGTGGGTCTGGCGGCTGATGCCGGATGGCGCAAGCGGTGTTGCCATCACCAGCCACACCGGCCAGCCGGCCCGCTTCGTTGAAGCCGTGAGCGATGACACCGGCCGCCTGTTCCTGGTCACCGATCTGGGGCTCGGCCTGGTGCATACACAGGACATGGAAATCGCCGCCGGCCGGGTCGAGAGCGGAGCGTGGAGCGTGACCGAACAGCCGTTTGCCGCATTGCCGGATCGCCACGGTTTCGTCTTGAGCCCGCAATCCGAATACGGCAAGGACCAGCGCGCTCCGAAATGAAACAAGCCGGCAGGGGTGCCGGCTTGTGGGTGTCGACGCGTCTTGACGCGAAGCCTGGGTCTACTGGACGGTTCCGACCATGTAGGCGACCACTTCCTTGATCTCGGCGTCGGTGGCGGCGGAGCCGCCCCGCGGCGGCATCGCGCCCTTGCCCTTGATCACGCTGGCGGTCAGGCCATCGATGCCGGCTGCCAGGCGTGGCGCCCAGGCGGCCTTGTCACCGAGCTTCGGTGCACCCGCCACGGCGGCGATGTGACAGGCTGCGCAGATCTGCCCGTACAGGGGCGGCGCGGTGGCCGCGGCTGCAGTCTTGGTTTCGGCGGCCGGGGCCACCACCGCAGCCGGAGCGGCCGGTGCGCCGATCGGTGGCGTCGCCACGCTGACGGCCGGCACCGAGGCAGCTTCCGCGGCGGCAGGTGCAGCCGCGGTTGCAGTCGCGGCGGCCGGGGCCTTCGGTTCGGGCAGATTGCCGCCCGCCTGGTTGGCCATGTAGACAACCGCACGACCGATCTCGAAGTCGCTGTGATCGCCACCGGCCTGGGCCCCCATCGCCCCTTTGCCCTTCAGCGCCGAATTCAGCAGCGCCTCATAACCGGTTGCGATGCGGGCCGCCCAGGCCCCGGCATCACCGAGCTTGGGAGCACCCGCGACGCCGGCCGTGTGGCAAGCCGCGCATTGCACGGCATAGACCTTATCGCCACTTTTCATGGACGCAGGATCCGACATGTCCTTGACGACGACGGTGCCGACCGGCTGCAGGCGCCGGGCCACCGCTTCCGCGCTGAGGGCGTCGCTGCCCGCAGCCGGCCGCGTGTCGCTGGTGACGTAGTTGGCCAGCAGGATGATGACGATGATCGGGATCACGAACGCAAACGTGACCGCAAGAATCAGCTGCTTGGGGGTCTTGATCGGACCTTCGTGCGGACTGTCGTCGTTGTGGGAGTGGGCGTCGCTCATGAAATCCTCGAAGCGTTTATCTGACTGGTGTTGGCGTCATCCGACCCGATCGGCGGCGGACGACATGCGACACAACCCAGGCGCCGCTCGCCCCGAACGTGCCGGATCACGTCAAACCCGCGATTATAGGTGTGCTGCCCGGGCCGACCTCATGGGCCGGGGCCACGCCGAGTCGCTCGCCGATGCGCCGCCCGGCCCGGCTTCGCGCTGGCACGCTAGAATCGACGGCTCACGGCGACCGTGGTGAAGTGGATATCATTGGGCCCTCCGAAGGCTTAGGCGCAGGTTCGATTCCTGCCGGTCGCACCAAGTCTGCTGCGTCAGCCGCGCGCCTAGCGTGCTCTGGAAGCTGGTTACCGCCGCGCGACTTGAGGGCATTTCAACCCCGCATGCGTTCCGCGCTGTGGCGGAGAAACCTTGGTTTTTGATGAACCCGGCGAGTTCTCACCGGTCATCACGCAGCCGCCTCATCCAGCGTCAACACCCGTCCGGTTTCGGCGGCCTCGTATCCGGCCAGCGCCGCAATCCGCGCCTTCATGCCCGGTGATGCCAGCACCCCCAGTGCGCCCAGCACCGGCTCTTCGCCCAGCGACGCCGTCGGCACCGCCAGGTAATAGCGCTCGCGCAGCAGCGGGATGAACGGCAGGCC
Source organism: Ideonella sp. (assembly GCA_031398385.1). Lineage (GTDB taxonomy): Bacteria > Pseudomonadota > Gammaproteobacteria > Burkholderiales > Burkholderiaceae_C > Ideonella_A. Next base: position 4,689 of record JANNNE010000032.1, read on the forward strand.
GAATCGATGCGCAGCGGTCTGCACGCCAACGCCGGCGTCGGCCATGCCGCTGGCGATGAAGGCGGCAACCGCCGAATGGGTGATCTCGGTGTCGTCGAAGCCGTTGACGTTGCGTGGCGCGAGCCCGGCCTTGTGCAGCAGCAATTCGGTCAACACGCGGGTTCCTGACCCTTCCGGCCGGTTGACGAAGCGCACGTCGGGGCGCGCCAGATCGGCCAGGTTGGTGATCCCTTTGGGGTTGCCGGTGGCGACGATCAGACCTTGTCGCCGCACCGCCAGGTGGATCAAGCGGTGCGCATCGGGGCGCAGCAGCGGCCAGTAGCGGCGCGCCGCGGCTTCGGCGAATTCACCGATCGGCACGTGGAAGCCGGCCAGGTCGCATTCGCCGCGTGCCAGCGCCGCGACCGAATCCAGGCTGTTGCGGTAGCGCAGCTCCACTGGCAGCGCCAGCGATTCCATGCGCTCGACCAAGGCCGCCACCGCGAAGCCGTGGCTGGCATACAGGCGCAGCGCGCGCAGGCTGCTGACGCTGCGCACCAGTTCACCCTCCAACTCGGACGCCAGCGATTCCAGCAGCGGCGACAGGCGCGCGCTGATGCGTTTGTCGGCCCAGATCAGCTTTTGCGCCAGCGGCGTCAGCATCGACGGCCGGCCGCGGCCGCCCTCGATCAGCGGCTGGCCGAACGACGCCTGGGCGCGTTGCACCTGGCCCCAGGCGTGGCGGTACGAGGTTCCGAGGCTGCGCGCCGCCTGCGCCAATGAGCCGGTTTCCTGTACCGCCGCCAGCAGGCTCAGCAGCGCATTGCTGTCGATCACCGGATCGTCGTCGCCGGTGCCGGCGCCGAGCTGCCATTGCGGGCGGATGCGAATGTGCAGCATGGCGTGGTGGGTTCGGCAGCTGGGAATATGAACTGGCGAGCATAACCAAACCGCAAAAGCTGTTTACGCTCGCGCCCATGAACATCACCAGCATCCCCCTCAAGCAGTTGAGCGACCAGCTGCCGACCCAACGCCAGCGGCAACGCCAGCAGCCCAAGGGTCGTCGGGTCGACGGCGAGGCCGTCACCGAAGTCGCGGCCCTGCTGGCAGGGCGTTTCGGCGACGCCGCGCCGCGACGTGATCTGCTGATCGAATACCTGCATGTGCTGAACGACCATTACGGGCAGCTCGCGACGCCGCACATGGCAGCACTTGCCAAGTTGATGAAGCTGTCGCAGACCGAGGTTTTCGAGGTCGCGAGCTTCTATCACCACTTCGACGTCGTTCGTGAAGATGCGAATGGCGAATTGCCGACGCCGCCGCGCCTGACGGTGCGGGTGTGCGACGGCTTGTCTTGCGAGTTGGCTGGCGCAAAAGCGCTGCTGGCCAAGTTGCCCGACCTGTTGCAGGCCGATGTGCGTGTGATTCCCGCGCCCTGCGTGGGACGCTGCGAACAGGCGCCGGTGGTGGTGGTCGGGCAGAAGCCGGTCATCCATGCGCGCAGCGCCGAGGTCGCGCTGGCCGTGGCCGCCAACCAGAGCCGCGACGAGGCGCCGGCGTCGGCCCTGCGTTTCGCCGAATACCGAGAGGCGGGCGGCTACAAGTTGCTGGCCGATTGCCTGGAGGGCAAGCTGCCGGTCGAGTCGGTGATCAGTCAGATGTCCGATTCGGGATTGCGTGGCCTCGGTGGCGCGGGGTTCCCGACCGGCCGCAAGTGGAGCATCGTGCGGGCCGAAGCAGGCCCGCGTCTGATGGCCGTGAACATCGACGAGGGCGAACCCGGCACCTTCAAGGACCGCGTCTTCCTCGAGCGCGATCCGCATCGCTTCCTGGAAGGCATGTTGATCGCCGCCTGGGCGGTCGAGGTCGAAGCCATCTACATCTATCTGCGCGACGAATACCACGGCATCCGGGCGCTGCTCGAGCAAGAACTGGCGGCCTTGCCGGCAGCGCTCGAACAGGCTGGCATTCCGCTCGACCGGTTGCCGCCGATCGAGCTGCGGCGGGGCGCCGGCGCCTACATCTGCGGCGAAGAGTCGGCGATGATCGAATCGATCGAAGGCAAGCGCGGCATGCCGCGGCTGCGTCCGCCGTATGTGGCGCAAAAGGGTGTGTTCGACCGCCCGACGCTGCAGCACAACATGGAAACCTTGCACTGGGTGCGCGAGATTCTCGAGCGCGGCCCGGGCTGGTTCTCGTCGCACGGCCGCAACGGCCGCAAGGGCCTGCGCTCGTATTCGCTGTCGGGCCGTGTCAACAAGCCCGGCGTGCACATCGCGCCGGCCGGCATCACCTTGCGCGAACTGGTCGAGGAGTACGGTGGCGGTCTTCCCGAGGGGCATACGCTGTACGGTTACCTGCCGGGCGGCGCGTCGGGCGGCATCTTTCCGGAGCGGCTGGCCGATGTGCCGCTGGATTTCGACACCTTGCAGCCACATGGCGGCTTCATCGGCTCGGCTGCGGTGGTGGTGCTGACGCGCAGCGCCAACCACTGGGATCGCGCCAGCGACGCCGCACGCAACCTGATGCATTTCTTCGAAGACGAAAGTTGCGGCCAATGCACACCGTGCCGCAGCGGCACCAGCAAGGCCCGCGCGCTGATCGCCGGCGATGAGTGGGACACCGCGCTGCTCGCTGAGCTGTCGCTGGTGATGCGCGACGCGTCGATCTGCGGCCTCGGGCAGGCCGCACCGAATCCGGTCGACTGCGTGATCAAATATTTTCCTGAAGAGCTGGGGTTGCCGTCATGAGCGCTGTCCTGAAACAGCCGCTGGCGGCTGCCGTTGCGGTGAAGATCGATTTCCATCTGGATGGCCAGCCGGTTTCGGCCCTGGCCGGCGAAACCATCCTGCAGGTCGCCAAGCGCGAGGGCGTGAAGATTCCGCACCTTTGCTACAAGGACGGGCTCGAGCCGGTCGGCAACTGCCGCAGCTGCATGGTCGAGGTCGACGGTGAGCGGGTGCTGGCGGCGTCGTGTTGCCGTGCGCCGGTGGCCGGCATGCAGGTCAAGAGTGCCAGCCCGCGCGCGATCGCTTCGCAGAAGCTGGTGCTCGAGCTGCTGATGTCGGACATGCCGCGCGACCCGCAAGCCGGCGAAGCGGTCGACGACGCGCCGGTGCAGCCGCGCGATTTCGGCGAGCTGAGCGGCTGGGCCAAGGTGATGGGTGTCACCGAGCCGCGGTTCGCGGCGCGTGTGCAGCCGCCACAGGATTTGTCGCATCCGGCGATTGCGGTCAACCTCGACGCCTGCATCCAGTGCACGCGCTGCCTGCGCGCCTGCCGTGACGAACAGGTCAACGACGTGATCGGCCTGGCGTTCCGCGGTCCGCATGCGCAGATCGTGTTCGACCAAGGCGATGCGATGGGTCAGTCGACCTGCGTGGCCTGCGGCGAATGTGTGCAAGCCTGCCCGACCGGCGCGTTGACCTCGGTCATTCCGGCGGCCAGCCGCGTCGCAGCCGGTGCCGCGGTGGTGACGCCGAGCATGCAGGTCGACAAGGTGGTCGATTCGCTGTGTCCGTTCTGCGGCGTCGGCTGCCAGGTCACGTATCACGTGAAAGACGAGAAGATCATTCACGTCGAAGGCCGCGACGGCCCGGCCAACGATGGCCGCCTGTGCGTCAAGGGCCGCTACGGCTTCGACTACGCGCACCATCCGCAACGCCTGACGACGCCGCTGATCCGGCGCGCCGATGCGCCGAAAACGGCCGATGTGATCCTCGATGCCGACAACTGGCGCGAGGTGTTCCGCGAGGCGACCTGGGAAGAGGCGCTCGACGTCGCTGCCAACGGCTTCACCACGATCCGCGAGCAGAAGGGTCCGAAAGCGCTGGTCGGATTCGGCTCGGCCAAGGGCAGCAACGAAGAGGCCTACTTGTTCCAGAAGCTGGTGCGCACGGGATTCGGCAGCAACAACGTCGACCACTGCACGCGGCTGTGTCATGCGTCTTCGGTGGCGGCCTTGCTCGAAGGAATCGGATCCGGTGCGGTATCGAATCCGGTGCGCGACGTGGCACTCGCCGAGGTGGTGATCATCATCGGAGCGAACCCGAGCGTGAACCACCCGGTGGCGGCCAGCTTCATCAAGAATGCCGTCAAGCTGGGCACCAAGCTGATCCTGCTCGACCCGCGCCGCGGCGACCTGTCGCGGCTGGCGCATCGCCACCTGGCGTTCAAGGCCGATACCGATGTCGCGCTGCTGAACGCGATGATGCATGTGATCGTCGAAGAGGGCCTGACTGCGCCCGAGTTCATTGCCGCACGCACCATCGGCTTCGACGAGCTGAAGGCCAACCTGGGCGCCTACTCGCCCGAGGCGATGGCGCCGATCTGTGGCATCGATGCTGCGACCATTCGCGAGGTGGCGCGGCTGTATGCCACATCCAAGGGCTCGATGATCCTGTGGGGCATGGGCGTCAGTCAGCATGTGCACGGCACCGACAACGCGCGTTGCCTGATCGCGCTGGCGCTGATGACCGGCCAGATCGGCCGGCCCGGTACCGGCCTGCATCCGCTGCGCGGCCAGAACAACGTACAGGGCGCCAGCGATGCCGGCCTGATCCCGATGATGTACCCGGACTATCAGCGCGTCGACAACCCCGAGGCGCGTGCCAGGTTCGAGAAGCTGTGGGGCATGCAGCTCGACCCGACGCCGGGCCTGACCGTGGTCGAGGTGATGGACGCCGCCTACGACGGCCAGGTGAACGGCCTGTACGTGATGGGCGAGAACCCGGCGATGAGCGACCCGGATGCCAACCACGCCCGTGCGGCGCTGGCCAAACTCGACCACCTGGTGGTGCAGGACATCTTCCTGACCGAGACCGCGGCCTTCGCCGACGTGATCCTGCCGGCCAGCGCGTTTGCCGAGAAGACCGGCAGCTTCACCAATACCGACCGGCTGGTGCAGCTCGGCCAGGCGGCCGTGAAACCGCCGGGCGATGCGCGCCAGGATCTGTGGATCATCCAGCAACTCGCCCACCGGATCGGCCTCGACTGGCACTATGCCGATGTCGGCGAGGTGTTTGACGAGATGCGGCTTTGCATGCCCAACATCGCCGGCATCACCTGGCAGCGCCTGCTTGACGATGGTGCGGTGACCTATCCCTGCCTGACCGAAGGCGCACCCGGCGATCGGGTCGAATTCGTCAAGCGCTTCCCGACCCCGACCGGGCGGGCCCGCTTCGTTCCGGCCGGCATCATCAGCGCCGACGAGCAGCCCGATACCGACTACCCGCTGGTGCTGATCACCGGCCGGCAACTCGAACACTGGCACACTGGCAGCATGACGCGGCGCTCGCAGGCGCTGGACGCGATCGAACCGGATCCGGTGGCGATGATGCATCCGGTGGACATGCAGCGACTCGGCATCAAGCCCGGAGAGGTGGTCACGCTCGAATCACGGCGTGGCGAAGTGGCCTTGTATGCACGCGCCGACGATGGATCGCCACCCGGCACGGTATTCGTTCCCTTCTGTTATGCAGAAGCCGCGATCAACCGATTGACGAACCCGAAACTCGATCCCTTCGGCAAGATTCCGGAGTTCAAGTTCTGTGCGGTTCGGGCGCTGGCTGGCGGTGAGGTGAAGGAGGGCCTGGTCGGCGCCAATTGATCGTTTCGGGGTCAAGTTCGATGAGGCCCGGGTTCGCCGCCGCCGATGTTGCGGCGACTGGCCTGGTCATGGCTGACCGATCGCGCGACCACCGCGACCGCGCTCGTTGCCGAGACAACGGGAGGCAATGGAGGGCAGCGAAAGCAGGCGATCCGGGCGGCCTCGATTTGGCGGCTCGCGGCGTTTCGGTTAGGGTGTCGCCCATGCCGGATCAACCTCTGCTGGCCGAGTCGCCGATGCGCGACCTGCCGAGCACTGTCGAGCGGGCGCGCGCCAGCCGCAGGATTGCAGTCGTCGCGTGCGCGCTGCTGCTGGTGGCCTGCGCCAGCAGCGACAACCGCCGATCGCAGCCGCCTCGGCCGGGCGCAGCACCGGCCTGGGAAGTCGACGGCCCCGGCCT
>JANNNE010000087.1:0-5909 GCA_031398385.1 Ideonella sp.
GTCCGCATCGCGCCTGAAGGCGCTCCCACAACAGCACGACATCAGAAACACATCGCGCCTGAAGGCGCTCCCACAGAAAAAGCGGGCCTGGTGGCCCTCCCGCCATCCTTCCCGGTGCCTCGCCGAGCCCCCTATGTGGGAAGCATCTTTTGTAGGAGCGCCTTCAGGCGCGATCAGCCCGGCGAAGCCCGCATCGCGCCTGAAGGCGCTCCCACAACAGCACGACATCAGAAACACATCGCGCCTGAAGACGCTCCCACAGAGGAAGCGGGCATGGCGGCTCTCCCGCCATCCTTCCGGTTCGTTGTGGGAGCAGCGCGTGCAACACCTTTGTTCGGGTCATCCATCATGAGCACTTCCCAATCACGCCGGCACTTTCTGCGCGCGGCGGCCGGCTTGTCGGCCGCGGGTGCCACCAGCCACTTCAGCACGCCGCTGGCGATCAGCCTGGCCGGCATGGCGGCCCTGGCCAGCCAGAGCTCGAGTGCGGCCAATGTCAGCGGGCCGTATCGCGCGCTGGTGTGCCTGTTCATGAACGGTGGCAGCGACTCGCACAACTGGGTGGTGCCGATCGATGCCACCGGCTATGCGCAATATGCCAACGCGCGGCGCGAACTGGCCTGGCCGTTGGCCAATCTGCAGCCCATCAGCGCTGCTGGCCAGGACGCAGGCCGCGCCTTCGGCATGCCGACCCAGCTGCAGCCGCTGCGCAACTGGTACGAAGCCGGGCGCGCCGCGGTGGTGGCCAATGTCGGCCCGCTGAAGCGGCCGATCACCAAGGCCGAATACCAGGCGGGCACTGACCTGCCGGCCAAGCTGTTTTCGCACAACGACCAGCAATCGACCTGGCAATCGCTGTCGCCCGAAGGCGCACGCTCCGGCTGGGGCGGGCGCATGGGCGACATCCTGATGTCGGCCAATCAACAGCCGATGTTTACCGCGGTGTCTGCGGCGGGAAATGCGGTGTTCCTGTCGGGTAGCGCGGTGACGCAATATCAGGTGGGCACCAACGGCCCGGTGAAAGCGCGTGCGCTCGACAGCAACTGGGTACTGGGCTCGAATACCGCCGGCCAGGTACTGCGCACCACGCTGGCGGCCCCTGGCGACAGCGCGCTGCAGGCCGAATACACGCGAGTGATGCAGCGCTCGATCAGCGCCGACGTGATGTTGCAGACCGCGCTGGCGAATGCCAATCTGCCGGCGATTCCGGCCGAGGTCATCAATCCGGCCGGCGGCGGCACGGCCACGCTGGACAGGGATTCGCTGGCCAGGCAGCTGCGCATGGTGGGCCAGATGATCGCGGCCGGGCAGACGCTGGGCATGCGGCGGCAGGTATTCATGGTGTCGATCGGCGGCTTCGATACCCACGCGAACCAGATGCGCGACCAACCGGTGCTGATGGCGCGGGTGGCGCAGTCGATCAACTATTTCCTGTCGGCGATGAATACGGTCGGGCTGCTCGACAACGTGACGCTGTTCACCGCATCCGACTTCGGCCGTACGCTGACCAGCAACGGCGACGGCAGCGACCACGGCTGGGGCTCGCACCACTTCATCGCCGGCGGCGGCGTGCGCGGCGCCACCATCCACGGCCGCTTCCCGACCACAGCCGTCGGCACCAGCGACGAAGTCGGCTCCGGCCGCCTGCTGCCCAACCTCGCCGTCACCGAACTGGCCGCCAGCCTGGGCGGCTGGATGGGCTTGAGCCGGAGTGAATTGGAACTGGTACTGCCCGGACTGACCGGCTTCGGCACCCGCGCGCCGATCATGATGAATGCGTGAGCGTGAATCTGAATTTGTAGGAGCGGCTTCAGCCGCGCTTGATACGCAGCCAGATCGTGATCGCGGCTGAAGCAGCTCCTACATAAAAAACTCTGTGGGATGGCCTTCAGGCCCGATGGGCTATCGCCCGGCCTGAATCGCGGCTGAAGCCGCTCCTACGAAGGGAAGCGCTGTGATGGGTTCTGTTCTGTGGGAGCGCCTTCAGGCGCGATGGCGTGCCGCCACCGTGCCTGAAGGCACCCCCCTCAAAACGCAACTTCAGGCCAATCGCGGCATGGCACGCGGCCACCGCCACGTGTCATGCGCTGCTTGTTTCAGCTTGGCTTCGGCGCCACAAAACTGTCGCGGAGAGCTTTCAAAGCGGCGTAGAGCGGCCCTTGACCGGCACAGGTGAGGACCCAGTCGGAGCCGGCGCCACCTTGCGCGATAACCGTGTCTACGCTGCCGCGCAACGCGCAACCATCGGTGCGCACGATCACCGAATCCAGCAAGCCGAGCGCCAGACTCGGGTACTTCTCCAGATACATCAACGCGGTGTCGAGCATCTGCGACGTCAAGAAGCCCTGTGCGACGCCGGAAAGCTCACCCGGCTTCAGGTTACGGAACGCCGCTTTGGCGTCTTCGACGAGCTGCGCGAAGGTTTTAGGTCCGCCACCGGGTGTGCTCGACAACACGCGATTGAGGGTAGCCACCAGAAACGGCACGGCTTGGGCAGCCGGCAAAGTGTCAACAATCAAACCTAGCCGTGCAGTGCGCCCCGAATTGCCAATCACGATGCAGGCCTGGATCTGAAAGAAGCACGTGATCTCCGCCGAACCGACCGGCAACAATGCCTGTGAAAAGACCCCCCAGCCCCGATTGGTCAATGTGAATGCCGTTCCGGTTGGATTCTGGGACGACACCGCGGCTTGATTGGTGAGCCCAACTTGCGCTTGGAAGGTGGCATCCCAAGTGGCGTTTGCGTACCAATTGTTGAAGACCACCCGTTTGCCAGACGCAATGTAGGCCACCAGCGCGGATTGATATTGAGCCGACCCGTTTTGATCGTTCTCGGCAACGACCACGACATCCCAGGGACCAGCGGCCAATTTGGAGACGAGATCGGCACGGCTGGTTGCCGTCGTCACCGTGTCGCCGCGCTGGGCGAATGCCAATGCCCAGTTGTTGGGCCCGAGGTAGAAGTCGAAAAAGTAAAGGACATTGGCAGCCGATGCCTGTCCGACCAGCCCGCAGGCCAGAACAATGGCAGCTGCCAGGCGCTTGATAAGTTCCATTCATCTGCTCCGGTTTTTTTCGTAAAGTCGACAAAGGATCGAGTGATTGGAAATATTTTGTTGCCGATGTTCCGAAATGTAAAGCGACAAATGGCGGAATCCTGTCGAATCTGAACTGGGTATGCCACTTCGCCACGAGATGCTGTTACCGACGCGGCTTGATGTAAAGCGCTGGCGACGGGCGCCAGTCTTCCGATGTGTGCTGAATTACGGGTGTGAGAATCGGGCCGGCGCCACTTTTACAAACCCTTCTTCTGCAACCGCCGGTACGCGCTGAAGTGACGCAACGCCGCCTGCCTGCGGCCGCTCTTTTCGTGCAGGCGGGCCAGGTTGTAGTGGGCGTCGGCCAAGGTCGGGTCGAGTTTGAGGGTGTGCTGGTAGGCCAGTTGGGCATCGGGCTCGCAGCCGCGCAGATCTTCCAGCGCGATGGCGCGGTTGAAGTGCAGCAGCGCGACGAGCTCGTTGCCGGCGGCGATGGCTAGGTCGCATATTTCGAGCGCCTTCGCGCAATGCCCGGCTTCGCAAAGCAGGGCGCTCAGATTGACCGCCGCGTCTACGTGGGCCGGTGCGATCTCCAACAGCCGGCGATAGGCATTCGCAGCCGCCGCGATGTTGCCGTCGGCCTCCAGCTGACAGGCGCGGTCGTAGAGATCAGCGATGCCAGACTCCGGTCCGTCGCCCAATCCGGCTTTCGTAGGAGCGGCTTCAGCCGCGCTTCGCTGGTGTTTTGTGGGAACGCCTTCAGGCGCGATGGTTTCGCGCGGCACGGCTGCAATCGCGCCTGAAGGCGTTCCCACAGAAGACGGGTGGGCGCCGGTGGCTTTGCCGGGTGAGCCTATCGCGCCTGAAGGCGCTCCCACCGAAGACCAATTCCCGGGGTGAACGCTCGAAGCCCGGGGTGGTGCCAGCTCGAAATCCATCACCAGTTGCCCGCTCGGGTCTTCCCAGATGGCATCGGCATCGCGAACCGCCACGTCGTTGCCGATCACCTTGATGCGCAGGCCGCTGAGCGGCATCTGGTCGGGCAGCTTGGCTTTGAGTTGCTTGAGCGATCGCAGCAGCCGGCGCGGCGGAATCTGTGCTTCGCGCAGCTGGTGCGCGGTGCGCAGCAGCACCACGTCCTGGAACGAGAAGCGGTAGGCGTTGCGCGCGCCGCGTAGCGGGGTCACGAAGCCGGCGGCGATCAGATTGGCGATCACCCGGCGCGTCAGGCCGAGCATCTGCTCAAGCTGGCGCAGGGAATAGGGGTGGGAATCGGTCACCGTCGCGGCATTGTAGGAGCGGCTTCAGCCGCGATTCGGCCTGAAGCGCAGGACGCCATCGAAGCACAGCCGATGCGGCCTGGGAACCAAGGCTTGTTTGATTTCTGTAGGAGTGCCTTCAGGCACGATCGGGCTGTCGGCCTTCGACGAATCGCGGCTGAAGCCGCTCCGACAGAAACAGAAGACCAGGTGACTGCAGGGCCGGTTAGTCGGAAATTCTGTGGGAGTGCCTTCAGGCACGATGGGCTGGTGGTTTGCGATGAATCGCGGCTGAAGCCGCTCCTACGACACACCGGCATCGATCCCGAGCCCGGGCCGGGCGCGGGGTCCACCACAAGCTGCAGTGGGACGTGGAGAGACCGGCCTTCGCGTGGCGCTATTTGCGGGCGGTCTTGCGGATGGGCAGTTCTTCGACTTTCGGCGCGGCACGGCGCGCTGATTTGCGGTCCTTGGTGGCGACGACGGCTTCGGCCACGCTGTCGTCATCCGCGGCGGCCTTCTTGGCGGAAGCGGCTTTCTTGGCAGGCGCCGCAGCCTTCGCCAACGATTTCTTGCCACCCAGGCTGGCGCGCAAGGCGTCCATCAGGTCGATCACCTGCGCGCTGCCGGCGGACTCTTCGCGCTGCGCGGTGGCCACCACCTGCTTGCCGGAAATCTTTTCGTCGATGGCGGCGAGGATCCGGTTTTTCTCCTCGTCGTGGAACATGCCGGGGTCGAATGCGTCCTCGGCAATCTGGTCGATCAACTGCAGCGCGAGTTTCAACTCGGCTGCCGAGACGTCCACCGATTCGATGCTGAGGTCTTTCAGCGATCGCACCTCGTCGGCATACAGCAGCTGCTGCAGCACCAGACCATCTTCGACCGCGCGCACCTGCACCACATATTGCTTGGACTTCCAGCTCCAGCGGGCCAGCGCGCAGCGGCCGCTTTCCTGCATCGCCTCGCGCAGCAGCGCATACGGTTTGCCGCCGCGTTTGTCGGGCGCCAGCAGATAGGCCTTGTCGTAGAAGATCGGGTCGACCGTTTGCTGCGGCACGAAGGCGACGATCTCGATCACGTGGCTGGCGGCTTCGTCGAGCACCTTCAGTTCTTCGGGCGTAAACAGCACGAAGCGGTCTTTCTCGAACTCGTAGCCCTTGACCATTTCCGAGCGCTCGACCACCTTGCCGGTCTGCTCGGACACATATTGCTGCTTCAGGCGCGAGCCCTCTTTCGACAACAGATTGAAGCGGATCGTCGACGACGATTCGGTGGCCGAATACAGCTTGACCGGGATATTGACGAGGCCGAAGCTCAGCGTCAGAGATGCAATTGATCGGGCGGCCATGAGATGTCCTTTTATGCCAGGTTGGGCAGGATACGGCGGGGTTGGTGGGTTGAGAAGGGTTTGTTGGCGCGCTTGCAACGGGTGTGGGATTTTTGTAGGAGCGGCTTCAGCCGCGCTTTCGGGGTTTCGCGGGGATCTTAACGCGCGGCTTAAGCCGCTCCTACAGAACAAATAGCCGCTCATGTATCGCCGATCCGCTTGATCGCCCGTGTCAGCGATTGCCTCGATTTCCAATAGGCGGCCCACGGGTCTTCGGATTGGAAC
>JANNNE010000089.1:0-2583 GCA_031398385.1 Ideonella sp.
TCGCGGCTGAAGCCGCTCCTACAGAATACAAATCAAGCAGGCCAATTCGACACCAATCAGGCGATTCCGACACGAGTTATAGATCGTGATCAACCTGGTAGCCGAGGTCCGGCAAGGTTGACCGAGGTTGGTCTGGGTTGGCTGGCGTTCCGTAGGAGCGGCTTCAGCCGCGCTTCGTGGCCGCGCCACGATCCTGAATCGCGGCTGAAGCCGCTCCTACGTGAGCCGCTCCTACGGAATACAAATTCAAGAACCCAAGGACCCGCGCACCCCCGTCCGCACCTCCGCATCTCCGGGTACCAAGCCGCATGCCATCCAAGACGCCCGCTCGCCCCCGCATCGCCCGCCGCCCGGTCCACGGCGTTTTGCTGCTCGACAAACCGCTCGGCCTGTCCAGCAACGCGGCGCTGCAGATTGCCAAACGCCTGTTCCGCGCTGAGAAAGCCGGGCACACGGGAACGCTCGACCCGCTCGCCACCGGTCTGCTGCCGCTGTGCTTCGGTGCGGCCACCAAGTTCTCGCAGGTCAGCCTGGACGCCGACAAGCGCTATACCGCCACGCTGCAACTCGGCGTGACGACCACGACCGCCGATGCCGAAGGCGAGGTGACGCGAACACGCCCGATCCTGATGCCCGACGGCACCCCGATCACCCGAGCGCATGTCGAAGCCGTCTGCGCCCAATTCATCGGCGAAATCGATCAGCTGCCCCCCATGCATTCCGCCCTGAAGCGCGACGGCAAACCCCTCTACGAATATGCCCGAGCCGGCATCGACATCGACCGCCAACCGCGACGGATCACGATCCACGCAATCACCGTCGTCGATGTAATGCCCGCAGGAGCGGCTTCAGCCGCGCTTCCCGCCCGAACCGAGGCTGGGCTTCCGGCCAGAACCGAGGCCACACGAAGCGCGGCTGAAACCGCTCCTACGGATTCAGGCGACGGTTCGCTGACCTCGGACGCTGCCGTGTCTTCCGTGGGAGCGCCTTCAGGCGCGATAGTGGCGCCAGCCGAGCACCGGATGCAATACGGCGCAGCGCCGGGCGAGTTGCAACGGTCGGCAATCGCGCCTGAAGGCGCTCCCACAGAACGCCAGCCCCGCGGCGCGGACATCGATGCCGTCGCCACGCTCGGCCCGCAGGCTCAGGTGTCCTCCACAGAACGCCAGCCGGGCGAGTTGGCCACGACCGGTCAAGGCCCGGATCTTGGCCAATACACGCTGGACATCCGCTGCTCCAAGGGCACCTACATCCGTACCCTGGCCGAGGACATCGGCGAGGCGCTTGGCTGCGGTGCGCATCTGGCCGCGCTGAGGCGCACTCAAACCGGCCCGTTGACGCTGGCCGACGCCTGGACGCTGGAACAGTTGCAGGCCATGGAGGAGCAGAGCATCGCGGCCGCGCTGCACTCGGCTGATCACCTGCTCGCGGACTGGCCTTTGATCCGCCTCGATGCCGAAAACGCCGGGCGCTTTCTCAGCGGCCTGCGACGGCGCATGCCCGATCTGCCCGACATGCCCCAGGTTCGTGTCTACGGCCCCGAACAGCAGGCCTTCCTCGGTAGCGGCCATGTCGTGGCCGGCGAGTTGATCAGCGATCGGCTGCTGAGCCCGATCGAAGTGCAAGGTCTGCTGGATTCGGCTCGATCTGGCAATCCCTGAATTTGCCGAAGGCGCTCGCCCTCGAATGCCACGCGATCCCATGCCATGCCGTGAGCCGCCTCTCGTCTCGCCACGCCACGCCACGCCACGCCACCGTGCCACCGCGTCTTCGTGCCACCACGCCACCACGCCACCGCACCGCGCCACCTCCCGGTAGGAGCGGCTTCAGCCGCGCTTCGTTGGGCTGTTGCCGTGGAAAAAAGCGCGGCTCAAGCCGCTCCTACATTTGTATCGCGTATGCGGCTTCCGGCGAGCCAATCCGCCAATCAAACAACCGCCGTCGTCAACATTCCTTGTAGCACCTGGTGATTGCTGCGCGCCACCGCGCCACCGCACCACGGCGCCACGGCACCTCTCGTAGGAGCGGCTTCAGCCGCGCTTCGTTGGGCTGTTGTCGTGGAAAAAAGCGCGGCTGGAGCCGCTCCTGCATTTGTATCGCGTATGCGGCTTCCGGCGATCCAATCCTCCAATCACACAACCGCCGTCGTCAACATCGCCTGTGACACCTGGTGATTGCTGCGTGGCGGCGGGGCGAACATCGACGACGAGACATCGCTGGCCGATGCCCCGAAAGCGGCCATGGTCGACACCAGGTTCTGTACCTGTCCGTCGAGCAGGATCGAGCCATCGGTGAAGCGGAACTCCTCGACATGCCAGGCATTGCCCAGGTACCAGTTCTGGATCACCAGCTTGTCTGCGCCAGCTGATGCGTTGAGCAGCACCTCGAGGTTGTTGTCGGTCTTCTTGAAGGCCACATCGCTCTGCCGCACGCTGCCGACAAATTCGATCCGGTCCTTGACGCCGGCGGTGGCGTCGTTGTCCTGGATCGTATCGATGCCATTGCCGAGCCCGAAGCGGTAGGTGTCCGCGCCGGCGGCGCCGTTCAGGATGTCGTTGCCGCCCGCGCCATCCAGCGTGTCGT
>JANNNE010000145.1:0-64587 GCA_031398385.1 Ideonella sp.
GCCGCGTTTCAGCCCTGCCACGATTTCCTCGGCGGTCTTGTTGCCGCTGAGCATGTAGGTATTGGTCATGCGCGGCATCGGCACCGCGGCATAACTCTCGCGACGGCCGTTGCCGGTCGGCTTGACCTTCATCAGCCGCGCATTCATGGAGTCCTGGATGTAGCCTTTCAGGATGCCGTCTTCGATCAGCACATTGCGCTGGCTCGGATTACCTTCGTCGTCGACATTCAGCGAACCGCGCCGATCGGGCAGGGTGCCGTCGTCCAGCACGGTCACACCCTTGGCGGCGACACGTTGACCGATGCGGCCGGCAAAAGCACTCGAGCCCTTGCGGTTGAAGTCGCCTTCCAGTCCGTGACCGATGGCCTCGTGCAGCAGGATGCCAGGCCAGCCCGAACCCAGAACCACACTCATTTCGCCGGCCGGTGCCGGGCGCGAGTCGAGGTTGGTCAGCGCGGCACGCACCGCGTCGGCCACGTAGCCCTCGATCACCGCGTCCTGGAAATAGCCCAGACCGAATCGGCCGCCGCCACCACCGCTGCCGCTTTCGCGACGAAGTTCACCGTTGACGGTCTGCTCCGCGATCACTGTCACCGACAACCGGACCAGCGGCCGCACGTCGGCCGCGATGGTGCCGTCGGCGCGCGCCACCAGCACCACGTCGTATTCGCCGGCCACGCTGGCCATTACCTGCTTGATGCGCGGATCCTTGGCGCGTGCGAGTTTTTCGACCTTCTCGAGCAGCGCCACCTTCTGGCTGCTGTCGAGGGTGGCGATCGGGTCCATCGGCGCATACAGCACATGGCTGCGCGCCATCTTCTGTTTCGGGCCACCGACCTTGACGCGCCGGCTCTGGCCGCTGGCGGCGATGGTTCGCACCGTGTGTGCCGCGTCCATCAGGGCCGCCTCGGAGATGTCGTCCGAATAGGCAAACGCCGTCTTTTCGCCGGCAACCGCTCGCACACCGACCCCTTGATCGATGCCGAAGCTGCCGCTCTTGACGATGCCTTCCTCGAGGCTCCAGCCCTCGCTGCGGGTGTACTGGAAATACAGGTCGGCGTCGTCGGTGCGGTGTTGGGCGATGGCGGCGAGCGCACGCGCCAGACTCGCCTCGGTCAGCCCGAACGGGTCGAGCAGCAGGGATCGGGCAATGGCGAGGCGTTCGATTGTGGGTTCGCGTGCGATCATTCGGCGATTGTAGGAGTCGTCGATTCGCCTTGCGGCTGAGCGGACATGCAGGTCTCGATGGTCCCGGGCGATGGCGCGCCGGTGCCGGTGCCGGTGCCGCTCAATCGACTTCGGCCTGCTTCAGCGCCAGCGCCTGTTCGTACAGCGCATTGCGTGCGGAGCCGCTGATCTCCGCGGTCAGGGCAACCGCCTGTTTCAACGGCAGATCGCGCATCAGCAGCTTGAGCAGGCGCCCGGTTGCCAGATCCTGCGGATCGCGTTGTTCTGCCATGCCGTGCACCACGACGACGAATTCGCCGCGAACCCGGTTCGGGTCCGCCGCCAGCCAGGCCGGAAGTTCGGCGGCAGCCATGGTGGCGATCGACTCGAACTGCTTGGTCAACTCGCGGCAGATCGTGACGGTTCGCCCGGCCATCAGGCTGGCCAACTGCGCGGCCAGCGATTCGATGCGGTGCGGTGCCTCGAACAGCACCTGGGTCGCCGCCGCCTGGCTCAGATCGCGCAAGCGGGACTGACGGTCGCCGGCCCGCGTGGGCAGGAAGCCGACGAACTGAAAGCCGCCGGCGTGGTGGTCGCCAGCCACGCTGAGTGCCGCAGCCACGCTGCTGGCGCCCGGAATCGGCACCGTCACATAACCGGCAGCCTGAGCGGCAGCCACCAGGATCGCACCCGGATCGCTGATCGATGGCGTCCCGGCATCGCTGACATAGGCGACCCGTTCACCGCGGGCCAGCCGCTCCAGCACCCCCTGCGCGGCGCTGTTTTCGTTATGCTGATGGACCGCCAGCAGCGGCTTGTCCACCCCCAATTGCTGCAGCAACACCGCGCTGTGTCGGGTATCTTCACAGGCGACGGCGTCGACCAGCGACAACACATGGATGGCGCGCAGCGACAGGTCGGCCAGGTTGCCGATCGGCGTGGCCACCAGATACAGCGCGGCGACCGGGAAATGCTGCTGCCCGGCGGCGGCAGCAGCGGCCTCACGCAGCAGGGGAGCGTTGGAATTGGTCACGAACAAGACGGTCGGCGACACCGCGGAAGAAGCCGCGCTGCAGCATCTGCTGCAGCACGGCCTGGCGCTGGTTCAACGCAATTATCGGGTTGCCGCCGGCCCGCGTGCCCGCGGCGGCGAAATCGATCTGATCATGCGCGAGCGCGACGGCACACTGGTTTTCGTCGAAGTGCGCGCCAGAGCGGGCACGCGGCATGGCGGCGCGGCCGCCAGCATCGGCTTCGCGAAGCGCCGACGCCTGATCTTCGCCGCGCAGCGTTTTCTGCAGCACCAGCCGACCCAGCCGCCGTGCCGCTTCGATGTAGTTGTGTTCGACGGCGATTCGCTGCAGTGGCTGCGCGCCGCGTTCGACGCCTAGACTTCGCCTAGACGCCGAGTATCTTCATCGCCTTGGCCAGGGTATCAACCGATTCCTGGTGCTTGCCCGCCTTGTGGGAGGCTTCGCCGTCGGCGCGCAGTTTCTTCACCTCGGCCATCTGCTCGGTGCTCAGCTTCGGATTCTTGGCCATGGCCTCGTCTGGCCATGGCCTCGTCGATCTTCTTCATGTCGGCCGGGCAATGAAAGGCAAACGCGGAACTGGCGACCATCAGCGAGGCTGCGGCGAGCAAGGTCTTCAGGTTCATGGGGTGCTCCGATCAGTTGCGGTCGGCCAGTATCCTGCCGGAGCCTTGCGGTCGTCAACGACTCGATGGCGCCGAGAGGGAACCAATCCACTGCCTCGATGCTCATGTCAGGGCGGCGCTGCCGGGGCAGCTGGTCGCCCGGGCCCGAACTTGAACCCTTTCATGACACCACCGCTCGCTGAATCGAAGTCCCGTCAGGCGCTGGGCCTGCTCGCCTGGCTGGCGGTCACCTTCGCCGCGGCTGCGGTCGGCGGTTGGGCGTCTGCCCAGGCAGGTTCGTTCTACGGCGAACTGCTTCGTCCCGCCTGGGCGCCGCCAGCCTGGCTGTTCGGGCCGGTCTGGTCGGTTCTCTACATCCTGATGGGCATTTCAGCCTGGCTGGTCTGGCGGTCGGTCGGATGGGCGGGGGCAAGAACGGCGCTGCTGCTGTTTCTGGCCCAACTCGCCGCCAATGCGCTGTGGACCTGGCTCTTCTTCGCGTTGCGTCAGGGTGCTCTGGCGTCGGCCGAGATCGTGCTGCTGTGGCTGCTCATCGTCACGACGATCGTATTGTTCTGGCGGGTCAGCCGGATCGCTGCGGCGCTGCTGCTCCCTTATCTGGCGTGGGTGTCGTTCGCGACGGCACTCAGCTTTGCAATCTGGCAGCTCAATCCGGGGCTGCTGGGCTGAGATTCGATGAAACGATCGCGAAATCCGATGTCATATCATCCACGCATGCTCGAACAACGCATCCAGAAGCAGTTTTTTGACAGTGCCGATCTCAAATATGCGGCGGCCGAGGTGCTTGCCAAGCCGATTGCCGACGCGGTCAATGCCATCGTCGGCTGCATCACGGCCGGCGGCAAGGTGCTGGCCTGTGGCAATGGCGGGTCGGCCGCCGATGCACAACATTTCGCAGCCGAGTTCGTCGGCCGCTTCGAGCGTGAACGGCCGGGACTCGCCGCGATTGCGCTGACCACCGACACCTCGATCCTGACCGCCATCGGCAACGACTACAACTACGATGTCGTGTTCAGCAAGCAGGTTCAGGCGCTCGGACAGCCCGGCGACGTGCTGCTGGCGATGAGCACCAGTGGCAACTCGGCCAACGTGCTGGCCGCTGTCCAGGCAGCCCATGCCAAGGACATGACCGTGGTGGCATTGACCGGACACAAAGGCGGCAAGATGAATGCGCTGCTGACCGATACCGATGTCCACATCTGCGTTCCCCACGACCGCACCGCACGCATCCAGGAGGTTCACCTGCTGACCCTGCATTGCCTGTGTGATGCGGTCGACCTCCAATTGCTAGGCGAACAGGACACCCCATGAGTTTTGAATCTCCGATGCGGCCGCGTCGCGCGCTGCTGGCCGCTGCATTGGGCGCTTCGGCGCTGGTCAGCCTGTCCGGTTGTGCGCTGCTGGTCGGTGGCGCGATGGTCGGCGGAACCCTGCTGTATACCGACCGGCGAACCTCGGGCGCGCAGCTCGAAGACGAGGCGATCGAGTTGAAGGCGATCCGGCGCCTCAGCGAAACCTTCGGCGAGCGTGCCCATGTCAACGTGACCAGCTACAACCGCGTAGTCTTGCTGACCGGAGAAGTGCCCACCGAGGCCGACAAGGCGATCGCCCAGGAAGCGGTGCAACGAACCGAAAACATCCGCACCATCGTCAACGAGATCGGTGTGATGCCGGTGAGCTCGTTCGGCAGCCGCTCCGCCGACACCCTGGTGTCGGGCAAGGTCAAGACCTTGCTGGTCGACGCGAAGGATCTGATGGCCACCGCGGTCAAGGTGGTCACCGAACGCCGTGTCGTCTACCTGATGGGAATCGTCACCGAGCGAGAGGCCGCACGCGCGGCCGATGTGGCAAGCCAGGTCAGCGGCGTGCAGAAGGTGATCCGGGTATTCGACATCGTGACCGAAGCCGAACTTGCCGATCTCGCTTCGCGGCAAAAAGGAAAATAGGCCGCTTGGCGGAGTCTGCTCTTGACCTGCGACCCTGCGACCCAGCGGCCTGGCCATCCGCCAGGCATCATCGCCCCAAACCGCGCCTCCGGCGCTCGCTTGAACGGATGCGTTGCCGGTACGTCGGCGCCGTCTACATCAGCCGGGTGATCAGGCTCGAGGTATCCCAGCGGCTGCCGCCGTGGGCCTGAATGTCGGCATAGAACTGGTCGACCAGCGCCGTCACCGGCAGGCGGGCGCCGTTGTGCTTGGCTTCTTCCAGCACCAGGCCGAGGTCCTTGCGCATCAGGTCGATGGCAAAGCCGAAATCGAAGCGGTTGTCGATCATCGTCGGGCCACGGTTGTCCATCTGCCAGCTCTGTGCCGCACCTTTGCCGATCACGTCGAGCACGGCCTTCATGTCCAGTCCGGCCTTCTGGCCGAAGGCAATCGCCTCGGACAGCGCCTGCACCAGACCGGCCACGGCAATCTGGTTGACCATTTTTGCCAGCTGGCCGGCGCCGCTGTCGCCGAGCAGGGTCACCGCCTTGGCAAATGCCATCGCCACCGGATGCATCTGTGCAAACGCCGTTTCGTCACCGCCGCACATCACCGTCAACGCACCGTTGATCGCGCCAAGATTGCCGCCCGACACTGGGGCATCGATGAATGCGAAACCGCGCTGTGCGGCTTCGGCGCCGAGTTCGCGCGCCACCGACGCCGATGCGGTCGTGTGGTCGACGAAGACCGATCCCGCTGCCAGCGCTGCAAACGCACCCGTATCGCCCAGCGTGACCGAGCGCAGATCGGCATCGTTGCCGACGCAGCAGAAAACGAACTCGGCGTTTTCTGCGGCAGCGCGCGGTGTCGTGGCGCTGCGACCTTCAAATTCCTGGAGCCATTTCTCGGCCCGCGCCGGTGTGCGGTTGTAGACGCAGACCCGATGGCCTGCGCCAGCCAGATGGCCGGCCATCGGATAGCCCATCACACCCAATCCGATGAAGGCGACGCGCCGCGGCGGGATGGACTGATAACTTCTGAGGGCGCTGCTCATCCGTTCAGACGATTGCCATGTGCTCGGTACCGGCCGACAGGTCGGAGTTCTTCGCGCGCTTGCTGTTGAGCTTGATGTTCAGGCGCAGATCGTTCAGCGAGTCGGCATTGCGCAGCGCATCCTCGATCGTGACCTGGTTGGCCTCGTACAGATCGAACAGGCTCTGGTCGAAGGTCTGCATGCCGAGTTCGCGCGAGCGCTTCATGATTTCCTTGATCTCGGTGACCTCGCCCTTGAAGATCAAGTCGGAGATCAGCGGCGAATTGAGCATCACCTCGACCGCGGCCACCCGTCCCTTGCCTTCCTGCAGCGGCAGCAGGCGTTGCGAGATCAGGCCTTTCAGGTTCAGCGACAAATCCATCAGCAACTGCGCGCGCCGTTCTTCCGGAAAGAAGTTGATGATGCGGTCGAGCGCCTGGTTGGCGCTGTTGGCGTGCATCGTGGCCATGCACAGGTGGCCGGTCTCGGCGAAGGCCACCGCGTGGTCCATCGACTCGCGGTCGCGAATCTCGCCCATCAAGATCACGTCGGGCGCCTGGCGCAGCGCATTTTTCAGCCCCGCTTCCCAGCCCTCGGTGTCGATGCCGACCTCACGCTGCGTGATGATGCAGTTTTTGTGCGGGTGCACGAATTCGACCGGGTCTTCCAGCGTGATGATGTGGCCGTAAGAGTGTTCGTTGCGGTAATTGACCATCGCCGCCAGCGAGGTGCTCTTGCCCGATCCGGTGGCGCCGACGAAGATGACCAGCCCGCGCTTGGTCATCGCGATTTCCTTCAGCACCTCGGGCAGCTTCAGCGTATCGATGGTCGGCAGCGTCTGCGGAATCGTCCGCATCACCAGACCGACATGACTCTGCTGGACGAAGGCGTTGCAGCGGAAGCGGCCGATGCCCTGCGGCGAGATCGCGAAATTGCATTCCTTGGTGCGCTCGAATTCGGCCGCCTGCTTGTCGTTCATCACCGCGCGTGCCAACGCCAGCGTGTGCTGGCCGGTCAGCGGCTGCGGCGAGACCTTGGTCACCTTGCCATCGACCTTGATCGCGGGCGGGAAGTCGGCGGTCAGGAACAGGTCGGAGCCGTTGCGGCTGATCATCAGGCGCAGCAGGTCGTTGACGAATTTCGATGCCTGGTCACGTTCCATCTGCTTGTCCTTCAGAATCGGTTTGCCGCGCCTCGAAAAACACGAACTGACCGGCTTGTTCACGCATGCTAGTGCCTCGCGTCGTTTTCCGATTGCCCGATCAACCGGGGAAATTCTCCGGCAACTTGGCTTTCGAGCGCGCCTCGGACGGCGAGATGGCGCCCTTGCGGACCAACTCGGTCAGGTTCTGGTCGAGCGTCTGCATGCCCATGCTGTTGCCGGTCTGGATCGACGAATACATCTGGGCGATCTTCGCTTCACGGATCAGGTTGCGGATCGCCGGCGTGCCCAGCATGATCTCGTGCGCCGCGACGCGGCCGGTGCCGTCGCGCAGCTTGCACAAGGTCTGCGAAATCACCGCCACCAGCGATTCCGACAACATCGCCCGCACCATCTCTTTTTCGGCCGCCGGAAACACGTCGACCACGCGGTCGATGGTCTTTGCGGCTGAACTGGTGTGCAGGGTGCCGAATACCAGGTGGCCGGTTTCGGCGGCGGTCAGTGCGAGGCGGATGGTCTCGAGGTCGCGCAGCTCGCCGACCAGAATCGCGTCCGGGTCTTCGCGCAGAGCCGAACGCAGCGCATTGTTGAAGCTCAGCGTGTGCGGCCCGACCTCACGCTGGTTGATCAGGCACTTCTTGCTTTCGTGGACAAATTCGATCGGATCCTCGACGGTCAGAATGTGGCCGTATTCGGCCTCGTTCAGGTGGTTGACCATCGCGGCCAGCGTGGTCGACTTGCCCGAACCGGTCGGCCCGGTTACCAGCACCAGCCCGCGCGGTTTCAGCGACAGCTCGGCAAAGATCTTCGGCGTATTGAGCTGCTCGAGCGTCAGGATCTTGCTCGGGATGGTGCGGAACACCGCACCGGCGCCCCGATTCTGGTTGAACGCGTTGACGCGAAAGCGCGCCAGCCCCTGGATCTCGAACGAAAAATCGCATTCCAGCGACTCTTCGTAGACCTTGCGGTGGGTGTCGTTCATGATGTCGTAAACCATGTTGTGCACATCCTTGTGCTCCAACGGATCGACATTGATGCGACGCACATCGCCGTGTACCCGGATCATCGGCGGCAGGCCGGCCGACAGGTGCAGGTCCGACGCCTTGTTCTTGACCGAAAACGCCAGCAGTTGGGTGATGTCCATGGGCGAATCTTGGATGGGTGGAAGGCGCGCGCCGCGTGGCCGCGCCGAAGAAGGATACTCTCGGCGCATTATGGCGACGATCCCGGACAACATACAACTCGTGCGCCAGCGAATGGCCGCGGCCTGCACCAGCGCTGGCCGCCCGGCCGATACGGTCAGGCTGATGTGTGTGGGCAAGACCCGCAGCGCCGACGAAATGCGGCAGGCTTTTGCGGCCGGCGAACGCTGTTTCGGCGAGAACTATGTGCAGGAGGGCCTGGCCAAGATCGCCGAACTCGATGACCTGCGGCAACAGCTCGAATGGCACCTGATCGGACCCTTGCAGACCAACAAGACCCGCGTCGTGGCCGAAGCCTTCGACTGGGTCGATTCGGTCGACCGCCTGAAGATCGCGCAGCGCCTGAGTGATCAGCGTCCGCCGGACCTCGCGCCGCTGCAGTTGTGCCTGCAGGTCAATATCAGTGGCGAATCGAGCAAAAGCGGCCTGCTGCCGCACGAGGTGGCCGCGGTGGCCGAGGCGGTTTCCAGCCTGCCAAGGCTCCGACTGCGTGGCCTGATGGCGATTCCGGCCCCGGCGGATGGCGTCGCGGCGCAGCGCGCTCCACACCGCGCGCTGCGCGAATTGCTGGCGAGCGTGCGTGAAGCCTGTCCGCAGCTCGGCACCGATTTCGATACCTTGTCGATGGGCATGAGCGACGACCTCGATGCCGCCATCGCCGAAGGCGCGACCATCGTCCGGATCGGCACCGCCGTGTTCGGCGCTCGCCCTGCGCCTGCAGACGCTTCTAAACTGCGGGAATGAACAAGATTGCCTTCATCGGCGGCGGCAACATGGCGCGCGCCATCATCGGCGGCTTGATCGGCAATGGCCGCCCGGCATCCAGCATCGTCGTCGTCGATCCGGGCGACGACCAGCGGGCCAGCCTGCAGGCGGATTTCGGCGTGCTCGCACTGGCGCAGGCCGGGCCACAACTCTCCGGTGCGGATCTGGTGTTGTGGGCTGTCAAGCCGCAGCTGTTCCAGGTGGCCGCCCGGCCGTGTGCGCTGCATGTCGGCAGCGCCCTGCAACTCAGCGTGATGGCCGGCATTCGCAGCGATGCGATCGCCCGTGCCACCGGAACCAAGCGGGTGGTGCGCGCGATGCCGAATACGCCGGCACTGATCGGGCAAGGCATTGCGGGGCTGTACGCTCGCGACGCCGTGACCGCCGAAGAACGCGCCGCGGTGCAAACCGTGCTGGCGCCGACCGGCCGCACGCTGTGGGTCGATCAGGAATCGGATCTGGATGCGGTCACCGCGATCTCGGGTTCCGGTCCGGCCTATGTCTTCTATGTGATCGAGGCCATGATCGACGCAGCAGTGGCAATGGGACTGAGCGCTGAACAAGGCCGCGAACTGGCACTGGCGACCTTTGCCGGTGCGACCGCGCTGGCCGCGGCCTCCAGCGATCCGCCGGCCGTCTTGCGCGAGCGCGTGACCTCCAAGGGCGGCACGACACACGCGGCGATCAGTGTCCTCGACGCTGCGCAGGTCAAGGCCGAATTTGGCCGGGCAATGGCGGCTGCGCACCGCCGCGCCGCCGAGATGGGTGACGAATTCGGCGCCTGATCTGCCGCCCGATCTGGCGCCTGATCAAGCGGCCTGCGTCGCCACGGCTACGCCGACGAAGACCGCAAAACCCAGCCAGTGGTTGAGCCTGAAGGCCTTGAAGCAGCCTTCGCGCGTGCGGTGCCGGATCAGGCTGTAATGCCAGCCGGCGAGCGCACCGGCGGCCAGCAGGCCGACAAAGAATGGCCAGGCCAGCCCCAGATGGATGCCGACCAGCGCCCAGATCAGCAGAAAGCAGGCGTAGAAGGCCATCACCGCCGCCACATCGAAGCGGCCGAGCGTGATCGCCGAGGTCTTGATGCCGATCTTCAGGTCGTCGTCGCGGTCGACCATCGCATACTCGGTGTCGTAAGCCAGTACCCAGAACAAATTGCCCAGCAGCAGCCAGCCGGCCAGCGCCGGCACCGCATCGGCCACCGAAAACCAGGTCCAGTCACTGCCGCCGCGCACGGCAGCGAACGCCATCGGAATGCCAAAACTGAAGGCGATTCCCAGCACGGCCTGCGGCATCGAGACGATGCGTTTGGCATACGGGTAGGCGATGCTGATCAGCAGCGCGGCGATGCTCCAGACGACGGTTGCCAGATTGGTCAGCAAGACCAGGCCGAACGCGACAAGTGCCAATGCCGCACCCAGCAACAGCGCCTCGCGCACCCCGAGCTGACCGCTGGTGACCGGACGCGCCGCGGTGCGTTTGACATGGCGGTCGAATTCCCGGTCGGCCACATCGTTGACGGCGCAGCCGGCGCTGCGCATCAGGAACGTGCCCGCAACGAAGATCGCCAGCAGCTTCCAGCCCGGAAATCCGTCGGCCGCCAGCCAAAGTGCCGACAGGCTGGGCCACAGCAGCAGATAGCTGCCGGCCGGCCGATCCCAGCGGATCAGGTTCAGATACAGCGCCAGGCGCGAAGGCATTTGCAGGCTGGTGGTCGTCACGCGCGTCGGGAGGTGGAAGTGTTCACGGGCGAAATCTTGGCACAAGCCGGCCGCGGTCTGCGCCAGGCCGATCCGATCGATGCACCGGGCTTGTCAGCCTTGCTCGATGCCGACCCGGTTGCGCTCAGTTGGTGAAGACGGTCAACACGCCGGTATAGCCGTAGAGGTGATTCCGCGCAATTTCACCGGCCGCAAAGAAGCCGACCAGGGGCACGTCACCCAGCGCATGCCGAATCACCGCCAGCTCGGCCGACGGCGCACCGAAGTGCGGACCGCCTCGGCCCGAGCAGCTGACGTAGATCGCGCCCGCGATGCTGCGCGTGTCGGCGTCCGATTCACTCGGCAGGCCCTCGGGCTCGAGTTCCTCGCGGATCTCGCTGCAGATGCGCACCAGATCGCGGCGGGCCGCCTCGGTGTCGCGGCGGCAAAAAGCCAGTTGCATGTCGACCGGCGGCACATCGCCGATCGCGATCGCGCGTCTGCCCGGATCGATTCCGATCAGGTGTCGCACCCGGGTATCGGTGCCGAATTGCCCGGGGCGGGACAAGGCGTCGTCGCTTCGATCACTCAGACCGACCAGGGTCTCGCGCAGTTTTGGAAAGATTTCCCGTGCCTCGCGACCCTGCAGCTGCAGATCGGTCAGCAGGCAGTCGAGCGCCGGTTCGCCATCCAGCGTGGCAACCAGGTTGTGCTCGCAGGCCGAAATGCGTCGGACCGGCCCGACCGGCTGGCAACCCTGGGTCACGCGCGACAGCAGGCTCACATCCCGACTGAAGGCGACACCCGAGATGCCGCCCTGCCACACCCCATTGGCGATGTGCAGGTTGCGGCCACGCGAACTGGCCAGCCCGCCGAACAGGTAGCCGGTGGCGGTGCGATCGGCCAGCTCGATGATCAATTCGCCGAGATCGGCCTCGGTCGGGTCGGTATGGACCTGGGCGGTTGCGGCGTCGAAATCGGCGCTCGCCCGCGCCGACAGTGGACTGGCCCCGGAGAAGACCTTGAATCGATCGGTCGCCAGGTCGGTCAGCATCAGCACCAGCGCCGGCTGATCGAAATATTCGATGCCGCTGGCGGCAACCCCGACTCCCACCGCACCGACCCAGGCCACGCCCGGCCAATGGCGGGTCAGTTCGGCTAGCAGCAACTCCGCCGCATCGGCATAGGCATCGCTCAGGTAGATCCAGCCCAGCGTCGGCTTGAAGCCCTTGTCGAGCGCCTGCGCGGTGATGTCTCTGGTCGCGAGGTCGAGCGCCGTCCGCCAATCGGCATGGCCGGCATGGGCGTGGACAAAACGGGTCATTCGCCGGGCGCGCTCGATTCCGGCGCGCTCAGGGTGCCTTCACCTTCTTGGCGCCGGACGCGCTGCGCTTGCCCTTCGCCGTCGCCTTACGCGCAGCCTTCTTCGGGGAGGCGGTCACGGGTTTTTCCTTGCCCTTGACGCCGTCCACACTCTGCCGCCCCATCGCCGATGCCAGGCTGCCGTTCGCACCCTGCGCCATCGCGTTGGTTGCCAGCTCAGTAAATTGCTGGGTCAAGGCTCCCCACCATTGCATCGGGTCGACGGCCGGCGCGCCAGGTTCGGCCGTAGCAGCTGGATCGGGCGCAGTGGCAGCGGCGCCGCCGATTGGGGCCGACTCATCGGCCGCCGGACGGGCTGGTCGGGCCGGCGCTGCAGTCGGTGCGGCCTGTGCCTCCGCCTGCGCGGGCATCTTGATCTGCAACGAGTCTCGCAAATCGGCCATCTGGACGTTCATCGTCTTCAGGGTCGACAAGGTCATCCGTTGCACTTCAAGTGCCTGGATCGTCGCGCTGAGCATCTTGGCGTTCTGCTCAAGCCAGAACTGAACGGTGCGCAACTCGTCGATGCGTTTCTCGATCTCCTGAGGGTCCAGGGTCGGAGCCACCCACTGCCCGACCCCGGGCAAAGCCGCGCCGGCATTCTTGACCAGGCCCTGCAGGAATTCGAAACCCGGGACGGTGAATCCGCTTGTATTGCTCATCTGATCAGTCTCCCTGTGGTGCCGCTGTTGCGATCTGCCTCGGGCCATTGTGCATCGCCTTTCGGCCATGTCCAAGGCGGGTTCTTGCTGGCGCGGGCCGATGCTCAGCTTCCGCCGCCGCTGCGTGAATCGATCTTCAGCACACCCTGCTCCTGGCGCCAGTCGAGACGACCGAGTACATCCATGCCGAGCAGTGGTCGATCGCCCAGGCCGGGCAAGGCCACCACCCGCAGGCGCTGCGCGCTCACGCCGCCCTGCAGCTGGATGTCTGCTGCGACCACGCTGCCGGTCACCACCCCGCCGGCGGTCACCGAGCGCACGGTGCCCAGGCTCGACAGCTTGAGTTCCTCGGCCAACGCGGCCGAGATCGCGGTCCCGGTGGCGCCGGTATCGATCAGGAAATCGACCGGCCGGCCGTTGATCTGGCCCGGCCAGTGATAGTGGCCATCCGGGCCGCGCCGGATCTCGATGGTCGCGCCGTTGGCCTGGAAGCGGGTTTCGGCCTGCTGATGCTGCCACCACTGAATGCCGAGAAACAGGGACAGCCCCAGCAGCAGCCAGACGGTGATGAGTTTGAAGCTGCGCGGAAGTTCGTTCACCGGCCGACCTCAGCGCGCGGCGTCGATCTGCACCGAGATCGCGCCGAACAGGTTCTCGCCGTCCGAGCCATCGGCGGCAATGCGCAAGGTCTCGCCGCCGACCGCGCTCAGCGACGCGCTGATCTGCACGCCGGTGCCGATGATGCTGCCCGCACGCAGGCCGCGCAGCGCGGCACATCGGGTCAGGCCGCTGACGATGTCGCGCGTGCTCGGCTGCCAGGCGTCGTCAGACCGCGTCCGCCGGCCATCGACCAGCAGGTGCAAAGGGAGTCGATGCTGCGGGTCGTTCCAGGCGGCGCCCAACTCGTCGGTCGTCACGGCAACCGGACAGAAGCTGGTGATGCTGGCGTTGTCATCGCCCGCGTCGGCGCCCGGCGGCTGCCAGATCGCGCAGGCCGTGACCAGCCTGACGGCGGCGAGCGAATCGTCCGCAGCGGCATCGGCGGACAGGTCTCCGGTGATCACGACCAGCTCGGCGCCCACCTCCCACTGCGGCGTGCCGCCTGCCTCGCGCGGTTGAGCCGAAGTTGGCGCAGCCGGCACGACCGGCAACGGGGCGCACGGCCCCAGCAGCGCGTCGCTGCGCCGGATCCGCACGGACGCCGGCCCGCCGGACGATTGCGGTGGTCGCATGTCGATCGAAGCCAGACAGAACGCGCGCGGCAGCGGGGCCATGCATTGCCGCGGGTCGAACGCAAACGCGTGCCTCGCCTTGCCGTGGATCAGCGTCTGGGATAGCTCCTGCAGCTGAGGTGACAAGAAGTTCCAGTCGTCGAGAACCTGCTGCAGGCGCCCCGCGATGCCGGCCGCATAATGGGCGATCGTGAGGTCACGCGAGACGACCACCAGCAGGCCATCGCGAGATCCGTCCTTGTAAGTTGCAATTTTCATGTGTGGCGCGTGTTGTTGGAGGCGCTTTCCCAGCCAGGCCTTCGTCGGCCCCGCGCCAGCATCCTGTCCTGATTGTCGATGCTCACCGTCAAGCCGCCGACGCCACCCCCGTCGTCATCGAATGGCCGCCCATCCGGCAGGCGCTTGACGGTTCGCGTCCTGTCGGTTGCCGCACTGCCAGCCCTTTTACTGCATGGGGCGCTGCTTGGTGGTTTGCCCACCATGGAAACAGCCGCGGCACGACCCGTCGCGCCTCCCGTGGTGCGTGTGCGGGCGGTCGAGGTGGCTCGGCCGGATTTGCCAGCTTTGCTGGCGCCGGTCCCAAAGTCCGCCGACGTTGCGGGAGCTGCGCCGTTGAAGCCGGAACGTCCCACGTCAATCGGGCGGGCGACACAGCCGCCGACGCCCGCCATCGGACTGGCGGCAGTCGGAACCGATCCGTTGCCAGTCGCATCGCCAGCTGCGCTGATTCCTGACATCTCGAACGCCGCGGCGGTGGTTGAATCCGAACCGGCCGGTGTAGCCTTCGCGGTCGAATCCTCGCCTGCAACCGTGGCCGACTCGACCACCGACGCATTCGATCAGCTGCAACTGGCGGCACGCAGCGAGCCGGCGAATGCCCAAGCCAGCCAACCGAACGGCGCGGCCGAATCCGACGGCGTCGCGGTACCGGTCTATGCGACAGCCCCCGCACCCTCGCAGGTCCTGCGCTACAAGCTGCAGCGTGGCCTGCTCAGCGGCACCGGCGAGCTGAGCTGGCGCCGTGACCCGGTTTCTCAACCCGGGGCCAAATATGAACTTCAGTTGGTGGCCAAGGTCGGCGGCTTGTCGATCATGACGCAGGTCAGCAGCGGCGGGTTCGACCAGGCCGGTCTGGCGCCGCTGCGCTTCACCGACCAGCGGCTGCGCGGCAGTGTGCGGGCGGCCAATTTTCAGCGTCAGCGTGGCTTGATCAGTTTTTCCGGCCCGTCGGTGGAATATCCGCTGGTGCGCGGGGCCCAGGACAGGCTGAGCTGGATGATGCAGTTGCCCGCAATCCTGGCGGCCAATCCGCGCCTGGCCACGCCCGGCCAGGAGGTGGCGCTGTATGTGGTGGGTGCTCGCGGCGATGCCTCGCTGTGGGTTTTCCGCTGCGAGGGCATCGAACGCGTCGCGTCCGATGCCGGGTCGATCAACGCCGTCAAGCTGGTTCGGGCGCCGCGCAAGGAGCACGATACGCTGGCCGAAGTCTGGCTCGACCCGGCCCGCAGTTACCTGCCCCTGCGCGCGCGGATCGGCAATCCCGACGATGGTGCGATGCTCGAGCTGTTGCGCATTCAGGATTGAAGCGCCCGGCAGCGCCGCTGGCTGCGGGCGGAAGCATGGCTTGAAATTTGCTCCGAGCCCCTCATCTCGGGTTGAGGAGAGATTCTTCATGCACATGCTCTACAACTCGGAAAACTATGTGGTCGTCCAGTTCGACCTGAGCACGCCCGAGCAGCTCGCTTCCAGCGGCGACTCGACCGTTCAGCCGCAGCCGTCCCGCGGCGGCTACGAAATCGTCGACAAATTCGCCCGCAAGGAAATCTACATCGACGGCAAGCTGGCCGAGCAGTTCAAGGCCGGTGTCGACGCGCTGATCGAACGCGGGCCGTCCGAAGATGACATGGACGACTACATCGCCCGTTATGCCTCCCTGATGCAGCAGCCGGTGGTGATGCACTGAATCACCACCGCGGGAGCGGGTCGACCGCATGAGGTGATACCCCACCCGCGTTCCGGGGATTGACCGCTTTTTGCTGACATGCTTGCCTGAAGCTGCAGCCTGCGACAAGATGCTCTCGCGGCCGATGGGCGATCCAGCATTGCTCGCCGGTGGCAGGAGGTGTTGCCGATGAGCAAGTTGATGGATGAGGGGCGCGTCGTCTTGTCGCCTGGCCTGCGTGAAGCGGCCGTGCTGGACCGCATGTGTTCGCGCTTCGTCTTGTCGTTGACGATGCGCCAGCCGGGGCGTTTCAATCTGCGGCGCGACTGGAACAGCCTGTTGTCGCTGACTGGGCGGCATCTGGTCTGGCCGGTTCCGGTATTGCGTCGGCTGCGGGAATTCCTCGCCCTGCGCTGCCGCAACAACGACGCCTGGCGCGGGCATGAGGCGTTCGAGGACGAGGCCTTTATTGCACGCTACGGCGCCTGGCAAGGGCCGTACGAAGAAGGCACGCTGTTCTTCTATATCGATGAATTCATCAAGGATGCGCCCAAAGACCTGCTCACGGTGTTGGGCGCCACCGCCAGCTGGCTGAACCGCAGCCTGAAGAAGGAATCGACCCGGGTCGAGAAAAACATCGACGCGCTGGCCAGCCTGCTGCAGCTGAATCCGGCCGAGCGCGCGCTGCTGCTGTATGGCACGCTGGCGCGCTACCAGCGCGATCTGCGCGGCCTGCTGGTCGAATTCAAGGTTTCGAGCGCGCAGGAAGCCTACGCGGCCATCGCCGCGGTGGCCGGTGTCAACGAGTCGGAGGTGGCCGAGGCCTTGCGGGCCGGTTCCCGGCTCGAGCGCATCGGCATGGTCGAGAATCTGATCTCCGAGCACAACATCACCGACCTGTCGGACCTGATGAAGGTCAGCGAACAGTTGCCACCGGTGTTGATGCGCCACTATGAAGGCCCGTCCGACCTGATGGCGGTATTCACCCGGCCGGCCGCCCGCAGCGAATTGACGCCGGCTGATTTCCACTATGTGGCCGACGATCTGCAGGTGCTGACGACGCTGCTGCAACACGCCGTTGCACGCAAGGAGCCGGGCGTCAATGTGTTGTTGTACGGCCCCCCGGGGACCGGCAAGACCGAGCTCGCCAAGGTGGCGGCGCAGGCCGCCGGCCTGTCGCTGTACGAGGTTGAATATGCCGACCGTGACGGCAATTCGCTGTCCGGCCGCGACCGCTACCGTTCATTGCAGATCAGTCAAGTTTTCCTGAAGGCGAGCGCGCAGGTGGCGCTGCTGTTCGACGAGGTCGAGGATGTCTTCCCGCCGATCTCCAACGACGCGGCGCAGATCATGGCGCGCATCGAAAGTGGCGATGGTGCGCTGAGCGGCAATGGCAGCGTCAGCGGCAAGGCCTGGGTCAACCAGATCCTCGAGACCAATCCGGTGCCGGTGGTCTGGGCGACCAACCGGATCGAGCAGATCGATCCGGCATTTCGGCGTCGCTTCCAGTATCACCTCGAGCTCAAGTGCCCACCGCCCGGGGCACGCGAGGCCTTGGTCAGAAATGCGCTCGGGCCTGTAAAAGTGAGTGATCGCTTCACTGCAAAGCTTTCGGAGCGCAGGGGTCTGACGCCCGCGCAGGTTCGAACGGCGGTGCGATTCGCGTTGCTGGCGAGCCGCGATGAATCGGCCATCGAAGCCTTGATCGAGCGCCAGCTGGGCCACGCCGATCTGGCCCTGGGCAATTCGGGCGCGCAGGAGCGGGCCCGGGCCGTGGTCACCGGTTATGACCTCGACTTGCTGAACACCGAGTCGCGGTTCGCGTTGCCGAAGGTGATCGAGGCCTTGCGCCGCAGCGGCCACGGCAGCCTGTGTTTCCACGGGGCGCCGGGAACCGGCAAGACTGCATTGGCCGAACACATTGCGCGCTCGCTGCAACGCCCCTTGATGGTGCGCCAGGCAAGCGAGATCGCGAGCAAATATGTCGGCGAAACCGAGCAGAACATGGCGCGGATGTTTGCCGAAGCTGAAGCCGAACAGGCGGTGCTGCTGCTGGACGAAGCCGACAGTTTTCTGCGCAATCGGCGCCTGGCCGAACGCAGCTACGAGATCAGCGAGGTCAACGAGATGCTGCAGGGCATGGAACGGTTCGCCGGCCTGTTCATCTGCACCACCAACCTGTTCGACGAGCTGGACGAGGCGGCGCTGCGCCGGTTCACGTTCAAGATCCGCTTCCACCCGCTGTTGCCGTCGCAACGTGAACGAATGTTCATTTCAGAGGCGCTCGCCGGCCATGCCGACAAGCTGAGCGCCGACCATCGCGAGCGGCTGCGGCAGCTCGATGTGCTGACAGCCGGGGATTTCGCCGCCGTCAAGCGCCAGGTCGAAATTTTCGGGGAAGCCTTCGACGCCAATGAATTCCTGTCTCAGCTCGAGTCGGAACATCGGGTCAAACCCGAGGTGCGGCACCGCCGGGGCATCGGCTTCGTCAACTGAACGGCTCAAGCCGCAGGCTGGGCGAGCCGATAAGCAGACATGACCTTTCCGGTCGGGACCTCCGTCAGTGTGCGCCACCGCGGGCGATCCGACCCTGTGCGGCGCTGAACGAATAAAAGCACCATGGCTTCAACTCTGCTTTTTGTGGCACCTTGGCTGTTGTTGACCGGGCTGATTGCCAGCTTGTCCGCCTATGCGGCGC
Organism: Ideonella sp.; assembly: GCA_031398385.1. Lineage (GTDB taxonomy): Bacteria > Pseudomonadota > Gammaproteobacteria > Burkholderiales > Burkholderiaceae_C > Ideonella_A. The sequence goes on from JANNNE010000145.1 coordinate 18,508, forward strand.
TCGATCTGGGCAAACGCATGCAGTCCACGGAAATCGCCGAGGGCCGGCAGTGGCTGCTCGGCTCCGGGCTGGCCTGGGGAACCGGCGTGTGGTCGGTGCATGTCTTGAGCATGAACGTCCAGCCGCTTGCCTACGGAATCGGCTATCACCCGGTCGGCGTGTTCGCGGCCTGGCTGGCCGCGGTCGGCGTCGGCATGGCCGGTTTCCGCATGATCGGCACCCGGGACGCGAGTCTCGGCGGTGTGCTGGGCGCGGCTGGCGGGATCGGGCTCGGCCTGGTCGGCACCCAGTTGCTGGCGATGTTGTCGATGGGTCTGCAGCCCGGTTTCGTCTGGGACGGTCCGGGGCTGCTGATGGCGCTGCTGGCCGGCGTCGGCGGCTCGACCATGGGTCTGGGCATCTGGTTCATCGGCCGCTCGCAGCTCAGGAGCCGGGTGCCCTGGAACCTGATCGCAGCCATCTCAATGGGACTGGGCGTGGTGCTGAGTCAGGTCGGCGTGATCGATGCGGCCGGGCTGGCCGGGCAGTTCGCGTCGAGTTACCGCGACGTTCTGCCGTCGTCTTCGATCGCCGCGCTGGCCTCGGTGGGCACGCTGATGTTCGTGCTGGCGATCCTCGTCACCTCCAGACTCGAGGAGCACACCAGGGAGTCCTTGTCGCGCGTCAAGATTGAACTGCGCCACCAGGCGACCCTCGATGCGCTGACCCAGTTGCCCAATCGTGAAATGTTCGAGCACCGGCTCGAGAATGCGGTGCAGCGCTGCGATTCGCAGCATGGCCGCCTGGCGCTGTTGTTCATCGATCTCGATGGCTTCAAGCCGATCAACGAATCCTTCGGCCATCCGGTGGGTGACAGCATTCTGCGCAGCGTGGCTGGCCGGCTGAGCAGCGTGGCCGGTCCCAACGACGTTGCGGCACGCCTGGGAGCCGATGAGTTTCTGCTGCTGATCCAGGACAACCCGATTGCCAGCGAGGTTGCCGATCGGGCCGCCAACGTGCTCGATCTGTTGCAGCAGCCCTATTCATTCGACGGTCGCGATGCACGCGAGGTCACGCTGTCCTGCTCGATCGGCATCGCGATGTATCCGGAAAACGGCGCCGATGGAAAACTGCTGCCCCACGCCGACGCTGCAATGTATGCGGCCAAGGCCAGCGGCGGCGCCACCTACAGCTTCTACGAGCCGCGCATGAGCACCGGCGCGCGTGAACAGGTCGATCTGCTGCACGACTTGCGCAGAGCGCTGGCCAATGGCGAGCTCGAACTCTACTACCAGCCGAAGGTGCACGCCCCCAGCGGCGAGATCACCGGCGCCGAGGCGCTGATGCGCTGGCACCACCCGAAACGCGGCATGATCGGCCCGGCCGTCTTCATTCCGATCGCCGAGCGCTTCGGTCTGATCAACAGCTTCGGCGATTGGCTGATCGACGAGGCCTGCCGCCAGATCCGGGCTTGGCGCGACGAGGGGCTGCGCATGCGGGTGGCGATCAATCTGTCGGTCTACCAGTTGCGGCAGGCCGATCTGGCCGACCGGATCAGCGCGGCGTTGACGCGGCACCGGATCAACCCCAAGGTTCTGACCTGCGAGATCACCGAGTCGGTGGCGATGGACGACGCGGCCGAGACGATGCAGCTGTTCTACAGCCTGGCTCAGGCCGGCGTGCACATCTCGATCGACGATTTTGGCACCGGCTACTCCAGCCTGTCGTATCTGCGCAAGTTGCCGGCCGAGGAACTGAAGATCGATCGCAGCTTCGTGCAGGACCTTGGCGTCAGCGAGGATGCCGAGCGGGTGGTCGACGCGGTGATCAAGCTGGCGCAGGCGCTTCAGTTGAAGGTGGTTGCCGAAGGGGTCGAGACCGAGCAGCAATACGCGATCCTGCGTTCGCTGGGCTGTGACGAATTGCAAGGCTTTTTGTTCGCCAAGCCGATGTCGGCCCGTGCGCTGTCGCAATGGGCGATGCACGATATCGGACCGAAGGACATCGATTTCCGCGAGTCGCTGTATTCGGATACACGAGTCGCCGAACTGCACTGAGCCTGTTCCCGCGGCGCTTGCGGCGCTGTCAGTTCGCGCTTGTGCCACTTGGCAACTGGCCGTTGCACGGACAAGGCTGCAAGGCCCCGGCGGCGCCGTTGTGCTGACCGAGTTCGTACAATCGGGCCATGAAAGTCACCGCCTACACCCGTGGCGCCGCGCTGCCGGCCTTGCTCGAACGTCGAATCGCGATTCTCGACGGCGCAATGGGTACGATGATCCAGCGCTACAAGCTGTCCGAGGCCGACTTTCGCGGTGCGCGTTTCGCCGACCATGGCAAGGATCTGAAGGGCAACAACGATCTGTTGCAGCTGACCCGGCCTGACGTGATCCGCCAGATTCACGACGAGTATCTGCAGGCCGGCGCCGACATCATCGAGACCAATACCTTCGGTGCGACCTCGATCGCTCAGGAAGACTACGGCCTGGCGGCCTACGCCCGCGAGATCAACGTCGAGGGCGCCCGGCTTGCCCGTGCCGCCTGCGCTGCCATTGCAACCGACGATCGGCCGCGCTTCGTGGCCGGCGCACTTGGCCCGACCCCGCGTACCGCGAGCATCAGTCCGGATGTGAATGATCCGGCGGCCCGCAATGTCGATTTCGACCAGTTGCGAGCGGCTTACCGGGAGCAGGCGGAAGGGCTGCTGGAGGGCGGCTGCGACCTGTTCCTGGTCGAGACGATCTTCGACACGCTGAACGCGAAGGCAGCCATCTTCGCGCTCGACGAACTGATGGAGCAAAGCGGCGAGCGACTGCCGGTGATCATTTCCGGCACCGTGACCGATGCCTCGGGCCGCATCCTCTCCGGCCAGACGGTCGGCGCGTTCTGGCACAGCGTGCGCCACGCCCGCCCGCTGGCGATCGGTCTGAACTGCGCCCTCGGCGCGACGCTGATGAGGCCCTATATCGAAGAGTTGTCGAAAGTGGCCGGCGATACTTTCATCAGCTGTTATCCGAATGCCGGCTTGCCGAATCCGATGAGCGACACCGGATTCGACGAAACGCCGGAGATCACCGGCCGGCTGGTCGAGGATTTTGCGAAGGCGGGTTTTCTCAACATCGCCGGCGGTTGCTGCGGCACCACGCCGGCGCACATCGCCGAGATTGCCAGGCGCCTGGGCGGCTATCAGCCGCGCTGCAAGCACGACGGGCTGTTCAGCAACCTGCTCGCCGCCTGACGCCCCGCAGCAGCCGGCCCACGCGGGTTGTAGGAGCGGCTTCAGCCGCGCTTCCCGCCCCACCCGACGATCGATCGGGTACCTCTACAATCCAACCGTCCCAAGGAGCGTTGCGACGGCGCCGACCTGAAACGGTCGGTTTGCCGCCAGGCTTGGGCCCTTGTTTTCCAACAGCGCTCACCCGACCAGACCAGGCCGCGGTGAGTTGCGCGGCCGATCCCATGATTGCGCCGCCATGCCGAATCCGCCCGCCTCCAGCGAAACCGCAACGCCAATTTCAACGCCGCGAACCGTCGCCGCGATGAAGTTGTCCGGCCTCGAGCCGGTATCCATCGACGAGCAATCGCTGTTCGTCAACATCGGTGAGCGCACCAACGTGACCGGATCGAAGGCGTTTGCGCGCCTGATCCTGAACGACAAGTTCGAGGACGCGTTGAGCGTGGCGCGACAGCAGGTGGAAAACGGCGCGCAGATCATCGATATCAACATGGACGAGGCGATGCTCGACAGCAAGGCGGCGATGGTGCGCTTCCTGAACCTGATCGCCGGCGAGCCGGAGATTTCACGCGTGCCGATCATGATCGACAGCTCGAAATGGGAGGTGATCGAGGCCGGGCTCAAATGCATCCAGGGCAAGGGCATCGTCAATTCCATCTCGCTGAAGGAAGGCGAAGAACAGTTCCGGCAGCAGGCCAGGCTGATCCGCCGCTATGGCGCGGCCACCGTCGTGATGGCCTTCGACGAGAAGGGCCAGGCCGATACCTACGAGCGCAAGATCGCGATCTGCGAACGCGCATACCGGATGCTGGTCGACGAGCTCGACTTTCCGCCCGAGGACATCATCTTCGACCCGAACATCTTCGCGATTGCCACCGGCATCGAGGAACACGACAACTACGCGGTCGACTTCATCAACGCGACGCGCTGGATCAAGCAGAACCTGCCGGGCGCCAAGGTCAGCGGCGGGGTCAGCAATGTGAGTTTCAGCTTCCGCGGCAACGATCCGGTGCGCGAGGCGATCCACACAGTCTTTCTGTACCACGCGATCCAGGCCGGCATGGACATGGGCATCGTCAACGCCGGCATGGTCGGCGTCTACGACGATCTGGAGCCGGTGCTGCGCGAGCGTGTCGAGGACGTGGTGCTGAACCGTCGCCCCGACTCCGGGGAGCGCCTGATCGAGGTGGCCGAATCCGCCAAAGGGGCTTCGCGTGACGATACGGCCAAGCTGGCGTGGCGCAGCAAGCCGGTGGCCGAGCGCTTGAGTCATGCGCTGGTTCACGGCATCAACGAGTTCATCGTGGACGATACCGAACAGGTCTACCGCCAGATCCTGGGCGGCGGCGGTCGTCCGCTGAACGTCATCGAAGGCCCGCTGATGGACGGCATGAACATCGTCGGTGACCTGTTCGGCCAGGGCAAGATGTTCCTGCCGCAGGTGGTGAAAAGCGCCCGTGTGATGAAGCAGGCGGTGGCCCACCTGCTGCCCTACATCGAAGAAGAAAAACGGCTGTTGGTCGATGCCGGCGGCGAGGCCAAGGCCAAGGGCAAGATCGTGATCGCCACCGTCAAGGGCGATGTGCACGACATCGGCAAGAACATCGTGACGGTGGTCCTGCAGTGCAACAACTTCGAGGTTGTCAACATGGGCGTGATGGTGCCGTGCCAGGACATCCTGGCGCGTGCCAAGGCCGAGGGCGCCGACATCATCGGTCTGTCGGGCCTGATCACGCCGAGCTTGGAGGAGATGCAACATGTCGCGGCTGAGATGCAGCGCGACGAGTTCTTCCGCAGCCGCAAGATGCCGCTGCTGATCGGCGGCGCGACCTGCAGCCGCGTCCACACGGCCGTCAAGATTTCGCCCCATTACGAAGGCCCGGTCGTGTATGTGCCCGATGCCAGCCGCAGCGTCAATGTCTGCAGCGATCTGCTGAGCGACGAGCGGGCCGCCAATTACCTGGCCGAACTCGAAGCCGACTACGAGCGGGTTCGCCAGCAGCACGCGAACAAGAAGCAGACGCCGCTGGTCAGCCTGGCGCAGGCGCGTGCCAACAAGACGCCAATTGACTGGGCGAGTTATGTGCCGCCGAAACCGAAATTCACTGGCCGGCGCGTGTTCAAGAACTACGATCTGGCCGAGATCGCCCAATGCATCGACTGGGCACCGTTCTTCCAGACCTGGGATCTCGCCGGCTCCTACCCTGCCATCCTGACCGACGACATCGTCGGAGAATCGGCGCGGCGGGTGCACAGCGACGGCAAACGTCTGCTCAAGCGCATCATCGATGGCCGCTGGTTGACCGCCAACGCGGCGATCGGCCTGTTTCCGGCGCATCGGGTCGGCGACGACGACATCGAGATCTATGCCGATGAGTCGTGCACTGAGGTTCTGTTCACCTGGCGCGGCCTGCGCATGCAGACCGAACGCCCGGTGATCGACGGCGTGCCGCGGCCGAATCGTTGCCTGGCCGATTTCATCGCGCCGCGTGGCGCGGTGGCCGGGCCGGACTATATCGGCCTGTTCGCGGTGACAGCCGGCATCGGCAGCGAGAAGAAGGAAAAGCAGTTTCTCGACGACCTCGACGACTACAGCGCCATCATGCTGAAGGCGCTGGCCGACCGCTTGGCCGAAGCCTTCGCCGAACGCCTGCACCAGCGCGTGCGCACCGAGCTCTGGGCCTATTCGGAAAACGAAGCCTTGAGCATCGAAGAGATGATCAAGGAGAAATACCGCGGCATCCGGCCGGCGCCGGGCTATCCGGCCTGCCCCGACCACACGGTGAAAGGCCATATGTTCCGCGTGCTCGATGCCGCGGACATCGGCATGTCGTTGACCGAAAGCTGGGCCATGTCGCCGGCGGCTTCGGTTAGCGGCTTCTATTTCGCCCATCCCGATGCCGACTATTTCAACGTCGGTCGGCTGGGCGAGGACCAGTTGCTCGACTGGGCCAGACGCAGCGGCCGAGAATCGGCCGATGTACAGCGCGAACTGGTCAGTCTCGGCTGATCGATTGCGCCGTCGGCGGCGCGACGAGTCGGGCCTGGCGGGAGGCCGTCCGCGCCGCGATCAAGGCGACCGCAGTCACTCCGCCGATCGAGGCAATCGCCGCGGAGCGAAGTCGCTCGAAGCTTGGTGTGCGTGACTGTTGGCGATCAGGCGGTGGCCAGCACGCGGCGAAACTGGATCGCCTCGGCGAGGTGGCCGATGCCGATGCGCTCGCTGCCGGCCAGATCGGCCACGCTGCGCGCAACCCGCAACACCCGATGGAAACCGCGTGCCGACCAGGCAAGCTTGATCGCTGCCGCGTGTAGAAACTGTGCGCTCGACGCATCGAGAGCGCAGTGGCGATCGAAGGCGTCGCCCGTCAACATCGCGTTGAGTCCCGGTTGTCGTTGTTCCTGGCGTTCACGCGCGCGAGAGACCCGCTCGCCGATGGCCGCGCTGCTTTCGCCGTCCGGCAGGCTGGCCAAGGTGGCCGGCATCACCGCCGGCACATCGACCTGCAGATCGATCCGGTCCAGCAGCGGGCCGCTCAGCCGGCTCTGGTAGCGGTGGATGGTCTCGGGCGAGCAGCGGCACTGGTTGATGCGGCTGCCATGGTGCCCGCAAGGGCAGGGATTCATCGCGGCAACGAGCTGGAATCGGGCCGGAAACTCGGCCTGGTACATCGATCGAGAGATCGTGATCCGTCCCGACTCGAGCGGTTCACGCAGGGCCTCCAGCGCTGCCCGCGGGTATTCTGGCAACTCGTCCAGAAACAGCACGCCGGCATGGGCGAGCGAGATTTCGCCGGGGCGCGGCGGAGCACCGCCGCCGACCAGTGCCGCCGAGGACACACTGTGATGCGGCGCGCGCACGCTGCGCTGGCGCCAGCGGTCGACCCGAAAGCGGCCCACCAGACTCAGGATGGCGGCCGATTCGAGGGCGTCCTGCTGGCTCAGCGGCGGCATCAGCCCGGCCAGCCGTTGCGCCAGCATCGACTTGCCGGTTCCGGGGGGACCGACCAACAAGAGGCTGTGGCCGCCGGCGGCGGCGAGTTCAAGCGCGCGCTTGGCACTGGCCTGGCCGCGCACATCGCGCAGATCGGGCCATGTCTCGCGCGCTTCACTGCGCACCGGGGTCGCGACCGCCAACTGATCCGCTGGCGTTGTCTCGCCATGGCGCATCGCCCGCACCACATCGAGGAGATGCGCCGCGCGCAGACAAACCAGGTCGTCGACCAGTGCGGCTTCTTCGGCACTGCCGGCTGGCAAAACCAAGGCATGCGAAGGCGAACTTCGCTGCAGGGCCAAGGCCATTGCGAGCGCGCCCCGAACCGGCCGCAGTTCGCCGGCCAATGACAACTCGCCGGCAAATTCGTGCCCGACCAGCCGCTGCGGATCGATCTGGCCGCTGGCCGCGAGGATGCCCAATGCGATCGGTAGATCGAAGCGGCCGGAGTCTTTGGGCAGGTCGGCCGGGGCCAGGCTGACGATGATCCGCTTGTTGTGCGGGAATTCGAGCCCGCTGTTTTGCAGCGCCGCGCGGACGCGTTCGCGCGCCTCCTTGACCTCGGTGTCGGCCAGACCGACCAAGGTGAAACTCGGCAGGCCGTTCGCGAGGTGGACCTCGACCGTGACGGCTGGAGCATCTATACCCAGCAAGGCGCGGCTGTGCAGGACGGCGAGGGACATGGCGGCCAATATCGCGCGGCCGAGCCGGATTCGGTTCCCACATTCGGGGGGGAAACCCGCAAACTGGGTCAATGCACCAAGCTTGTGCATTTACCGATCATGTCGGCCTCCGATGGTGCGGTCAGGGGGAAATTGCGCCCTGCGCTGACCCTCAAGGCAACGATTTGTTGCAGTGGCATGGTTTCTGCAGTACCGGACGGACTGCATCACTTCAACTTCCGTTTCCCACGAGGATCTCATGACAAAGAACCAATGGCTGGTCAGTACCCTGCTGGCGCTTTCGGCCACTTCCGTATCCGCTCAGACGGCCGCCCCGGCTCCCGCTCTCAGCGTGACCGGCAACCTCGGTCTGTTCAGTGACTACCGTTTCCGTGGCATTTCGCAGACCGACCGCAAGCCGGCCCTGCAGGGTGGCTTCGACCTGAGTCATTCGTCTGGCGCCTACCTCGGCAACTGGAATTCGAACATCGACAGTGCCGTCTACAACGGCAGCAACCTGGAGATGGATCTTTACGGGGGCTACAAGACCGAATTTGGCGGTGTCGGCATCGATGTCGGCGCGATCTATTATTACTACCCGGGCAGCGGCAAGGGTGCAACCAGCAAAATTGACAACACCGAAATTTATGCCGGCGCGAGTTTCGGCCCGGTCAGCTTCAAGTATTACCATGCGGTTTCCGATTTCTTCAGCGCGCCCAATACCAAGGGATCCCAATATTACGATCTGTCGTTCTCGCGCGATCTGGGCAATGGTCTGGGTCTGAACGCACACGTCGGATATCAGCGGGTCAAGAACTTCCCCAGCAACACCGGCAAGATCACCGACTACAAACTCGGCGTCACCTATGACCTGAGCGGCTTCATTCTCGGTGCGTCTTATATTGGAACGAACCGCGACGGCAATAATTTCGTGGGCCCGCAATCCGGCAAGGATCTGGCCAAGGATACCGTGGTCTTGTCAGTTGGCAAGAGTTTCTGAGCGACCCATCAAGAAAAGGAGAATGCCATGAAGATGGTGACTGCAATCATCAAGCCGTTCAAGCTCGATGAAGTGCGCGAGGCGCTCAGCACGATTGGTGTGCAAGGGGTGACAGTGACCGAGGTCAAGGGCTTCGGTCGGCAAAAGGGGCATACCGAGCTGTACCGGGGTGCTGAATATGTTGTCGACTTTCTGCCGAAGGTGAAGGTCGAAGCCGCGGTCGACGACGCCATCGTCGACCAGGTGATCGAGGCAATCGAATCATCGGCGCGCACCGGCAAGATCGGTGACGGAAAGATCTTCGTATCCGCGCTCGAACAGGTGATCCGAATTCGCACTGGCGAAACCGGCAAGGACGCGCTCTAAGCCCCCAACCCAAGAACCAAGAACGGTCATGAAAAAATTGCTTGCTACATTGGTACTTGGCCTTGCCGGCCTCGGAATTTCCGGGCTGGCCCTGGCCCAGGCTGCATCGGCTCCCGAAGCCGCCGCGGCTGTTGTCGAAGCTGCGTCGGCAGCGGCCCCTGCGGCCGCAGATGCAGTTGCAGTTGCTGCTGCAGTGGTCGCGACGGTCAACAAGGGCGACGTTGCCTGGATGATGACTGCAACACTGCTGGTCATCTTCATGGCGGTTCCCGGCCTGGCGCTGTTCTACGGCGGTCTGGTCCGCAGCAAGAACATGCTGTCGGTCCTGATGCAGGTATTGGTGGTGTTCTCCCTCATTAGCGTGTTGTGGGCCATATACGGCTACAGCTTGGCATTTGGCGGCGAGGGCGCGATCATCGGCTCGCTTGACAAGATATTCCTGAAAGGCGTGACGGTCGCGTCGCTGGCCGATACCTTCACACCGGAAGCCAAGCTGCCCGAGTTCGTTTTCATCGCATTCCAGGCGACCTTTGCCGGCATCACCTGTGCGCTGATCGTCGGCTCGTTCGCCGAACGCATGAAATTCGCCGCCGTGCTGGCCTTCTCGGTCCTGTGGTTTACCTTCTGCTACCTGCCGATTGCACACATGGTGTGGGGTTCGGGTGGTTATCTGCTCGGCAAGGGTGCCCTCGATTTTGCCGGTGGCACGGTGGTGCATATCAATGCCGGTGTGGCCGGTCTGGTTGGCGCGTACGTGCTGGGCAAACGCATCGGTTACGGCAAGGAGTCGATGACGCCGCACTCGTTGACCTTGACCATGGTCGGCGCCTCGATGCTGTGGGTCGGCTGGTTCGGTTTCAACGCGGGCTCCAACCTCGAAGCCACCAGTGGCGCGGCGCTGGCATTCATCAACACCTTGTTCGCGACCGCCGCTGCTGTCCTGTCCTGGTGCATCGGTGAGGCCCTGGCGAAAGGCAAGGCCTCGATGCTTGGTGCAGCATCCGGCGCGGTGGCGGGCCTGGTTGCCATCACGCCGGCCTGCGGATCGGTCGGCCCGATGGGTTCGATCATCATCGGCCTGCTGGCTGGCTTCGTCTGCCTGTGGGGTGTCAACGGCCTGAAAAAGATACTGGGTGCGGACGACTCGCTGGATGTATTCGGCGTCCACGGCGTCGGCGGTATCCTCGGCGCGATCCTGACCGGTGTCTTCACTGCACCATCTTTGGGCGGAACCGGCAAGGACGATTTCTCGATCGCCAGCCAGGTCATCATCCAGGCCGAGGGTGTGCTGATCACGATCGTCTGGTCGGCGGTAGTGGCCTTCATCGCCTACAAGTTGATCGACATGGTGATCGGACTGCGCGTTCCGGAAGACGAAGAGCGCGAAGGTCTGGACATCACGTCGCACGGCGAGACCGCGTATCACAACTGATTTCGCCCCGATCCGGGTCTGCGGGGCGTGAAAACGCGCGCCGCGGCACCCGCCTCCGAAAAGCCGCCCGCGATGGCGGCTTTTTTTCGATTGAACTTGCATCTTCGGCATGCACTCCCACATGCCTAGAATTCGCGACTCCCCTCCCGTTCCCGCTTACCTGGGCAGCCCATGGTTCCACACCTCATCACCGCACTGACCGGGCCGATCAACGAGCTGGAACAACGCATTCTCGAATCGCTGCCCGCCATCGAGCGCTGGTTCCGCCTCGAATGGATGGAGCACACGCCGCCGTTCTATACCTCGGTGGATGTGCGCAACGCCGGATTCAAGCTGGCGCCGGTCGATACCAACCTGTTCCCGGGCTCCTTCAACCTGCTGACCAACGAGATGTTGCCGCTGGCCGTACAGGCGGCGATGGCCGCGATCGAGAAGATCTGTCCGGAGGCGAAGAATCTGTTGCTGATTCCCGAGCGCCGCACCTCCGACCCCGGCTATCTGATGAATCTGTCGCAGCTGACCCGCATCTTTCATCAGGCTGGCATGAACGTGCGGCTGGGCACCAGCGACGAAACCATCCAGACGCCGACGCCGGTTGAACTGCCCGATGGCAGCTCGCTGACGCTGGAGCCGCTGGTGCGCACGCGCGGGCGTCTCGGATTGAAGAATTTCGATCCCTGCACGATCCTGCTCAACAGCCAGCTGGCCAACGGCATCCCGAAGGCGCTCGAGTCGATTCACGAGCAGTATCTGTTGCCGCCGCTGCATGCGGGATGGACGATGCGGCGCCGTTCGCAGCACCTGCACGCCTACGAGGAAGTAGCCAAGAAGTTCGCCAAGCTGCTCGGCATGGACCCCTGGCTGATCAATCCGATGTACACGCGTTGTGAACATGTCGATCTGGCCGCCGAGTCCGGTGCCGAGAGCCTGACCTCCAGTGCCGATGCCCTGCTCGCCAAGGTGCGGCGCAAATACAAGGAATACGGCATCCAGGAGAAACCGTTCGTGATCGTCAAGGCGAACGCCGGGGCTGGGTCGTCTGCGGTGATGACGGTGCGCGACGCCAAGGAAATCGCCGAACTCGGCAACACCATGCGCAGCCGGCTGAACGGGCGCAACGCCAGCCTGCAATTGCAGGAAGTGATTCTGCAGGAAGGCGTGCCGACCTACGAGCGCGTCAACGACGCGGTCGCCGAGCCGGTGGTCTACATGATCGATCGTTACGTGGTCGGCGGCTTCTACCGCGTGCACGCCCAGCGGGGCCCGGATGAAGCCCTGGATGAGCCCGGCGCCGACTACGTGCCACTCGCGTTCGCCGAGTCGGGGCAGTTTGCCAAGGTGGGGGCCAAGCCCGGCGCCAGTGCACCGAACCGGTTCTACATGTACGGGGTGATCGCGCGGCTGGCGATGGTTGCCGCATCCTACGAGCTGGAGGCGACCGATCCCGAGGCCGAGGTCTACGAATGATCCCCGGATCCGGCGCCTTGTCGGCGTGATGTTGCACCGCGGCAACTGATCCGGAACAAGCCGGCCCGCGCCGCGTGCGGGCGGCCTCAGGATGGCGGCGCGGCGCCACAATGGTCACCTGAATGATGCCTCGCGGCAACCCAGGCCGCGCTGAACCGTGAATCCAGCTCACCATGGATCGAGCCTTGCCGCGTTGACGCTGGGCGCGGTCGGCATCGTCTACGGCGATATCGGCACCAGTCCGCTGTATGCCCTGAAGGAGGTCTTCGCCCATGGCCATGTGCCATTGACGCCGGCCAACATCTACGGCGTGCTGTCGCTCATCTTCTGGACGCTGACGATCGTCGTCTCGCTGAAATATGTGGTGCTGATCCTGCGCGCCGACAACAATGGCGAGGGCGGCCTGATCGCGATGCTGGCGCTCGCTTCGCAGGCGGTCAAGCACCGGCCCAGGTTGCGGCGCAACTTGCTGCTGATCGGCATCTTCGGCACCGCGATCTTCTTTGGCGATGGCGTGATCACGCCGGCCATTTCGGTGTTGTCGGCGGTCGAGGGGCTGGAGGTCGCCGCACCCGGACTGCACCGTTTCATCGTGCCGATCACGCTGGTGGTCTTGACGGCCCTGTTCGTGATGCAGCGGTTCGGAACCGCACGGGTCGGACGCCTGTTCGGCCCGATCACAGTGGTCTGGTTTCTTGTTCTGCTGCTGATGGGGGCGGTGCACATCGGGCGCAATCCCGCCATCTTGTGGGCGATCAGCCCGCACTATGCGCTGTCGTTCCTGGTGTTGCACACCTCGGTCGCGTTCATCGCGCTGGCGTCGGTCGTGTTGTGCGTCACCGGTGCCGAGGCGCTGTACGCCGACATGGGCCATTTCGGCAAGCGGCCGATCCGCACCGCCTGGTTTGGCCTGGTGATGCCGGCGCTGGTCGTCAACTATTTCGGCCAGGGGGCGATGCTGCTGGCGCACCCCGAAAACGTCAAGAATCCGTTTTATGAGATGGCGCCGACCTGGGCTCTCTATCCGTTGATCGGACTGGCCACCTGTGCCACCGTGATCGCCTCGCAGGCCTTGATCACGGCCGCCTTTTCGGTCACGAAACAGGCGATTCAGCTCGGCTATCTGCCACGGCTTCGGATCACGCACACCTCGGTGCGGGAAGCCGGCCAGGTCTACGTCCCGTTCGTCAACTGGAGCCTGTACGTCTGCATCGTGCTGGCGGTGGTTGCATTCGGCTCGAGCAGCAAGCTTGCCGGGGCATACGGAATCGCCGTGACGATCGACATGCTGATCACGACCACGATGACCTTCTTCGTGATTCGCTACGCCTGGAAATATCCCTGGACCTTGTCGTTCGCCGCGACCGGATTCCTGTTCGCGATCGACTTCACGTTTTTCGCGGCCAACATCGTCAAGATTTTTGATGGCGGCTGGTTTCCGATTGTCATCGGTGCGGTGATGTTCATGTTGATGATGACGTGGAAACAGGGTCGACGCTTGATGCGCAAGCGCCTGCGTGAAGACGCCATCGATCTCGAAAGCTTCCTCGGCTCGGTGTTCATCAACCCGCCGCTTCGTGTGCCGGGAACCGCAGTTTTCCTGGTCAGCGAAAAAGGCGTCACGCCGAACGCGCTGCTGCACAACCTGAAGCACAACAAGGTGCTGCACCACACCAACCTGTTTGTCACCGTCGAGCACCACCAGGTGCCGTGGGTGGGCTTCGACAAGCGCTGCGAAATCGTTCCGATGGGCCGGGATTGCTGGCAGGTGAGCCTGCACTTCGGATTCAAGAACGAGCCCGATGTGCCGCAGGCACTGAAGCTGCTGGGCCGCAGCGGGGTCAACCTCGACCCGATGGACACCAGCTATTTCCTGTCGCGCGACATCGTGATCCCGACGCTGGGCAAGGGGATGTCGATCTGGCGCGAAAAGCTGTTTGCCAGCATGCACCGCAACGCATCGGCGGCCGCCGATTTCCTCAGCTTGCCGACCAATCGAGTTGTTGAACTGGGCTCCAAGCTCGAGATCTGAGATGAGCGAGCCGACGCACCCGAAGCCGCCGGATCTCGAACCGCAAGTGGTCATCGCCAGCACGCTGGCCTGGCTCGACAAGGCCGTGATCGGACTCAACCTGTGCCCGTTTGCGAAAGCCGTGCGGATCAAGGATTCGATCCGGCTGGTTTGCAGCGGTGCCCGCAACGAAGATGATCTGCGCGCCGATCTGCTGGACGAGCTGAAGCTGCTGGCGGCAGCCGATCCGCATCAGATCGAGACCAGCCTGCTGATCCATCCGCATGTGCTCGAAGACTTTCTCGACTACAACGACTTTCTGGATCGGGCCGATCGCTGCATTGTCGAGCTCGGGCTGGCCGGCGAGATCCAGATTGCCAGCTTCCATCCGGATTACCGGTTTGCCGGCACCGCCGCGCGGGCGATCGAGAACTACACCAACCGCTCGCCATTCGCGATGCTGCATCTGCTGCGCGAGAGCAGCATCGAGCAGGCTCTGGCGAGTTTCCCCGATGCCGCGCAGATCTACCGGCGCAACATCGAGACGCTGCGGCAGCTCGGGACGGCGGGTTGGCGCCGCTTGTTCGAGGCCTGAGCGCCCGGCGGCACGGCCGCCGCCGATTTGTGCAACAGTGGAGTGTGATGCGGCGCGTGACCGAGTGGCACCTCCAACGACAGGTCGAATCGAACCATGAAAATTTTGTTCATCGCGGATCCGCTTGAACGATTCAACACCGCCAAGGACACCAGCTTCGCGATGATGCGCGAGGCGGCCGGCCGCGGGCATCGGTTGCTGGCTTGTCAGGCGGGCGACCTGCACTGGCAGCGCGGCGGCGAGGTGGGTGCCCGGGCGCGTTCGATCCGTCTGACCGACGCCGCGCTCGGCTCGTCGGCGGGCGATCGGGTCGGGCACTGGTTCGACGCCGAGTCGGCGCAGCCGCTGGCGCTGTCGGCCGTCGATGCCGTGTTGATGCGCAGCGACCCGCCGTTCGACCTCGAATATCTGTATGCCACGCACCTGCTGGGCCACGCCGAGCGCAGCGGCGCGCGGGTCTTCAACCGCCCGCAGGCGCTGCGCGATCATCCGGAAAAACTGGCGATCCTGGAGTTCGCCGAATTCAGCGGTCCGACGCTCGTGACCCGCAGCGCGGCCGACATCCGCCAGTTTCACGCCGAGCACCGCGACATCATCCTGAAGCCGCTCGACGGCATGGGCGGGGCCGGCATCTTCCGGGTCGGACCGGATGGCCTGAACCTCGGCAGCATCATCGAGACGCTGAATCGCGACGGCGCGCAATCGGTGATGGTGCAGCGCTATCTGCACGAGATCGTCGACGGCGACAAGCGCATTCTGCTGATCGACGGCAAGCCGATTCCGCACGCCTTGGCCCGCATCCCGCAGGGCAGCGAAATTCGCGGCAACCTGGCGGTTGGCGGCAAGGGGGTGGCTCAGCCGTTGTCGGCACGTGATCGCGAAATCGCCGAACAGATCGGCCCGGTGCTGGCCGCGCGCGGCCTGCTGCTGGTGGGGCTGGACGTGATCGGCGATTGCGTGACCGAAATCAACGTCACCAGCCCGACCGGATTCCAGGAAATCATGAAGCAGACCGGCTTCGATGTGGCGAAGGTTTTCGTCGACGCGCTGGAGGCTGCGGTGGGCGGCAGCTGAGCGGCGGCCTGGCGCTACAGCCAGCACCGGTTGCGGTCGCGGTCGATAATCGAAGGCTCCGCTTTTCGCGAATGTCTCCATGGCCCTGCTGTCACTGTCCAACGCTCAACTCGCCTTCGGCCACGTCCCGCTGCTGGACAGTGCCGCCTTTTCGCTCGAAGGCGGCGAACGGCTCGGCCTGATCGGCCGCAATGGCGCGGGCAAGTCGTCGCTGCTGAAGGTGCTGGCGGGGCTGGAAAAGCTCGACGACGGCTTGCTGCAGATGACACAGGGCCTGCGCATCCGCTATGTACCGCAGGAGCCCGAGTTCAACGCCGTGCACAGCGTATTCGATGTGGTCAGCGAGGGTGTGGCGGAAGCCCGGGCGGTGCGGCAGCAATACGAGGAACACGCCGATGGCGTCGACCTCGATGCGCTCCAGACCCGGATCGAATCGCTCGATGCCTGGACCTGGGAGCAGCGAGTCGAGACGACGCTGGCCCGTCTGCACCTGGACGGCGACCGACCGATCGTCGAGTTGAGCGGCGGCATGAAGAAGCGGGTCGCGCTGGCGCAGGCGCTGGTCGCGGTGCCGGAAATCCTGCTGCTGGACGAGCCCACCAACCACCTCGACCTGGATTCGATCGCCTGGCTCGAGGAACTGCTGCGCAGCTTCAAGGGTGCGGTGATGCTGATCACCCACGACCGCGCCTTTCTGGATGCCGTGGCAACCCGCATCATCGAGCTCGACCGTGGCCAGATCCGCAGCTATCCGGGCAATTTCACCGCCTACGAGCGCTTGAAGGAGGAGCAGCTGGCTTCGGAATCACTGGCCAATGCACGTGCCGACAAGTTGCTGGCGCAGGAAGAGGTCTGGATCCGCAAAGGCGTCGAAGCCCGACGCACCCGCAGCGTGGCCCGGATCGAGCGCCTGAGTGTGCTGCGCGCGCAGCGTCAGGCGCGGCGCGATTCGCTCGGGCAGGTGCGCCTGGAGGTCGACTCGGGCACGCCCAGCGGCAAGATCGTGGCGGAGCTGAAAGATGTGGTGATGAGTTTCGGCGACGCCGACGAGCGCCGCACCATCGTCGACGGATTCAGCGCGACCATCCTGCGTGGCGACAAGGTCGGCCTGATCGGCCCGAATGGCGCGGGCAAGACGACGCTGCTGAAATTGATCCTGGGCGAATTGAAGCCGACGCGTGGCAGCGTGCGTCAGGGCACCCGGCTGGAGGTGGCCTATTTCGACCAGATGCGTGCCGGTCTGAACCTGGACGCGACTTTGGCCGACACCATCAGCCCCGGCAGCGAATGGGTCGAGTTTGCCGGGCAGCGAAAACACGTGATGAGTTACCTCAACGATTTCCTGTTTTCGCCTGAGCGTGCCAATTCACCGGTGCGCACCCTGAGCGGTGGCGAACGAAACCGGGTCTTGCTGGCGCGCCTGTTTGCCTTGCCTGCCAATGTGCTGGTTCTCGACGAGCCGACCAACGACCTCGACATCGATACCCTGGAACTGCTCGAGGAGTTGCTGCAGAGCTACGCTGGCACGGTTTTCCTGGTCAGCCACGACCGGCGATTTCTCGACAACGTGGTCACCAGCACAATCGCCTGGGAGGGCGATCCGGCTTTCGGCGGGCAGCCGGGCCAATGGCGCGAATATGAAGGCGGGTACGAGGATTGGGCTGTGCAACGAGCGCGGGCGCAATCGCTGCGCGAACAGTCTGCGGCTGCCGACAAGGGGCGAGCGTTGCAGACCAAGGGCGGCGCTGCCAAGACCACCGGCGCCGCGTTCGAGCCTCAGAAGCGGGTCAAGCTGAGCTACAAGGAACAGCGCGAGCTTGACGAGTTGCCGGGTCGGATCGAGGCCTTGGAGGCCGAACAATCGGCGTTGAACGCCTTGCTGGCGGATCCTGCGCTCTATGTGTCGGACGCGCCGAAGGCGGCCAATGCGCAGCAACGCTGCGCGCAGATCGATGACTTGCTGTTGGCCGCCCTCGAGCGCTGGGAGGCGCTGGGGAATCGGAAGTGACGCGACGAACGAAGAGGCGCTGCGGAAAGATGCGCCTGCGGGGCTGATTGGCCGCGATCGGCCGGACTCCGTTCAGTGCGCGCGACGCCTCACGGCCGGTGCGCCACCGCCTTGGCGTTCGATGTGGCGGAACGTGATTCGACCTTTGCTCAGGTCGTAGGGCGACATCTCGAGCGAGACGGCATCTCCGGCAAGAATCCGGATGTGGTGTTTTTTCATGCGGCCCGACGTGTAGGCGACCAGTTGGTGGCCATTTTCGAGCGTGACGCGAAATCGCGAATCTGGCAGCACCTCGGTCACGGTGCCTTGCATTTCAATCAATTCTTCTTTGGCCAAATGGGGCTCCTGAGCCGGCGTGAAATGGAAAATCCCGTGACACGACAGCCGGGCATTGTATCTGAGGCCCCCGAAAAACGCACGTTGCGTCAGGTCCTGCGGCCAGCTTGTCATTCGCGGCGCAGGCGGGACCGTGCCTGATCGAGCGCCTGCCAGAAGCGGGCATCCTGGGTGCTGGCGAAGTTGATTCGCATCAGGCTGGTCGGCCGGGCTGTGGCATGAAACAGGCTTCCGGGGGCCAGCAGCCAGCCGTCTTCGAGCATGTCTCGCGCCAGGCGCTCGGTGTCGATGCCGACGTCGACCCAGCCGAACAGGCCGCGCGGCGCCGCTGCGAATCGGCACCCGTGCGCCTCGGCCAAACGCACGCTGCGTGCGCGTGCGGCATCGAGCTTGTGCGCCACGCGTTCGGCATGGCGGCGCAGCTGGCCCGAATGCAGGCAGTGCGCAATCGCCTGCTCGGTGATGGCGGGTGTGGTCAGCGTACTCAGCAGCTTGGTATCGACGAAGCGCTCGACCAGCCCGGGCGGGGCCGCGATGTAGCCGGTCCTGAAACTCGGCACCAGAATCTTGGAAAATCCGCCGACATGGATCGTGCGTTCCAGCGCGTCCAGAGCGGCCAGCCGGGGCAGGTGTGCGGGGGCGAGGTGGGCGTAGCTGTCGTCCTCGAGGATGTGCAGCTCGTGGCGCTGTGCGAGTTGCAGCAGGCGGTGCGCGACCTGCAGCGACAGCGAACCCCCGGTCGGGTTGTGCAGCACGGAGACCGTGATGTACAACCGCGGCCGCTGTTCCGGGGGCTGAGCCTCGATCAGCTGCTCCATCATCGCCAGATCGGGCCCGTCATCACGCCTTGGCACTGCCAGCACACGCATGCCCATCGCCGCCAGGCGTGCATATTCGACCGACCAGCCCGGCTCGTCGACCAGCACCGAGTCGCCGGCGCGCAGCAGCGATCGCGTCACCACATCCAGGCCGTGGGTGGCACCGACGGTCGTGATGATCTGCTCGGCCTGGGCCGGAATGCCGCGCTCGGCCAGCAGATGGACCAGCGCCTGGCGCAAGCCGGGGTCGCCGGCCGGTTCGCCGTATTGCAGATGCGCGCCCGACGACGGTTGCGAATTGCAGACTTTCTTCAGAGCCGAGGCCAGCATGGCCGGATCGAGCCATTCGACCGGCAGCGTTCCGAGGCCGGGCATCGGACGGTCGCCTGGTGCCTGGAACATGCCGCGCATCAGGGTCGTCGCGCTGATCGGAACCTGCAGTCGTGAACGCCCGCCGACAGGACGCCCGGGCCCTTGCGCCGGGGCGGCAGGCGCGTGCTGGTACGGGCTGGTGGTCTCCCGGACAAAAAACCCGCGTTGTCGTTGCGCCTCGACCAGCCCCTGGGCGAGCAGCTTGTCGTAGGCCGCAACCACGGTGCTGGCGCTGACCTGATGGCGCTGTGCGCAGTCGCGGATCGACGGCAGGCGGCTCCCCGGTGCCAACATGCGCTGGCGGATCTGAGCGGCATAACGCAGGGCCAGTTGTTCAGACAGGCTTGCCGTCGATTCACGCGACAAGTCGGATCGTACGGCGGGATTGAGCATGGTGTGTTGACCGAGGCATCAATACAGTTCATGGACTGTACCCAATAAGTGTACTGATTCTGTATTGAATGGCGAACTAGACTGCGGTTCATGAGCAACTCGACGGTGGTGTGCGAAGCGGAGACGGCGGGTCGGGCGCGGTCGGTTGCGTTCGAGCGGAATCGGGAGAATCGCGGGCTGTGGCTCGGTCTTCTGGGCGTGCTGATCTTCGCGATGACCTTGCCGATGACGCGGCTGGCGGTCGGCCCTGTCGATGCTCCGCAACTGCCGCCGTTGTTCGTGACGGCCGGTCGGGCGGCGCTTGCCGGACTGCTGAGTGCGGCCTGGCTGCTGCTGGTGCGTGCGCCGCGCCTGGAGCGTCGGCATTGGCCGGCCCTGGCAGTGTGTGCGGCGGGCACCGTGATCGGTTTTCCGCTGTTTCTGGGTCTGGCGCTGCGCGAGGTCGACGCCATGCATGCGGCGGTCGTCACCGGCGTGTTGCCGCTGGCAACCGCAATCGTGGCGGCGATTCAGCTTCGGCAGCGTCCGAGCGCCGGGTTCTGGGCCTGTGCGGTGCTCGGCTGCGCCATCGTGCTCGGCTTTGCGGCACTGCAGGGCGGCGGTCGGTTGTCGGCCGCCGATGGTCTGCTGCTGCTGGCGGTGATCAGTGCGTCGATCGGTTATGTCTCCGGCGCCCAGGTGTCGGCCAGTGTGCCGGCCGAGCAGGTGATCTGCTGGGTGCTGGTGGCGAGCCTGCCGATCACTGCGCCGGTGATGCTTGCCACCTGGCCGGACACCTCGGTGACTGTCAGCGCCTGGGGCGGTTTTGCCTACGTCACCGTATTCTCGATGTGGCTGGGATTCTTTGCGTGGTACCGCGGGCTGGCGATGGGCGGCACCATGCGGGTCAGCCAGGTGCAACTGGCCCAACCCTTCGCGGCCTTGTTGTTCGCGGTGCCGATCCTCGGCGAGCGGCTCGATGGGCTGACCGTCGGCAGCTCGCTGGCGGTGATTGCCACGGTTTTTCTCGGCAAACGGATGGCCGTCGGCCGGGCGGCGGCGCAGCGTTCGCCGAATGCAGCAGGAGACTGTAGACGATGACATCGACACCATCACCGATCCGGCTGGCGCGCCGCGCTGTGCAGATGAACCCGTCGGCGATCCGCGAGATTCTGAAGCTGACCGAGCGGCCTGGCGTGATTTCGCTGGCCGGCGGTCTGCCGGCGCCCGAGGGTTTTCCGGTCGAGGCGCTGCGCGATGCCAGCGACCGCGTGATGCGCGACACGCCACGCGAGGCGCTGCAATACGCCGCCAGCGAAGGCTACGCCCCGTTGCGCGAATGGATTGCGGCGCACCTCAGTTCGCGCGGGCAGTTGACCGAGGCGTCGCAGGTCCTGATCACGACCGGCTCGCAACAGGCGCTCGATCTGGTCGGCAAGGTTCTGCTCGATCCGGGCAGCCGGGTCGCAGTCGAGACCCCGACCTACCTGGGCGCGCTGCAGGCATTCGCGCCCGCCGAACCGAGCTTTGTCGCAGTGGCGCGCGACGGCGAGGGCCCGTTGCCGGAACGGCTGCATGAAGCCGGCGATGCACGCTTCTTCTATATCCAGCCGAATTTCCAGAACCCCGGCGGGCACTGCATCGGGCTGGCACGGCGTGCGGCGCTGGTCGACGCGGCGCGTAAACAGGGTTTGCCGCTGGTCGAAGACAACCCGTATGGCGAGCTCTGGTTCGATGCGCCGCCACCGCCGCCCATGTCGGCAGCCTGGCCCGAAGGCAGCATCTATCTCGGCTCGTTTTCGAAAGTCCTGGCGCCGGGTCTGCGGGTCGGCTATCTGGTCGCGCCGACCGCGGTCTATGCCAAATTGCTGCAGGCCAAACAAGCGGCCGACCTGCATACGCCAAGCCTTAACCAGCGAATCGTCTTCGAGGCGGTGAAGAGTGGCTTGCTGGACCGCCACCTGCCAATCGTGCGGGCGTCTTACCGCCTGCGCCGCGATGCGATGCAGGCCGCCCTGGAACGCCACCTTCCGCCCGACTGTGCCTGGGAGCGGCCGAGTGGCGGCATGTTCTTCTGGGTCGAGTTGCCGCCGCATCATGATGCCGGGGCCCTGCTGGCCCGCGCGGTCGAGCGCGGTGTCGCCTACGTGCCCGGTGCCGCCTTCTATTTCGAGCACCCGAGGAAAAACTGCCTGCGGCTGAGTTTCGCCACGGTTTCGCCGCAGCAGATCGAGGTCGGTGTGGCGACGCTGGCCAAGCTGCTGGCCGAGTCGACCGACGCGCCGGCTGCCGGTCGCCTGGCAGCAACCGCATGATCACGCGCCGCTTTTTCCAGGTCGATGTATTTGCCGACCAGGCGCTGGCCGGCAACCCGTTGGCGGTGGTCGTCGATGCCGACGGCCTGAGCGACCAGCGGATGGCGGCCTTCTCACGCTGGACCAATCTCAGCGAAACGACCTTTCTGTTGCCACCCACGTCGGCCGGAGCCGACTATCGGGTGCGCATCTTCACGCCATCCGGAGAGCTGCCGTTCGCCGGTCACCCGACGCTCGGCAGTTGTCACGTCTGGCAGGCCAGCGGAGGCTGCGCTGCCGGCGAGCTGGTAGTGCAGCAATGTGCAGCGGGACTGGTTCGA
Source organism: Ideonella sp. (assembly GCA_031398385.1). Classification (GTDB taxonomy): domain Bacteria; phylum Pseudomonadota; class Gammaproteobacteria; order Burkholderiales; family Burkholderiaceae_C; genus Ideonella_A. The sequence continues at coordinate 40,861 of JANNNE010000145.1, forward strand.
ATCAGGCGTGACGGCCAGCGGCTCGCATTCGCAGCCCCGCCGCTGCTGCGAACCGGTCCGGTGGAAGCCGATCTGCTGGCACGGATCGTCAGCGGCCTGAGCCTGTCGCCTGATGCCATCCGGGCATCACAATGGGTCGACAACGGACCCGGCTGGGTCGCCGTGCTGATCGACGACCGCCAGCAACTGCTGAAGCTGCGACCGGATTTCGCCGCGTTGGAAGGGATCAAGCTCGGTGTTGTCGCGCCCTGGCCCGATGGCCCGGCGCAGTTCGAGGTACGTGCCTTTGTCGGCGCGTCGCCGGGCTATGAGGATCCAGTGACCGGCAGCCTGAACGCCAGCCTGGCGCAATGGCTGATGACGACCGGCCTGGCACCGAGCCGCTATGTGGCCAGTCAGGGCACGGCGATCGGACGATCCGGTCGTGTTTATCTGGAGCGGGACGCCGACGCCATCTGGGTCGGCGGCGATGTGGTGTCGGTTGTCGAAGGATCGGTCCGCCTGTGAACAAGTTGGCTGAAGGCGCATCGCCCGCTTGCCACGTCGATCATCTGGTCGTGGCCGCCCGCGATCTCGAGCAGGGCGCGCGCTGGTGTCGCGACACGCTGGGCATCGACCCCCTGCCCGGCGGCCGGCATCCGCTGATGGCGACCCACAACCTGTTGCTGAAACTTGGCGGCGACGCCTGGCCCGCCTGCTACCTCGAAATCATCGCCGTCGATCCGCAGGCCGAGCAACCGCCGGCCGCGGGACGCAAGCGCTGGTTCGGGCTCGACGATCCGCTCCTGCGTGAGCAGGTCGAACTGGCGCCTCGTCTGGTTCACTTCGTGGCGCGGGTGCCGAACCTGCAAGCTGCGGTTTTCGAACTGGCAAAGATCGGTGAAGACGTCGGCGAAATCGTCGCCGCCTCCCGGCAGACCCCTGCCGGTGAACTGCGCTGGCGGATCACGGTGCGTAGCGACGGCGCTCCGCAATTCAGCGCAAGCTTGCCGACGCTGATCGAATGGGACGGGCCGCACCCGACCCTTGCGATGCCCGACAGCGGGGTCAGTCTGCTGACGCTGCGAGCGCGTAGCGATGACGCGTCGGCGCTGCGGCGCGCCTGGGATGCCGTCGGTCTGGAATCGGTGGAACTCGCGGAAGACGGGTCCGGGCCGGCGCTGGAGGCCATGCTGCAGACTCCGCTTGGCGAAGTCAGGCTGCGTTCGAGTGGCGGTTGAGGTGGTTTGAAGGGTGGCGTTTCCGGCAGAGCGAGGTCGACTCGTTCACCCGCGCAGTCGCCAGGCGCGACCCAGCGCGTGCCACGAGGCGGATTCTTCGCTGTCTTCGGCATCGATCGCCGCCGCATAACGGCGCGTCACCACCCAGGCGATGCCGAGCAGCAAGCCGGCGGCCGCGCCACCCGCCACCCACAACATGCGCGGCGGAAACGAGCGGTAATCGGGCGGTACCGCCTTGTCGACCTGCTGCAAAACCTGGCCTTCCTTGGCTTCGTCGAGGCGGGCGATCTCGTATTGCCGGACCATGCTTTCGAGCAAGGTTTCCTGCAGCTTCAACTCGCGGCGCGCGCGGATGTACTCGATCGCGGCTTCCGGCAGGCGGCCGACCGGGATATCGAGTGCGTTCTCCGACTCGTTGCCCGGGGCACGTCTCGATTCAAGCCGCGACAGTTCGCTGCGCAGACCGGCAAGCTCCGAATTCAGCCGCATCACCTCCGGGTTCTGCTCGGTGGCCCCGGTCTTCAGGACCCGCAGCTGAACCTCGCGTTCCGAAATCAGCGAGCGCAACTGCGCCGCGCCGCCGATCAGCGCCTCGGCCTGCTTGTCGAGCACGATCACGCCGGACCGCTCCTGAACCTTGCGCAAATCCTGCTCGGCAAGCACCAGCTTGTCTTTGGTCGACTGCAGCTGCTGCTCGAAGAAAACCCGCCGCTGCTGCGCCTCGCTGACCGCCAGCTTGTCGAGCACCGCGGTGATTTCAACCACGTGGGCATTGGCCAGATCGGCTGCGAATTTCGGGTCGCGGTCGGTCACTTGCAGTGAGATGACGCCGCTTTTTTTGTCGGGGGTGACGGTGATGTATTTGCCGATCCGCTTGCGCAGGTGTTCGTAGCTGCGGTAGTCGTAGCGTTGCTGGAGCTTGAAACGCTGATCGAGCGAGCGCAGTACGGTGTCGCTGGTCAGCAGCGCGACGTACAGCTCATCGGGCGTTTTCGCCGCTACCCCGGCCAGACCACCCAGCGCACCCAGCGAAGCCAGCGCCGAAGCCGAGCTGCTTTGTTGCTGAGCCCCTGGCGGCAGCAGCGTGGTGCGCGCGGTGTAGCTGGCAGGCCAGAGAAAGGCGAACACCACTGCGATGGCGGCCGCCAGCAGCGTCAGCAGCACCAGCAAGCCCTTGCTCTCGCCGAGCCAGGTCAACACCTCCACCATGCTGGTTCGAGTGTCGTCGTCCTCGTCTTGAAAATCGGCGCTTGCGCTGCGGTCGTTCATGTTCCCGGCGTCCGGCATCATTTGAGGGTCTGGATCGCCGCCGCGCCGAGGCCGAACTGCGCGAAAATCTGCGAAAAGTCCTTCAGGTTGCGCACGAAGGCGCGGCCCCAGGTCTCGAAGTCGAGCTGGTTCGGCACAAATACCGCATCGCCCGGATACAGCGGCTGCGAACGCAGGCCGCCGTAGCCGAACAGGCCGCTCGAATCGTTGGCGTGACTGACGGTGCCGTCAGCGCGCAGGATGAACATCGCCGATGGCTCGGCCGCTTCGTCGAGTCCGGCCAGTTTCACGTAGTCGCCCGCGGTGCGGCCCGGCCGCCAGAGAAATGCATTGGTGTTGACGACCGCGCCGGCTACCGTCACAAAGCCGGGACGTGGCGGTATCAAGATGCGGTCCGCATTCTCGAGCGGCAGTTCCGGCAAGGCGTCGATGGTGGCGGAGTCCGGCGTCAGCTCGAGGGCGATCCGGCCGTTCGGTCGCACCTGCGACAAGCGGGTCAACTGGGCCTGTGTCGCTGCGGCACTGACATTGCCGATGCCGGGATCGTCGCGCCGGTTGGCGGCATCGCGAGCGGTCTGGGTCGCCGACAGGGCCTGCAGGCGAGCGATCGCCTGCTTCAGGTTTTCGGTCTGCCGCAGCCGGGTCTCTTCACGGCTGAACTCGAGGCCGTAGAGGTAGGCCTGTGGCGTCAGCCCCCCGGCACGCCGGAGGATCTGCTTCAGCGTTTCGCCTGCATTCAGCTGATAGAAACCCGGTGCCGAGACCTCGCCTTCGATCGAGACCAGCCGGGTCTGACGGCCGACCGGCACCCGGATATCCTTCTGGCTGTATACCGTCACGACATCGCCTGACTGCAGCTCGATGTTGTGGGCCGGATCGCCCTGGATGACCGCCTTGCCGAGATTGAACGAAATCACCTGCGTGGTCAGATCGGTCTGGTTGAGGCGCTCGACGACGGCGTAGTCCCAGTTCAACTCGTCGAACAGCGCCGCGGGCGATTTCTTGGCCAGTTCGCTGGCGGCATAGACGCTCGCGCGTTCGGCGCTGCGGGTGGACGTGCGCGAGGATTGCCGTTCGGCCCCGGCAGGGTTGCGGTCTCGCTGGATCCTGCTGCGATCGGTGTCACGACCCGAACTGCCGGCCGGGTCGCGGCCGAGGCTGTCGCTCGGATAGCGATCCCGAATGCGATCACGCTCCAGGTAATCGTCATCCTCGAGCACCTGCACCAGCAGGTTCTTGCGGCGATAGAAGTCGGGGGTGATCAGGGCGTCGCGGTCCGGGATCAGGTCGCGGATCCGCATGCCGGGCGTATACGGGTAACGCAGCGGCTGGGCGACGTGGCCTTTCAAGGTGACTGCATTGGCGAACTGCGGCGAAATCGCCAGCAGCGTGAGGATGTCGCCGTCTTGCAGCCGCTTGCGCAGGCCGGTGGCGTCGAGCTGGAACGATTCGACGAAGCGCGCCGCGGTGGCCTGCGTGGTCGGATCGATGCGCTCGAGCTGGGCCCGGTTCGGATTCGCCAGAATCGATGCGCCGCCGGAGTAGCGAAGAATGTCGGCAATCGATTCGCCGCTGCTGCGCAACTCGTAGATGGCGGGCGTATCGGTGGCGCCGGTCAGTGCAACATGCGGACCGGCGCTCTGGAACACGACCACGTCGCCGGCGGCCAGTTGAACGTCGCGCGACTTGTTGCCGGTGACCAGGAAGTCGTAGACATCGAGTTCGGAAATCACCTTGCCGCCGCGCCGCAGACTCAGGTTGCGCATCGAGCCGTTGCTGGCGGGGCCGCCCGCAGCGACCACGGCCGACAACAAGGTCGATTGGCTGGGCAGGGTATAGACGCCGGGACGTTGGGCCGGTCCGACAACAAATATCTTCACCGAGCGCAGCTGGCCAAGGGTGGCGCTAAGGCTGAAATTGGTGAACAAACGGCCCAGCTGTGCGCGAAGGTGGGCCTCCAGATCGGCCGCCTTGACGCCGGCCACATTGAAGCTGCCGACCTTCGGAAGATTGAGCTGCCCGTTGCGATCGACCTTGCTGCGGTAGTCGACATCGATCGAGCCCCAGGCGCGCAACACGATTTCGTCGCCCGGGCTGACGACATAGTCGGCCGACACGGGGATGTTGTCGGCGCTAATTTCGGTATCGGCGCTGTCGGCAAAAAACCGGCTGCCGAACGGTTTCAGTAGACGGCCTGTCGCCAGTTCGGCAAATTTCTGGAACTCGGTGGGTTGAGGTGGTGGCTGCCGCCGCCGCTCCGGGTCCCGCTCGGAGCCGTCTTCCAACTGACGGTCGTTCCCCAGGTTTCGATCGTCGTCGGCCCTGCGCAACCGGTCGGCCTCACGAGGCTGCGTGTCGCGACTGCGCGAGCGTTCGGACTGCCCGCGTTGCGAGGAGTCGGGCGAACCGTAGGTGGGGGTGTTGAAGATCCCGCCCCCGATCATGGATTGTGCTGAGGCGGTGCCATGGAACGCGCCGACGGTCAGCAGCAACAGGCTTGCAATGGCGTGGCGGACAGCGGGCATTGAAACGTGCATCTTCGAAATCAGCGCAGGTAACGCGGGAACATCAGGTGCGGCGGCTTGAATCGACGGACGCACAATGCGGCCATGGGCCGAATGAGTACAACGCAGCAGCGCATCCTGAACCTCAGGCCCATGCGCAGCGCGCCGCAATGGTACCGGAAGCTGAGCCCCGCTCACCCCCGGGGCGGCCACCGACCCCACGCCAGCGCCTGGTCGGGCATATCCAGGCAGCCCTGCCGCAGGTGATGCGTCACGAACACGGGGTTCGCAGGCTTGTGCTGCAGCCCGGGCTGCCGTTATCGTCCGAGTCATGTTGTCCGACCGGCTCGATCGCTCGCAGTGGCAGCCAGCGGGGCGGAACACCGCTTGCATCGCTTGCGCTGCGCCGCTGCGCGCATTCGTGGGCGGATGTCGATCGGCATGCCGCGCCAAGGAGTGATGCGTGCAATCGGCTCAAGACCCCGACCCTGAAATTGCGGCCGAATCGCAGCGGCCGCTGATCGAGCTGGTCTATCCCGCGAGCGCCGAATTGCTCGATGAATGTGGACGGTTGTTTCGTGAGTACAGCGCCAGCCTGGGTGTCGACCTGTGTTTCCAGGATTTCGATACCGAACTGGCGGGCCTGCCGGGCGACTATGCCCCGTCGCGCGGCCAATTGTTGCTGGCCATCATCGACGGTGCGGTTGCAGGATGCGGGGCATTCCGGCCGCTGCCCGAGTGCGACTATGCAAATGCCTGCGAAATGAAGCGCCTGTATGTGCGCCCGGCATTCCGCGGCTTCGGGATCGGGCGGTTGCTGGTGCAGGCACTGATCGACGATGCCGCGCGCGCAGGCTATTCTTCGGTGCTGCTGGACACGCTCGACGAGATGGAATCGGCACGCGGGCTTTACGCCTCGTTCGGCTTCGAGGAAATTCCGCCCTACTATTTCAATCCGATTGCGGGCGCTCACTATCTGAAAGCTGAACTTGGCTGATTCCATGACCATCGACAAGACACGTGAAGACAGCCGCGCCGGCCGATTCGATCTACATGCCGGTGCATTGCGCCTGGCGTTGCGCGCCGATCTGGGGGCCAGCATCGCCGGACTCTGGCATCGCGATACGCCCGTCCTGCGTTCGCTCGATCCGGCCGAGCTCGATGATGTCGCACAGGCGGCGTGTTTTCCGCTGTTGCCCTATGCCAACCGGCTGGGCCATGGCCGCTTCCGGTTCAAGGGTCGTGACCATTCGGTTTCGCAGAACTTGCCTGGCGAGCCGCATGCCTTGCATGGCGTGGGCTGGCGGCGCCCCTGGACCATCGATTCACACACCGCGCAGGATGCGGTGATGCGCCTGAGTCACCAGGCCGACGCCGACTGGCCCTACGCCTTCGAGGCGGTCGAGCATGTGAATCTGACGCCCAGCGCGCTTGGCATCCAGCTCATCCTGACCAACACCGATGTCGCGCCGCAGCCGGTCGGAATGGGTTGGTGGCTGCGCTTCCCGAAACGTGCGCGCAGTCGTCTGCACATCGAACTGGGGCAGCGCTGGGAGGCCGACGTGACGGGCCTGCCGATCCGCAAGGTCAATCAGCCGGGCGTCGACGGCGATGTCTCGCACCTTGATTTCGACCATGCCTTCGAGGGCTGGAGCGGGCCGGCCCGCATCCGCGACGAACGCTTCTCTCTGCAACTGCGCGCGGGCACCTCGTACCTGGTGCTGCAAAGCCATCCTGACGACGACCAGTTTGCGATCGCGCCGTGCAGCCATGTACCGAATGCGATCCACATGGCCGATCCGACTGCGCATGGCCTGCGCAGTCTGCAGCCCGGCGAGAGCTGCGAGATGTCGATGTCCATCGAAATCGCCGTTTTGTGAACGGCGAGCCGGATCCCGCCCTTCGCGTGGCGGTCGCAACGCCCTGCCTGCTGGGCGAATCGCCGATGTGGCACCCGCACGAGCAGAAGCTCTACTGGTGCGACATTCCCGGCCATCGGCTGCACCGCCTGGACCCGGGTACCGCGCTGAGCGAGTGCTGGGATTTCAAGACCGACCTGGCCTGTTGTGCGCCGACGACCGGACCTGAGCTGCTGCTGGCGATGCGCGATGGTGTGTGGCGATTCGATCCCGCAGACGCCAGCCGCACCCGGATTGTCGACCCGCCCTACGACACGGCCCTCGAACGCTTCAACGATGGCAAATGCGATCCGCAAGGCCGTTTCTGGGTCGGCACCATCTACGAGCCTCGCCAGCCTGCGCTGGCGGCGCTCTACTGTCTCAAAGACGGCGAACTCGAGCGGCGCGCCACCGGCATCACGGTCTCGAATGGTCTGGCCTGGAGCCCGGATGGACGCACCATGTACTGGAGCGATACCAAGGCACATCGAATCGATTGCTTCGATGTCGACCTGCAATCCGGTGCCGTGTCGGGGCAGCGCTGCTTCGCGCAGTTCGCGCCGCGCGTGGAAGGTCAGCCGCTGGCTGATTACGGCGGACGACCCGATGGCGCCGCGGTCGATGCGCAGGGCTGCTACTGGGTCGCCATGTTCGAGGGCGCCCGGCTGTTGCGCCTGTCGCCATCCGGCGCAATCCTGCGCGAGCTCCGCTTGCCGGTGCAATGCCCGACGATGGTCTGTTTCGGTGATGCCGATCTGCGAACGCTCTACATCACGACGGCAAGCCACGGGCGCCCGCCCGCGGAACTGGCGGCGCAGCCATTGGCCGGCTGCGTGTTGAGCGTGCGTGTCGAGGTGCCCGGACTGCCCGCGAATTTCTTTGCCGGCTGAACCTGCTCAGCTCGTTTGTCGTGGCCCGATCCGACAGGGCGCGATGTTGGGGCGAAGAAACATCGGCATCCCCATTTTGGGGTGGGGTGGGTTTACACGTATAATTCCGAGGCTTTGCTGCAGGTGATGTGGCCTGTCTGTGCGGTACGTCCTGCGGCCTCGCCTGCGGGTGTGGCCGCCGACCTGTCCTCTTACCCTCGAATTCGATGTCTTTTGACGATGCGGTAGACGATCGAGCCTTCAAGGTTCTGAGTGCGCAGGAAGCGCATCAGTTCCGTGACAAGCTCAAGATGGTTTCGCCGTGGCGTGTGGTGTGGGTGCAGCTTGCCGTGGGCTTGCTTTGCGTTGCGGTGGCGTGGCTCTGGTCGCGGCAACCGTCGGTGGCGTGGTCGGCACTGTATGGTGCCCTCGCCACGGTGGTGCCGAGTGCCTTGCTGGCACGCGGGATGACCCGGTGGACCTCGTCGGCCGTGTCGGCCGCGCTCAGGTTCATGCTGTGGGAAATGTTGAAGATTGGTTCGGCGATCGCGTTGTTGGTGATCGCCTCGCGGGTGGTGCCCCAGCTCAGTTGGCCGGCGTTGTTGCTGACCATGGTGGTGTGCATCAAGGTGAACTGGTTCGCGCTGCTGTGGCGCGGACGTTGAGAATTTCTCGTTTTCAGGATCAAGAATGGCAACCGAAGGCCAGGCGCCCACCGCCGGTGAATATGTCATCCACCATCTGCAGCATCTGCAGAATGGCAAGCAGCAATCGGTGGTCGATTTCTCGATCATCAACCTCGATTCGGTGTTCTTCGCGGTCGTGCTGGGTGCGCTCGGCTGCTGGGTGTTGTGGCTGGCTGCGCGCAAGGCCACCTCGGGTGTGCCGGGGCGCTTCCAGGCGGCGGTCGAGGTGCTGGTCGAGATGGTCGACAGCCAGGCCAAAGGCATCATCCACAACGCCAACAGCCGCAAACTGGTCGCCCCGCTGGCGCTGACGGTGTTCATTTGGATCTTCCTGATGAACGCGATGGACCTGCTACCGGTCGATCTGATTCCGCAGGCCTGGCACGTCGTTGGTCCGGCGCTGGGCGCGCCCGACTACATGCGTGTCGTCCCGACCGCCGATCTGTCGATCACGATGGCGCTGTCGCTCGGCGTGTTGCTGGTCAGCCTGTTCTACAACATCAAGATCAAGGGTGCGGGTGGCTGGGTCCACGAGTTGTTTACCGCACCGTTCGGCAACAAGTGGTTCCTGTATCCGGTCAACTTCGCGATGCAGATCATCGAATTCGTCGCCAAGACGGTTTCGCACGGCATGCGGTTGTTCGGCAACATGTATGCGGGCGAGCTGATCTTCATGCTGATCGCGATGATGGGTGGCGCGTTCGCCCTCACCGGCACCGGGATCGCGCTGTTCCTGGGCCACATCGTCGCCGGCTCGGCCTGGGCCATTTTCCACATCCTGATCATCACCTTGCAGGCCTTCATCTTCATGATGTTGACGCTCGTCTATGTCGGGCAGGCCCACGATTCACATTGACCGGATGCGCGCCGCCCCGATCGGGGTGGTTCGGCTAGTACCCCGCTTTATCTTTTCCGCTTTTTATACAACCCCAAGAAGGAGTCATCATGGAAGTCATTAGCTTTGTCGCGCTTGCTGCTGGTCTGATCATCGGTCTGGGCGCCGTCGGTGCCTGTATCGGCATCGGCATCATGGGCAGCAAATACCTTGAATCGGCTGCGCGTCAGCCGGAGCTGATGAATGAACTGCAGACCAAGATGTTCCTGCTGGCTGGTCTGATCGACGCGGCGTTCATCATCGGCACCGGTATCGCGCTGTGGTTCGCCACCGCCAACCCGTTCCTGGCGCAGATTGCCAACCTGCCGAAATAAGCGGCTCGCCAGAGCCCTTGCTCCGGCAAGTCGCAGCGGCTTGACCGCCGCCATCACTACTTTTGTTGCAGAGGCAATAACGTGAGCATCAACGCTACGCTGATCGCCCAGTTGATCGTCTTTCTGATCCTCGTCTGGTTCACGATGAAATTCGTGTGGCCGCCGATCACCAAGGCGCTCGACGAGCGCGCGACCAAGATCGCCGAAGGCCTGTCGGCTGCCGACAAGGCCAAGGCCGAATTGAGCGCCGCCAACCAACGTGTCGAGGCCCAGTTGTCGGCCGCTCGAACCGACGCCGCCCAGCGCCTGGCCGATGCCGAGCGCCTGGCGCAAAGCATGGTCGAGGAAGCCAAGACCCGCGCCAGCGAAGAGGGCGCGAAAATCGTCGCCGCGGCCAAGTCCGAAGCCGAGCAGGAATCGATCAAGGCGCGCGAATCCCTGCGCGACGAAGTCGCCCAGCTGGCCATCAAGGGTGCCGAGCAGATCCTGCGCCGCGAAGTCAACGCCGGTGTTCACGCCGAGTTGTTGGGTCGCCTGAAGACCGAGCTCTGAGCATGGCCGAGATCGCAACCATTGCCCGTCCCTATGCCGAGGCGCTGTTCAAGGTGACCCGGAATGGCGACCTGAACGGCAGCGTCGCGGAAATCGAAGCGGTTGCTGCAGTGGCCGCCGATCCGCAGGTGCTGCATCTGGCCGACAGCCCGCTCAGCAATGCGGATCAGGTTCTCGAACTGATCGTTTCGGTGGTCGGTCGACCCTTGTCTTCGACCACGACCAACCTGCTGAAGGCGGTGATCGACAATGGCCGGCTGGCCGCGATGCCGGAACTTGCATCGCAGTTTCATGCACTGGCCAATGCGCAGTCGGGCGTTTCCGAGGCGGTGGTGTACAGCGCCTTCGAAATGGACGATGCGCAGCTCGCTGACGTGCTGAAGGCGCTCGAGCGGCGATTCAAGCGCAAGCTCAGCGGTCGGGTCGAAATCGAGCCTGAATTGATCGGCGGCATCCGGGTCGTGGTCGGTGACGAAGTACTCGACACCTCGATCAAGGCCAGATTGCAGCAAATGAAGATGGCGCTGACGGCCTGACGGCCGACTCGCTGTCCACCGTATCGGATCCGACCTTGCGCTTCGCCTTCGCTGCCGGCTGCTCCGGCCCGCAGGATGTGCACGGTGCAACGCAAAGACTGGAGATAGACCATGCAATTGAACCCCGCTGAAATTTCAGAACTGATCAAGAGCCGCATCGAGGGCCTGGGTGCCGCGGCTGACGTGCGCAACCAGGGCACCGTCGTCTCGGTGACCGACGGCATCTGCCGCGTGCACGGCCTGTCCGACGCGATGCAGGGCGAAATGCTCGAATTCCCGTCTGCTCCCGATGGCTCGCAGACTTTTGGCCTGGCGCTGAATCTCGAGCGCGACTCGGTCGGCGCGGTGATCTTGGGCGAATACGAACACATCTCCGAAGGCGATACGGTCAAGTGCACCGGTCGCATTCTCGAAGTGCCGATCGGCCCCGAGCTGAAGGGCCGTGTGGTCAATGCGCTGGGCGCGCCGATCGACGGCAAGGGACCGATCAACGCCAAGATGAGCGCGCCGATCGAGAAGATCGCGCCTGGCGTGATCGCCCGCAAATCGGTCGACCAGCCGATGCAGACCGGCCTGAAGTCGATCGACTCGATGGTGCCGATCGGCCGTGGCCAGCGCGAACTGATCATCGGCGACCGCCAGACCGGCAAGACCGCGGTGGCGATCGACACGATCATCAACCAGAAGGGTCAGAACATGACCTGCATCTACGTCGCGATCGGCCAGAAGGCGTCGTCGATCAAGAACGTGGTGCGTGCGCTCGAAGCCAACGGCGCGATGGAGTTCACGATCGTCGTCGCCGCTTCGGCTGCCGAATCGGCCGCGATGCAATATGTGTCGGCCTATTCGGGCTGCACGATGGGCGAATATTTCCGTGACCGCGGCGAAGACGCGCTGATCATCTATGACGACCTGTCCAAACAGGCCGTCGCCTATCGCCAGGTGTCGCTGCTGCTGCGCCGCCCGCCAGGCCGCGAAGCCTATCCGGGCGACGTGTTCTATTTGCACTCGCGTCTGCTCGAGCGTGCGGCGCGCGTCAATGCCGATTATGTCGAAGCCTTCACGAATGGCGAAGTCAAGGGCCGGACCGGCTCGCTGACTGCGCTGCCGATCATCGAGACGCAGGCTGGCGATGTGTCGGCTTTCGTGCCGACCAACGTAATCTCGATCACCGACGGCCAGATCTTTCTCGAGACCTCGCTGTTCAACGCCGGCATCCGCCCCGCGATCAACGCCGGTATCTCGGTGTCGCGGGTCGGTTCGTCGGCGCAAACCAAGGTCATCAAGGGCCTGTCGGGCGGTATCCGTACCGACCTGGCGCAGTACCGTGAGCTGGCCGCGTTCGCGCAGTTCGCGTCCGACCTCGACGAAGCCACCCGCAAGCAGCTCGACCGCGGTGCACGCGTCACCGAGCTGCTGAAGCAGGCGCAGTATTCGCCGCTGCCGATCTCGCTGATGGGCGCGACGCTGTTCGCGGTCAACAAGGGCTTCATGGACGATGTCGATGTCAAGAAGGTGCTGGCGTTCGAGTCCGGCCTGCACAGCTTCCTGAAGTCCAGCCATGCCGCGCTGCTGAAGAAGATCGAAGATACGAAGCAGCTCGACAAGGATGCCGAAGCCGAGATGACAGCTGCCGTGACCGCCTTCAAGAAATCGTTCGCCTGACATGTTGTTGGCCCCCACGTCACTTCGTTCCTGCCACCCGAGGGCGCGCCCAGCCGCCCTGGGGCGGCCTGGCGACGGCCGCGACGCCGCTAGCAAACAAGGAGCCCACTGATGGCAGCAGGCAAGGAAATACGCGGCAAGATCAAATCGGTGGAGAACACCAAGAAGATCACCAAGGCCATGGAGATGGTTGCCGCCTCGAAGATGCGCAAGGCGCAGGAGCGCATGCGCGCGGCGCGCCCGTACGCCGAGAAGGTTCGCAGTCTGGCCGCCAACCTGGCGCAGGCGACGCCCGAATACAAACACCCGTTCATGCGGAACAACGATTCGGCCAAGACCGTCGGCTTCATCGTCGTGACGACCGACAAGGGTCTGTGTGGGGGCCTGAACACCAACCTGTTGCGTGCGACCACCGCCAAGCTGAAGGAAGTCGAAGCCGAAGGCTCGAAGATCGAGGCTGTGGCGATCGGCAACAAGGGTTTCGGCTTTCTGAACCGCATTGGCGCAAAGGTCGTCGCGCATGCGACGCAGCTGGGTGACAAGCCCCACCTCGATTCGCTGATCGGTCCGGTCAAGGTCTTGTTCGACGCCTATGCGGAAGGCCGGCTGAGCGCGGTCTATCTCTGCTACACCCGATTCATCAATACGATGAAGCAGGAATCGGTGGTCCAGCAGCTGTTGCCCTTGTCGGCTGAAAGCATGGTCAGCGACAGCAAGCATGGCTGGGACTATCTGTATGAGCCCGATGCGCCGTCGGTCATCAACGAGTTGTTGATGCGCTACACCGAGGCGCTGGTATTCCAAGCCGTCGCCGAGAACATGGCGTCCGAACAGTCGGCCCGCATGGTGGCGATGAAGTCGGCAACCGACAACGCCGGCAGCGTGATCGGTGAACTGAAACTCGTCTACAACAAGACGCGGCAGGCGGCGATCACCAAGGAACTGTCCGAAATCGTCGCCGGCGCGGCTGCGGTCTGATCCGCGCAGCGTACTGACATCAAAGAATCTGATTCAAAGGTCTAAGGAAAAACACAATGGCTGAAGTTGCAACCTCCGGCAAGATCGTCCAATGCATCGGCGCGGTGGTCGACGTGGAATTTCCGCGCGATTCGTTGCCGCGCATCTACGATGCACTGAAGATGGAAGGCGCCGAGCTGACGCTCGAAGTGCAGCAGCAGCTCGGCGACGGCGTGGTGCGGACGATTGCGCTCGGCTCGTCCGACGGTCTGCGCCGCGGCCTGATGGTGCAGAACACCGGCAAGCCGATCTCGGTGCCGGTCGGGCGTGCGACGCTCGGCCGCATCATGGACGTGCTGGGCCGTCCGATCGACGAGCGTGGCCCGGTCAGCCAGGAGCTGACCGCATCGATCCACCGCAAGCCGCCGGCCTATGACGAGCTGAGCCCGTCGCAGGACCTGCTGGAAACCGGCATCAAGGTGATTGACCTGGTGTGTCCGTTCGCCAAGGGTGGCAAGGTCGGACTGTTCGGCGGCGCCGGTGTCGGCAAGACCGTCAACATGATGGAACTGATCAACAACATCGCGAAGGCGCACAGCGGCCTGTCGGTCTTCGCCGGCGTCGGCGAGCGCACCCGCGAAGGCAACGACTTCTATCACGAGATGTCGGACTCCGGCGTCGTGAATCTGGAGAAACTCGAGGATTCGAAGGTCGCGATGGTCTACGGCCAGATGAACGAGCCGCCGGGCAACCGCCTGCGCGTCGCGCTGACCGGCCTGACGATCGCCGAGTCGTTCCGCGACGAAGGCAAGGACGTGTTGTTCTTCGTCGACAACATCTACCGCTACACGCTGGCCGGAACCGAAGTGTCGGCGTTGCTGGGTCGGATGCCGTCGGCAGTGGGCTACCAGCCGACGCTGGCCGAGGAAATGGGCCGGCTGCAGGAGCGGATCACCTCGACCAAGGTCGGCTCGATCACATCGATCCAGGCCGTCTACGTGCCGGCCGACGACCTGACCGACCCGTCTCCGGCAACCACCTTCGCCCACCTCGACTCGACCGTCGTGTTGTCGCGTGACATCGCCTCGCTGGGCATCTACCCCGCGGTCGACCCGCTCGACTCGACCTCGCGGCAGCTCGACCCGAACGTCGTCGGGGAAGATCACTACAACACCGCCCGCGCGGTGCAGGGCACGCTGCAGCGTTACAAGGAACTGCGCGACATCATCGCGATTCTCGGCATGGACGAACTGGCGCCGGAAGACAAGCTGGCTGTGGCGCGCGCGCGCAAGATCCAGCGTTTCCTGTCGCAGCCGTTCCACGTGGCCGAGGTGTTTACCGGTTCGCCGGGGAAATATGTGACGCTGAAGGAAACCATCCGCGGCTTCAAGATGATCGTGTCGGGCGAATGCGATCACCTGCCCGAGCAGGCCTTCTACATGGTCGGCACCATCGACGAGGCCTTCGAAAAGGCCAAGAAGATCAACTGAAGCGCGCAGGCGCTGGACAGGACCACAGATGGCAAGCACGCTGCAAGTTGACGTGGTCTCGGCCGAGGAGTCCATCTTCTCGGGGGAGGCCAAGTTCGTCGCCCTGCCCGGAGAGATGGGCGAACTGGGGATTTATCCTCGGCACACCCCGCTGATCACCCGCATCCGTCCGGGCGCGGTGCGGATTACCCGCGCCGACAACGGCGCCGAAGAGTTCGTCTTTGTCGCGGGCGGCATCCTGGAAATCCAGCCGGGAATCGTCACGGTGCTCGCGGATACCGCGATCCGGGGCCGCGACCTCGACGAAGCCAAGGCTTCGGAAGCGAAGAAGATCGCCGAAGAGGCGATGAAGAACGCCAAGAGCGACATCGATTTTGCCAAGGCGCAAAGCGAATTTGCCGCGATGGCCGCGCAGATCGCTGCTTTGCGGCGGTATCGGAAAAAATAAGGGCGCCGGCCGCCACCGGGGGGGTCGGACCGACGAGCATGGGGGCCTGATGGGCCGCATCGTCATTTGAGTGACAATCGAACGGAACATTTCGCGCGCTTGCGGGTCTTTCTGTCAGGACACCCGTCGCCCCGCCGGGGTTTTCCCCTTCACAAAGCAAGAGGCCACCATGAACCAAGCACCAGCTCCGACCAACGAAGAATTGTCGACCGACGTCCAGAAGGCCATCCGCAGCGCCGAAGACATGTTTCATCAGGCCACCAGTGCCAGTGGTGACAAGGCGGCCGAGTTGCGCGCGCGGGCGATGGAGCAGTTGCGGGTGCTGCGCGAGAAGCTGCACGATGCACAGGATTCGGTGGTTGCGTCAAGCAAGGCGGCTGCACAAGCCACCGACGACTTCGTTCACGACCATCCGTGGAAGTCGATTGCCACCGCCGCTGCTGTCGGCATGGTGGTCGGCCTGTTGATGAATCGCCGCTGATTGTGCCGATGGTTTCTCGAGTGGCGCCGACATGAGCGCTGACCCGGGTATTTTCGATTCGTTGCGCCGGGCTGCCGGCACGGCGTTGTCGATTTTCCAATGTCGCCTCGAACTGGCGACGCTCGAGCTGAGCATCGCGCGTCGCCAGCTGGTGCAGTCGGCGGGGCTCGGGCTGCTGGCGCTGTTGTTGCTCGTGGTCGGGCTCGTGACCTTGTCGGTGTCGGTGGTGTTGCTGCTCTGGGCGCGTGCCGGCGTGATGGGTCTCGTCGGCATGGGTGTGATCTACATGGCGGTTGCCTTGATCCTGATCGTCAAGGTCAGGCACATGATCCTGTCGCATCCCGGGCTGCTGCACGAGACCAATTCCGAGTTGAAGCGCGACGCGGCGACGCTGCGTGGTGTCCCGCCTGACTACCTTTGACTCGTTTAACTCCTTTTTAATCCCATGGCTGACCACGAAGTCGATCTGCAGGCGCGCAAGCAATTGCTGCTGACGCGCATTGCGCTCGAACGTGTCCAGTGGGGGCACGACATGGCGGTGGTTCGAACGGCTGCCAGCCCCCGACAAATCCTGACGGGGGCCGCGCGTTCGATCCTGCCTGACGCGGTGGGCGATGTCCTGTTCCGGCCGCAAGCTGGCGCGCCCTCCGCCCAACTACATCGATCGGTTGCCGCCAGTGTTGGTACCGGTGTGATGCAGGCTGTGCTGATCGCGCGACGCTATCCGGTCCTGGTATCGCTGGTGGGTGCCATCCTGGCGCGACGCACGATCCGCCGCGTGTTGATCGTCGGCACGCTTGGTGCAGCGGTGGCGGCCGGGGTGTGGATCTTCAGATCGAGTCGGCCACGCCGCTGAGGCCGCGGCTCCGATAGCCGCTGGCACGCGGCTTCGGGCGCCTATCGCACGTCCGGCAGGTTGCTCAATTCGTCCGGGTTGCGCTGGCCTTCTGCAAGGCCGAAATGCCGGCGCAGCAGTTGGTCCACCTCACCGATCGCGTCGATGATGCCGGCTTCGAACTGGCCGTTTCGACAAGCCGCGGCCAAGTGCTCGACGATGGCGCGCCAGCCGGCGTCACCGACATGGCGCTCCACGCCCCGGTCGGCGACTATCTCGATGCGGTGGTCGGCCAGCAGCAGGTAGATCAACACGCCGTTGTTGGCCTCGGTGTCCCAGACGCCGAGCTTGCCAAACATTGCGATGGCCCGTTCACGGGCATCTGCATGGCGCCACAGATAAGACAGTGGCAAGCCGGCTTCGATGCAGACACGGATCTCGCCGCTGTGCGTCAGTTCGCTGCGGTTGATTGCAGCGTGGATCCGGTCCAGACCCTGGGTGCCGATCACCCGTCGCGCGTGGTGCTCGTCCAGCAAGCGGTGGCGAAGCATGCGCAGCCATCGGTTCATGCGGCCCTCCGCACGGCGCTCACCATCTTCCGGAGGCGCCGCCCCCGCCGAAATCCCCGCCGCCGCCCGAGCTGAACCCGCCTCCGCCACCGCCGCCCCAACTGCTACCACCCATTCCGCCGGTACCGCCGCCCCAGATGACGGGCGACGAGCCGCCGCGTCTGCCTCGTCCGCCACCGATGCCGACGCCGAGCACGCCAACCAGAATGATCGCGACGATGGCGCCTGCAACCGCCAGCAGCAGGCTTCCGGACAGGAACCAGCCGATGCCACCGACCGCCGACGCCGTGACCAGCGAGCCCAGTAGCCGACCCAGCATGGCGCTCAGGATGCCGCCGATCAACGGAACGGCGACCAAGAAGATCATCGGCAGTGACCCCAGGTCGAAGCCGCCGTTGCCGATTCCTCGATCAGCGGCAACCGGGGGAAGCGACTCTCCGCGTATCTGCGACGCCAGGGCATCGATGGCCCGGTTCAGTCCACCGGCGAAATCGCCCTGGCGAAATGCCGGCGTGATCTGCTCGTCGATGATGCGCTTGGCAGCCAGATCCGGGATCGCGCCTTCGAGTGTCTTCGCAACCGCAATGCGGATCTGCCGGTCACCCTGGGCGCTGACGATCAACACGCCGTCGCCGACCTCGCGGCGGCCGAGCTTCCATTGGTCTGCGACGCGCTGCGAATAGGCGGCGATATCTTCCGGCGCCGTCGTCGCGATTATCAGGATCACAAGTTGGCTGCCGGTTTGCGATTCGAGTGTCGCGAGCTTGGCCTCGAGGGCCCGTCGCTGCGCGTCGTCGAGGGTGCCGCTCTGGTCGACTACCCGACCGCTGAGCGGCGGCACCGGCAACACGTCCTGCGCCCGCAGTGAGGTCGGCAAGCCGCTGAGCAGCAAGGCGACCAAGCAAGCCAGCAGGGCGGCCCAGCCGGACACGAGGCTGCGGGGTGCTGTGGTCGTCGAAACCGGGCCGTGCGCGCTCACTTCGATGCGGGTTTGCCGAAATCGACCGTCGGTGGCGACGAGATCTGCGCTTCGTTCTGCACCGTGAAGGTCGGCTTCAGTTCGTAGCTCAGGACCATTGCGGTCAGGTTGCTCGGAAAGCTGCGCACCAGCACGTTGTAGCTGGTAATCGCCTTGATGAACCGGTTGCGGGCCACCGTGATCCGGTTTTCGGTGCCTTCGAGCTGGACCCGAAGATCCTGGAAGCCCTGGTTGGCCTTCAGGTTCGGGTACTGCTCGCTGACCACCAGCAGTCGGCTCAGCGCACTGCTGACTTCGCCCTGCGCCTGCTGGAACCGGCTGAACGCGGCCGGGTCGTTCACCAGCTCGGGCGTGGCCTGAATCGAGGTGGCCTTTGCACGGGCCTCGATCACCTTGGTCAGGGTCTCCTGCTCGAAATTGGCTTCGCCCTTGACCGTGGCGACGATGTTCGGAATCAGGTCGGCGCGCCGCTGATACTGGTTCAGCACCTCCGACCAGGCGGCCTTCACTTCTTCATCCAGGCGCTGGAAATCGTTGTAGCCACAACCGGTCAAGACAGTGGCGGCTGCCAGCAAGATCGGCACGAGCCAGGAACGTCGAATCATTGCAGGAGCTCCGGTGGAAAACAGCCTGGATGCTACCCGCAAGCCGGCCGGTCTCCGCGCGCTATTTGCGCGGCGTGGGCAGTGCGACGCCGCGGAACCCGATAAGCCCGGTCCGCGAGTGCCCCAGGAATCAGCGGCGCGCCTTCGACGCTTCAGCCGTCGGCGTTGATGCTCGAGATCAGCTCGCCCAGCACCCGGCCTGCCGCATCGTTCTCAACCTGGCAGGTGCCGGCGGCATGGTGCCCGCCGCCGCCGTGTTTCAGCATCAGCTCTCCGACGTTGGTCCGGCTGCCGCGGTCCAGGATCGACTTGCCGGTCGCGAACACCGTATTGCTTTTCTGGACGCCCCACAACACGTGGATCGAGATGTTCGCCGACGGGAACAGCGCATAGATCATGAAGCGGTTGGTTGCCCAGATGGTTTCCTCGTTCCGCAGATCCAGCACTACCAGGTTGCCGTGCAGCGTGCTGCATCGCTCGAGCTGCTGGCGAGCCTTGTCGGCTTGCTCGAAGTACAGCTCTACCCGCTCCTTGACGTCGGGCAGTCCGAGGATGTCGTTGATGCCGTGGGTCGCGCAGTAGTCGATCAGGTCCATCATCAGCGTGTAGTTGCTGATCCGGAAATCGCGAAAACGCCCGAGCCCGGTGCGGGCATCCATCAGGTAGTTCAGCAGCACCCATCCCTTGGGGCCAAGGATCTCGTCGCGGCTGAACTGCGCCGAATCGGCCTTGTCGACCGCCGCCATCATGTCGGGCGAGATTCGCGGGAAGGTCTTGGCGCCGCCGTAATGGTCGTAGACGACCCGGGCCGCCGATGGCGCGGCGGCGTCGATGATGTGGTTGTGGTGGCGAATCTCGCCATTGCGAATGGTTTCCGACGAATGATGGTCGAACACCAGATGGGCGCCGGCGACATACGGCAGGTTGGTCGTGATGTCGCGATCGGTGATCGCGACCTTGCCATCCTGCATGTCTTTCGGATGCACGAACTTGATCTCGTCGATCAGGTCGAGTTCCTTCAGCAGGACGGCACAGACGAGCCCGTCGAAATCGCTGCGGGTGACGAGGCGGTACTTCGTGGCTTGCATGGGGGATTCCTGGCCGGGTTCGAGGTGGGTGGGCTACCCTCCCGATATCGGCCAATCCCCATCGAGCTTTATTCCGCCGGCAGGAATCCTTCGATCGACAGGTAGCGCTCGCCGGTGTCGTAGTTGAATCCGAGCACGGTCGCGCCGGCCGGCAGGTCGGGCAGCTTCTTCTCGATGGCCGCCAGCGTGGCGCCGGACGAAATGCCGACCAGCATGCCTTCCTCGCGGGCGCAGCGGCGCGCCATCTCGCGCGCCGGCTCGGCATCGACCTGGATCACGCCGTCGAGCAGATCGGTCAGCAGGTTGGCTGGAATGAAACCGGCACCGATGCCCTGGATCGGGTGCGGGCTCGGCGCTCCGCCGCTGATCACCGGGCTGGCCGCCGGCTCGACGGCGAAGACCTTCAGCTTCGGCCACCTGGCCTTCAGCACCTGCGCGCAGCCGCTGATGTGGCCACCGGTGCCGACGCCGGTGATCAGGGCATCGATACCGTCCGGAAAATCGGCGGCGATCTCGGCTGCGGTGGTGCGTGCATGCACCTCGATATTGGCCGGATTCTCGAACTGCTGCGGCATCCAGGAGCCCGGTTTCTCACTCAGCAGTTCCTGCGCACGGGCGATGGCGCCTTTCATGCCCTTCTCGCGCGGCGTCAGTTCGAATCGGGCGCCATACGCCAGCATCAGGCGGCGACGCTCCACGCTCATGCTGTCGGGCATCACCAGGATCAGCGGATAACCCATCACGGCCGCGACCATTGCCAGCCCGACGCCGGTGTTGCCCGAGGTCGGCTCGATGATGGTCGCGCCGGGCTTCAACTGCCCCGAATCGACGGCGGCCTGCACCATTGCGAGCGCGATCCGGTCCTTGATCGATCCGCCGGGGTTGCTGCGCTCGCTCTTGATGAAAACCCGGGCTGCGGATCCGAACAGGCGCTGGATGCGGATGTGCGGTGTATTGCCGATGGTCTGCAGGATGTTGTCGGCGAGCATGGAATCCTCCGGTCTGGGGTGAGTGGGCATGATAATTCGCTGATGTTTGCACCGCTTCGAAACGACACCTTTCTTCGCGCCTGCCGTCGCGAGCCGACCGACCACACGCCGATCTGGCTGATGCGCCAGGCCGGTCGTTATCTGCCCGAGTACCGAGCGACCCGCGCCAGGGCCGGAAGTTTCATGGGACTGGCGACCAATACCGATTACGCCACCGAAGTCACGCTGCAGCCGCTGGAACGCTACCGGCTCGATGCCGCCATCCTGTTCAGCGACATCCTGACCGTTCCGGATGCGATGGGCCTCGGGCTGAGTTTTGCGCTCGGCGAGGGCCCGAAATTCGCCTCGCCGGTGCGTGATGAAGTGGCCATCAAGGCGCTGGCCGTGCCAGACATGGACAAGCTGCGCTATGTGTTCGACGCGGTCACCTCGATTCGCAAGGCGCTCGATGGCCGGGTTCCGCTGATCGGCTTTTCCGGCAGTCCGTGGACCCTCGCCTGCTACATGGTGGAAGGCGCCGGCTCCGACGACTATCGTCTGGT
Organism: Ideonella sp.; assembly: GCA_031398385.1. Classification (GTDB taxonomy): domain Bacteria; phylum Pseudomonadota; class Gammaproteobacteria; order Burkholderiales; family Burkholderiaceae_C; genus Ideonella_A. Next base: position 62,252 of record JANNNE010000145.1, read on the forward strand.
CAAGAGCATGCTGTATTCGCGGCCCGACCTGATGCATCACATGCTGGCGATCAACGCCGACGCGGTAGCGGCCTACCTGAATGCGCAGATTGCCGCGGGCGCGCAGGCTGTGATGATCTTCGACAGCTGGGGCGGCGTGCTCGCCGACGGGGCGTTCCAGGAATTCAGCCTGGCCTATACCGGCCGTGTGCTCAGCCAGTTGCCGACTCACCATGAGGGCGTGCACATACCGCGCATCATTTTCACCAAGGGTGGTGGGCTGTGGCTCGACGAGATGGCGCAGCTGCGGCCCGATGTGCTGGGTCTGGACTGGACCGTCAACCTCGGCGCGGCACGCCGCCAGGTCGGCAACCGGGTCGCCTTGCAGGGCAATCTGGATCCCAACGTCCTGTTTGCGCCACCGGCACGGATCGAGGCAGAAGTGGTGAAGTTGCTCGAGTCGTTCGGCCCACCGACCGATGCGGACGGCACAACCGCCGGTCATATCTTCAACCTCGGTCATGGCATCAGCCAACATACGCCGCCCGATCACGTCACCGCATTGGTCGACGCCGTGCACCTGCACTCGCGTCGAGTGAGGCAGCGCAATTGAATCGGTGCGCGCGGCGCGGCCGCAGCGACTCCACCGGGCACCTGGCAATCAGGGTATTTCCGGGTGCGGGCCCGCAAGCCCCGTAAATGCTGGAAAGCGGCCGATCGGCCGCTTGTCAAGCGAAAAAAGTGTTGCCATTCCAGCTTGCAGCCCTTGACTTATCCCCAAATACGGCGTTCCAGGTTCTTTAGCCCTGGAATTGCTGCGCCGCATCAGCACCAAACTGGTAAATCGCCGCAAGCCGTTGATTTCATTGGATGTTCAAAGGTGCTGCGAAAGTGGGCAACTGAAGGCTTGACCAGCAAGATCAAGCATTTAGCGACGCTGCGGGCAGGTTGCCCACAAAGTTATCCACAGTTTGAGTGGAAACCTTGAAAAGGCGAATCCAATCATGGGTTTAGACGCGATTGATGAGGTTTTGATGAGCTTTCCGCGGTAACTTGCCAGCGATGTCGAGCGTGCCCCTCACGCCAGTCCATCGGCTGTCCGTGGCCGTCGAGGCGCCGCAGCACAGCGGCCTGGCAGTGCCACTCGATTACCTCGCACCGGCCGCGCTGGCTGCCGGCTCGCTGGTGCGGGTGCCGCTGGGCTCGCGCGAGGTCGCGGGGATGGTCTGGGGTCTTGCGCCGGACCGGGAGCCGATCGGCGCCGCCCTAACCGACGGCGGCCAACCGGCCGCGCCATCGCCGATCCGCCCGATCGTCGGCGTCCTGGCGAGCCTCCCGCCCTTACCCGACGCCTGGCGAGCGCTGGTCGAGTTCAGCGCCGCCTATTACCAGCGCGGCATCGGTGAAGTGGCGCTGTCGGTCTTGCCACCCGAACTGCGCAAGCTCGACGACGTGCAGCTGAAACGCCGGATCTCGAAGCTCGAGCAAGGTCTGACGAAGGCCCGGGCCGAACTGGCCGGGCGGGTCGGCTCCGAAGCGCCTGCGCTCAGCATCGAACAGATGCAGGCGGTCGAATGCCTGGCCACGCTGGGCCGGTCTAACGATCGGGCGGCAGCCCGGACCGTCCTGTTGCACGGCAGCACCGGCAGCGGAAAGACCGAGGTCTACCTCCAGGCCACCGCTGATGCGCTGGATCGAGGCAGGCAGGCCTTGCTGCTGGTGCCGGAGATCAACCTGACGCCACAGCTCGAAGCGCGGTTCGCCGAGCGTTTTGCCGGTCGGTTGATCGTCTCGCTGCACAGCGGGCTGACCCCGGCGCAGCGCTTGCGCAACTGGCTGCTGGCACATCTGGGCCATGCCGACCTAGTGCTCGGCACGCGGCTGGCCATTTTCGCGTCGATGCCCAGGCTCGGTCTGATCGTCATCGACGAAGAGCACGACGCCTCGTACAAGCAGCAGGAGGGCGCGCGATATTCGGCGCGCGATCTGGCGGTCTACCGGGGTCGCCTCGAATCCGCGACGGTGCTGCTTGGGTCGGCGACGCCGTCGCTCGAGAGCTGGCAACGTGCCGAAGAGGGGCGGTATCTGCGGCTGGAGATGCCGTCGCGGATTGGCGATGCCGCGCTGCCGGTCGTGCGGCTGGTCGACATGGCGCAGCTGCCCAAGGGCAATCAACCGCAGGTGTTGTCACCCGGCCTGCTGGCAGCCCTGCGCCTGCGCATCGACCGTGGGGAGCAAAGCCTGCTGTTCCTGAACCGTCGCGGCTATGCGCCGGTGCTGCAATGTGGCGAGTGCGGCTGGCAAAGCGGCTGTCCCAATTGCAGCGCGTGGCGGGTTTTCCACAAGCTCGACCGCAC
>JANNNE010000157.1:0-5273 GCA_031398385.1 Ideonella sp.
CGTCAGCACGCTGGAGCGGGAGCTGGGCGTGCAGCTGCTGCATCGTTCCACGCGTCGGCTCGCAGTCACCGAGGCTGGTACAGCGCTGCTGCATGACGGGCGTGCGCTGCTGGAACAGGCTTAGTTAGCAGCTGTCCGTTCGTGCACGCCGCCAGGCCGCGCAACTGCCCGGTGTGCTGCACATCACCTCGGCAGAAGCCACCGCCAGCTATGTCGCGCCGCTGGTCACCGACTCCCTGCGCCAGCATCCCGGCATGCAGGTGGCGTACCGCCCGAGCGATCGCCTGCTGGATTTGGTGACCGAAGGCATGGACCTGAGCCTGCGCACCACGCTTCGACGTGATTCGAGCCTGCGCGCTGTGAGCCTGGCCGAGTTTGATGTCTGGTGCGTGGCAGCCCCCAGATACCTTGAAGAAAGAGGCACTCCGAAGCGTCTGGAGGACCTCGCGTCGCATTCCTGGATCGCCTTCACGCTGATCCCGCATCCCTGGACATTGCACACGCGCGACGGCAAGCAATCGGTGCGGATGCATCGAACGCTCGGCACCACCAGCAATGCCGGCGGGCGGGCACTGGCGGTTGCTGGTGCGGGCATCTTCGCCGCGCCTTCATTCGTATCGGAGCCCGAACTGACGGCCGACCGTCTGGTCCGCGTGCTGCCATCGCTGAAGTTGCCGCAGGTCACGCTGTACGTCGCCTGGCCTGGCCGGGGCGAGCCACCGTCGAAGACGCGCGCATTCATCGACCTGGCAAAGGCGCAACGTCAACCGCGCGCCCGCCACTGAGTCTCGGATTTGCCGTCGCGGCGGCCTGCCGGCCGAGTGAAAACATGGACCGCCGGCCATGCGCAGCATGAGATCAAGGAGGAAAATCCGGCCGCCCATGAAGCGGCAACGGTGGCATCATTGTGCCCGTCACAACCCGCTGGAAAGGAGATCCGACATGGCCCAGTTCGAGCCTTACCTGTCCTTCAATGGCAATTGCGCGGAGGCGATGCGCTTCTATGAGAAGACGCTCCACGGCAAGATCGAGATGATGATGTTGTATTCGGAAGCACCGCCCGATCCCGGGCATCCCAAGGTCGAAGGCGACGGCGTCATGCACGCTTCGATGACGCTCGATGGCAATCGCCTGATGGCGTCCGACATGCCGCCGGGGATGCCGTTCGAGCCGATGAAAGGCATGACTGTTTCGCTCTCCTACAAGACCGCGGAGGAAGGCAGAAAGATCTTCGACGCGCTGTCGGCTGGTGGCATGGTGCAGATGGCCTACGTCAAGACCTTCTGGGCGGACGGCTTCGGCATGTGCGTCGACCGCTTCGGCACGCCCTGGATGATCAATGCCGGTGACGCCGGCGCGCAGCAGAGCTGACGCACTTGTTCCCTGGATGCGCACGACGCGAGACAAGCTGCAGACCTGGGGAGGCCTGGCTGCCCTGTTCGAGGCGCTGAGCTATGTTGTCGGCTTCACGGCCATGGCAGTGTGGCTCGACCCCGGCGACACCGAGGGCTGGAACACAGCGCGCCGCCTCGCATTTGTGCTGGAACGTGAAGCCTCGTTCCAGGCCGTGAACCTGCTGATCCATGTCGGCTTCGGCCTGGCGCTTGTGCTGCTGACCACGGCGTTGCATCAGCGGCTGCATGCAGGCAACGAAGCGCTGATGCGGGTAGCCAGCCCGTTCGGCTATATCTGGGCCGGCCTGGTGATCGCCAGTGGCATGCTGGCCAGCGTCGGGCTGAGCGCCGTCGCATCGCTGCAGGTCAAGGACGCGACCTTGGCTCTGAGTGTCTGGCAGGTGCTGACCATCGTCCAGGACGGGCTGGGCGGCGGCGTGGAGGTGGTCGGCGGGGTCTGGGTGCTGTTGCTCGGCATCGTCGGACTGCGCGGCTCGGCTCGCTCGCCACTCGGCTGGCTGGGCCTGGTCGTAGGCAGTTGCGGGGTGCTCACCGTGATCCCGCCGCTGCGTGGCCTGAGCATGTTGTTCGGCCTTTCGCAGACCCTGTGGTTCGTCGGCATCGGAATCGCCCTGCTGCGTAGCAATAGGGGCGTGCAGGTCTGAACTAAGGCAACGCTGATTGAGTCCACTGCCGACGTGTACCGTTTGCGGCGCTTTCGTCGATTTCTCGGCGACACATGTGGCATGTCGAAATCTCGCGAGTGAACGCTCGGCTGCCCGCTTCCGCGTTCAGGCCACTTCGAGCTCCACACTCACGCGCCGGCCCGATGCTGTCGCGATCTTTACGAGCGCATCGAGCGAAAACCGCGGTACACGCCCGCGCAGCAAATCGTTGATGCGCCCAACGCAAAGATGACCACTGCATTGCTGGACCGGCTCATGCATCGTTGCCACATCGTCGAAACAGGCAACGAGTCGATCCGCTTCAGCCGCAGCACGGCCGAGGCCAAGCGAGCAAGCTCGCAAAGGCACCAAAGCCGACGTCCCTCAAGACGCCACCTGACCCTTCGCCCACAAGCTCCACCGCCTCCCACCACTATGTGAGAGTCCGAACCCCGGATACAAGATCTAAAGGAACGACAACCATTCTGGCGCGGGGGGGATCTGTTCGGCATGCCAGCGGTTGACCAGATGCTCGATGTGTTCACCGGATTACGTTTGTGAGGGACCGCCATCGCCGTGTCGTCGACCTTGGGCCAGCGCGCAGCGATCCATTCGCACGCATAGACGAGCGCGGTGCGCCGGCCGTCCAGATCTCCACCCACGGACACCGTCCCTCGGCAACTGTCCACCAGGCCTCGGGCGGATAAATCGATGGGTGCATGCCAAATCGCCATGGTCCCGAACGAATGTCGGGGATCGAATCTGATCCTTAAAGTGAGGCGCAGATGTAATGAAGTGGATTGGAGGCCGACTCCGCAAATACCGGTGGTGTCCGTTTCACCTCGGCAATTCACCGGAAAGCGACCTCGCCCGCCGGTACAACCTTCCTAACTATTCGGAGTCAGAAATGAACGCAAAAAATTTTGGACGCGCCATGATCGTCGGTCTGGCAATGGCAGCCGGCAGCGGCGCGGTGCTTGCGGACGGAAGCCTCTATGAACGCCTGCGCGAGATGAAGGTCATGGACCGCAACAAGGATGGCATGGTTTCCAAGGCCGAATTCATGAAAATGATTGAGAAGGCCTACGACGAGAAAGCCGAGAAGATGCGCGCCAAGAAGGGCATGCTGACCAACGAACAGTTGCTGGAGATGTCCAAGGCGCTGTTCTTCGTTGGCGGCGGCTGAAGCAACTTTCGCCTCGTTCGCGCTCTGCGCGCGAACCGGTTCGAACGCCGGGACGCCGAAACATGACAGTCGCAGCGCTGCAGATGAAAGTCCAGGAACTGCTCGACGAGGCCTTCATCGATCTGCTCGGCGGTAAACGATGCGCACGCTGCAGCTCACTCCGGCGGCGTGCCGTCGCCTTTCCAGCAACTGCGCGGCGCGCAGCACGGCTTGCCCGCTACCAGTAATTCCCGGTCATCGATGCATCTACGCGCACGGCGACATGCGCATAACGTCGCCAACCGGCGGCGCCGAAGCCTTTGACGGCCCGATGGCCTCGGTGCGCGCATGTGGCCCAGCAAAACGATCCGGTCGACTCCGCCTCGATCCCGTCCGGCATTGCGATGACCGTCGGCATGTGGGCGATGTCGATCCGCCCTTCGGCTGCGGCGAGCGAGGTGTGGTCGTCACGCGGCACCCATTCCATCGTGACTCCGGGGGCCTCGCGCTGGACGGCGACGGTCAGCCGGGCGAAGAGCGCCATGGTCAGGTCGGGAATCGCGACGCGGAACGTCCGGTCGCTGTTGGCCGCAACGAAGACCGTCGGCGGCGCCGCATGCGCCGTACCCCGTGCAGCATCTCAATCTGACGAGCAGGAACTGCCGACGTATCGCCTGGCGACGGGTGAGCGTTGCTTGCAACTGAGCATGCTGCGGCTTTCATGACCCGGGACCAATCGCGTCGATTCACGCTGCGTTGATCTTTATTTAACTGGCGCAGGATGTTGCGCGACACCTCGTGAGCGGGACGCTAAACGTCAGCGGAGCGCGAACGTGTTCTAACCTTATCTAAAGCTGGCCAGGGTCCGAGCGGAGGCGCAGGCTGTCAGCTGGGAAGAAGGGCAACCCACGCCAGCATCCACCGTTACTTGACCCTGCGCAGAAGCGGTCGAGGCCCGCTGATGCTCACCACATTCTCGAGCGCGCGATCCACGTCCAATCTCGCCCTGACGTTGAACCTTCGAAGCCTTCGGCAAGGCAGCGTCGAGGTTGCCACGCCAGCGTGCCGGGTTCGGACCTTCTCGGAGACCCCGAGCAGCCGCGAAGTCGAGTACGAGCTCGATTCGGGATCTGACCCGCGACGCAGTTTCAGTCTTGGTGCTCCAGATCGACTCGAGAACCTTGAGCACGTGGGGTGTCGCGATGTCCCGCACCATCAGCTGTCCGATCACGGGCTCGGCATACGCCTGCAATGTCGAACGCCATTGGGCAGCGTGCTTGCTGTTTTTCCAGGACTTTTCATGGTGGCTGATGTACAGCGCAGCGACATTGGCGAACGTCTGCTGCAGGTCTCTCTGCGCGACCGCCAGATTGATCGCCATCTGCCGCGCAGCAATCGGATCCCCACCCTGTTCTAGTTGAACCCGCTGCTGTCTCGCCTTGTCTCTTGCATCCGCGAGCGGAACGGTGGGAAAACTCCCGAGTCCCATTTCTCGTTGCCGACCGGCGACGGAAATGCGCAAGACCCAGCTCTTGGCCCCCGCAGCCGTCACCTGCAAGGCCAACCCGTCGACGCCGCCCACGCTCCAACGTCCGGGCCTATTCAGCCGCCGAACTTCAAGCGCGGAAAGCTCCTTGGCCTTGCGTGGCATCTCTACCCCTTACCTACCCCTTAAAACAGGTGAGATTGTATGGGATGTGGTGAGACTTCATGAGACGACGGCTTTGCCGTTTTACCTATGAAAAAGGCCCCTTTCGGGGCCTTTTCATTCTTGCTCTTGACGGCCGGAGGAATCAAGAAGATCGTTTGGAAGCGAGGAATTGCGGCACTTGGTGATGTAGCGTGCAGCCACCCTGCCCCCAACCGTGCCCCCAGCGCTGATGAGAGCGGACAATTCAACGGAGGCGGCGCATTGACTCATCAGAATTGCTACCCGTGCTGACCTGTTGCCTCACGTAAGTTGCTACCCGTCGGATTGTCCGGCGGGAGCGGCGCAACGTGATGAGGCAAATCAGCATGACGACACGGAAGGAGTTGGTCGAGGCACTG